>JAZUFZ010000001.1:0-67089 GCA_045640985.1 Bacteroidales bacterium
GGCACTGAATGCGGACAAATGCGGACAAATCGGCACCTGATGTCGGAAAGAGTTCGTAACTTTGCATCCGAAATCAAGACGGGAAAGCCGGCCCCCCGCACGATTTCGAGCGTTCATCGACATACTGCGTAAAGATTCAAATAAGGGACAAGTTTCAAGTTCCAAGTTCCAAGTTTCAAGTTTGCTCCACTTCGGTCGCAGACCTTAGCTCCACTTCGGTCGCAGACCTTCGGTTCGGGTTCGGCTCCGGATCCAAGGTTCAAGTTCCAAGGTTTCAAGGTTTCAAGGTTCAAACCTCTTAAACTCCTTAAACCTCTTAAACTCCTCAAACCTCACAAACCCCTATCCTGAAAAGAACCTTGGTTCGTTTCAGGTCCGGTTTTTCTTGGAAATCCTAATAAACTACTGGGAATGTGCTTGGAGCGACAAACGGGGCTCGAACCCGCGACCTGCGGCTTGGGAAGCCGCCGCTCTGCCAACTGAGCTATTGTCGCTTGATTTTATATTTTGTATAACGTCAAAAAATATTTATTATTGTACGAAATATGAAAAAAATTCACTTTTTTTCAAATGAGTGGGCTTAAAGTTTGGAAATGAGTGTTTTCATGACATTCTGTCCGTCGTGGATTGTCTGCATTGACCAGTATAATTTGAGCGTGAGCTGCTCTTCTTCGGTCATCTGCCAGTGAATGGAACTGTCGTGACGCATCTTTTCGGTGAGGTAGAAGAGCGATAAGGCGGCGCAGACTGAAATGTTGAAACTTTCAGTGAATCCGTACATGGGTATTTTCACATACGCGTCAGCGTGGGCTATGGCTTCTTGGGTTAGGCCTGTAAGTTCGGTACCGAATACCAGTGCGGTCGGCTGGGAGATGTCCAGGTCGGGGAGCATTGTGTCGTTCTCGTGAGGCAAGGTTGCGACTATGCGGTAACCTTTTTTGTGAAGTTCATCGTAGGTCTGAAGAATGTCGCGGTGCTTGTAGTAATCTACCCATTTGTTGGAGCCCATGGATATTTCAGCGTTTGGAGAGAATGTGTTCCGGTTTTCGATCACATGTACATCCTGTACGCCGAAGCAGTCGCAGCTGCGCAATACCGCACTTGCGTTGTGGGATTGGAAGATGTCTTCCAGCACTACTGCAATATGGCGTGTGCGGTTCAGTACTAACCGGTCGAAAAGATCTCGTCTGTTTTCGCTGAAAAGTCCGGAGGCCTGTTCGTAAAGCTTCTGTTTCTGTTCAGGGGTAAGACCCTGGAATAAGTTTATGTTGTTTTGGTTGATTTCTGGCATGTCTATTGTTTTAGAAGTGTTTCCGAAAATTTGTATATGGCTTGTATGGTAACGGGACTGTCGTCTGTTTCAAGTTGAATCAGATGTGTGCAATGATGTGCTGCTGCCCAGGCTACTGATGAGCGGTATGTTTCCTGGAGCTTTTCCGATGTCAGCAGTCTGGCACCAAAGGAGAGCCCGATGTGATGGCGTAGAAATTCTTCTGCCAGTTGAGGTGAACCGTTGAATCCATGGCAGTACCATTGCTGGGTAGGATTTAATGTGGTGTGGAGTTGCAGTAGGGTGTCCGCGGTTTTGACGATATGAAGTATGAGGGGCTTTTGGATTTGTTCTGATATGAAAATCTGCCGTTTGAGAATTTCCACCTGCCTGCTCAGTTCCGGGCCGCGGAGTTTGTCCAGTCCGGCTTCACCAATCATGAGGCATTGGGGCTGAGTGGCATATTGCAGCATAAGTGTCTCCCAGTTTTCAGGAGTCTGGTCAATATACCAGGGATGGACTCCGATACTGAAGTGCGGCGGAAGAATCGGAAGGTTCAGTATTTCGTGAATGGAAAGACTGCGAATGGATTTGACTCCATCCGCAGTCGTGGTTTTATGAGTGTGGAAATCCACCATTGTTATTCGATTACAAGACGGCGGACCACCTGTCCTTCCGGACTGGAGAATACAACGCTGTAAACGCCTTTGGCCAGTCGGTTGGTGTTAAGGGTATAGATGATGTCTCCTTCCGGTTGGATAGTGCTGTGGTAGATGGTACGGCCAGTGAGATCTACAATGTTGATGTCGATAGGATGACTTTCATTCATCTCAATCTGGATATGTGCCTGTTCGCTACTGGGGTTAGGGAAGAATTGACCGAAGGCCTCTTCCACAGAAACGGTATTGATAGAAACCGGAACATTCTCACCGATGTAGAAGGTGTAATAGCCACCTTGTGCAGCTGTCATAGGTTTGGTGATGGTTTTACCGTTGTTGCTGGTAGCGCTGAGATAGTATTCAAAGGTGTTGTATGACCCATCAGCGTGGTCTATTCCAGCCATTTCCATGATACCGGACCATTCGTTGGCTGAAGGGTCATTCTGTACCAGATCAACAGTCTCCCATTC
Source organism: Bacteroidales bacterium (assembly GCA_045640985.1). Lineage (GTDB taxonomy): Bacteria > Bacteroidota > Bacteroidia > Bacteroidales > P3 > Colimorpha. Next base: position 2,400 of record JAZUFZ010000001.1, read on the forward strand.
ATTGCCATCAACTCTCCAGTACAGTTTCACGTTGTCGATACCGCTGCGGTTGGTTACGATAGCGCTGATTTCTGCGTTATGTCCAGCCAGCTGGTTCTGCATTCCAGTATAGGAGGGATGCAATATGCGTACGGGGTTGTCCGCTGGAATCTGTTTTGTGATGCAGTGGATAGCACCGCCGGAACCGTCAAATTCTTTCACGTTGATAGGATAGAGGGTATATCCAGGATAGGCCAGCTTAAGGCTGTCGAATTTTCTGCGGTCCCATTCTTTGGTAGGTTCTCCGTTCTGAACGGTTGAGAATACCGGCTGGAGAATTACGTTGTTTACAAAGGTGTGGTTGGAATAGGTCCGGGTATAACTGTCATTGTAGGAGGCCTGGCTGGAAAATGCAGTTCCGTTATCCTTGCAGGGGAATGGAATGAAGTGCTTCTTGTAGTCGTTTCCGAAATAGCTCTGGTAACTGCTCAGCGAGTCAATATTCTTGGATGCGGTAGCATAATCGCGCCAGTTGCTGTAGTAGTCGGGAAATTTACTGAATACAAATTCGTTTTCATCCCACATATCGCAGTATAAATCCACATGACCGGTTCCACCGTCATACTTGAATGCGGGCAGGATATAACATGCGCGCGGTCCTAAGAGGCTTGCAAGAGAGTCTTTCACCTGAGCCTTTGTAAGACGCTGTTTCGTTTCATAATTGATAGTGCTCTCATCTCTGCCGTTCCAGGTGATTTGTCCGACATCGTCCATATTGTTGGAATAGATAGCATCACTTGAAAGAACCATACCGGCGCCATCCACAACACAGTTGCCACCTTCCCATTCTATTTGCGTCATATAATTTGGAATATTCATCTGCTGCTCAATCAAAGAGGGCAGAGAATCGTCCAGTGCGCGTCCAGGGTAGTACATAAAATCAAGCATGGCAACACTGTCCTCTGCTCCGAAATAGAAACAGATAGGACCGCAGTCGCGATACCAGAATGAGTTGCCTGGTCCTACGATGAATTTTACATTCTCGTGGCGGAGGTTCATACGTTCAAGTTTGCGCAATACGATATTTGAGTCTGAGGCCTGCTCAACGTGAACCCAAGCTTCAGCTCCTCCCAGTTGGATACCATCCATCAGGTAGAAAAACGTATTGCCGAAAGTGCTTGTGGTGTCCATGGTGATTACGTATGGGCCGCTTCCTTGCTGTCGCCATCCGTTGGAATAGTGGTAGTAGTCAGCGTGTCCCGTTACCAATGGATCTGCATACCAGTATTGGTCGTTCTCATGACCTGGCACAAGATATTCATAATAGGGCGTTACCACAATGGCTTGAACTTCTTCCCATTCGCCAGGAAACCACCGGTCTGCGGGAAGTGCGCTGCTGTATTGGTGCTTTGCTGCCATTGCCGGCTGGGAATTCATAGTCGTAGAAAGTGGTATATTGCTTTCCAGATAACGTTTTGAAATGTCACGTTTGTGGATGAACTCCCTCCACGATTTCTGTAAATTCGTAGGCTCTTGAGCAAAAGAACTGCCCATAAAGAGCAGTCCTAATGTGATTATTATCAGTTTTTTCATCGTAATAAATATTGGCTTGTTTTCCAATTGTTAGTGACGAGGTTTAAGACTGAGTATTTCGCGGGCTTCATCGCTGGTGGCGATAGGACGACCCAGAAGTTTTGCCATTCTTACGACTTTATCAACCAGTTCTCCGTTGCTCTTTGCCAATACACCTTTTTCGAGGTAGAGGTTGTCTTCAAAACCAACGCGAACATTACCGCCCATTACGATAGCAGGAGCGGCCAGAGTGAAGGCATGACGGCCGATACCGGTTGCGGTCCAGGTGCTGCCAGCAGGAATATTCTTAACCATCCAGCACAGGTTGTCAACGGTTGCGGGAGTGCATCCGCTTACACCGAGAACGAAGTTGAACTGCATAGGATCACCGGGAACCTGACCTTTGCGAGCCATAGTGAGAATGGTGTCGAGGTGTCCCATTTCAAAGCATTCGTATTCCGGTTTGATGCCTTTTTCCATCATACGTTTTCCGAAAGCGCGCATGGTCGGCATAGTGTTGTCGAAGATATCATCGCCGAAGTTGCAGGTACCGCAGTCGAGGGTTGCCATCTCAGGAATAGGAGTGGTATTGGTAGAATCCAGACGCTCGTCGGGAGTCATTCCTACTGCACCACCGGTGGAAGGAATCAGGATAACGTTAGGACATACCTTGAGGATAGCCTCGGTACATTCCTGGAAACGTACATGGCTTTGGGTTGGAGTACCGTCATCTTCACGGACGTGGAGGTGAATGATGGCTGCGCCCGCATCCACTGCAGACTTGGCTTCGCGTACGATTTCTTCAACGGTGTAAGGTACATTGGGATTCTGCTCTTTGGTAACTTCTGCGCCGCATATTGCAGCTGTGATTATCAGTTTTTCCATAATATTATATTGATTTATTTTATTTGCTTCATCGGGATATTGCCCCATTGTTTCCGGTTGCAAAGGTACGAAACTTTCTTCAATCGACAAAATTTATTCTCGTTTTTCTTTCCAACACTCACGCTTACACATACTTTCGAGTTCTGCTTTCTTGCCTGTTCATAAAAAAACATTCTGTTTTTAGCTCTGTGTCAAAAAAAGTTCGTATCTTTGCACCCATGAAAAAACTCAGTATTATCGCTATCATCTTGTCCTGCATTGCCATTGGGGGACAGGTGTTTGTTTTTGCCACTCAAAAAGAAAATAATGACGCAGTTTATACCAAGGCACTTCAGTCCAGTTACAGAATTTTTGCCCCGGTTCTTCCCGATACGTTGGATTTCGCTGGTGAAATGGTCCCGATGCAGGCGTATTATGTGCGTGAGTGTCTCGACCGTGAACTTATGGTGAACATGTACTGGCAGAGTAATATGCTGCTTATCATGAAGCGGGCAGGACGTTATTTCCCCACCATCGAGAAAATCCTTAAAGAGGAAGGAGTTCCTGAAGACTTCAAGTATCTCTGTGTAATTGAGAGTGGTCTCACCAATGTTACGTCCCCGGCGAAAGCATCTGGATACTGGCAGTTCCTCAAGGCGACGGGACAGTCATACGGTCTTGAAATTTCGGATGAAATTGATATGCGCTGGGATATTGAAGCCTCCACACATGCGGCGTGCCGCTATCTCAAGTCTGCCCGAGCCCGGTTCGGCAACTGGACTTCTGCGGCTGCAAGTTATAACTGTGGCGAAAGTGGCCTTCAGAAACGTCTCCAGAAACAGGATGTTACTTCATATTATGATGTGCGGCTCAACAATGAAACTACCCGTTATGTGTATCGCATTCTTGCAATGAAACTTATTATGCAGCACCCACAATCGTATGGGTTCTATGTGCGTCAGTGTGATTTGTACCAGCCAATCAAGACTACAACGGTATCGCTGTCCGGTCAGAACGTAGATCTATACCAGTGGTGTAAATCACAGGGCATAAGCTATAAGGTGTTGCGGGAGTTGAACCCCTGGCTTCAAACGGAAACTCTTACTAATAAAACCAATAAGACCTATCAGGTAAAAGTTCCTGTAAAAGGTGCGCTTACCGCCCGCTCTTCCAATACCTCGCTGGTAGAGCGCTTGTAAGTCCGTGGTATCTCTGATCTGGCGCGTACCGCATTACAACCTTTCATCGTGAATATATAACCTTAAATCTGAATCATGCCTCTCGATATTCTTGGTGCAAGAGAACATAATCTTCAAAATATTGACATTTCGCTCCCCCGCAATCAGCTTGTGGTGTTTACCGGGTTAAGCGGCAGTGGAAAATCTACGCTGGCTTTCGATACAATTTATGCTGAAGGACAACGCCGGTATATGGAAACGTTTTCCGCGTATGCCCGTCATTTTATCGGTAACATGGAGCGCCCGGATGTGGACCAGATCAATGGGCTGAGTCCGGTTATCAGCATTGAGCAGAAGACAACCAACAAGAATCCCCGTTCTACGGTGGGAACAGTTACTGAAATTTATGATTTTGTGCGTCTGCTTTATGCCCGCATCGGGGAGGCGTATTCCTATATGACGGGGGAGAAGATGGTCAAATATACCGATCATCAGATTCTCGACCTTATCCAAAAAGACTATGCCGGACACGATGTTACGGTTTTGGCTCCGCTTGTGAAAGGCCGCAAGGGACATTATCGGGAACTCTTTGCCCAGGTGGCCAAGAAGGGCTATATTCGTGTCCGTGTAGATGGAGAGATTAAGGAACTGAGCTATAATATGCAGGTCGATCGTTACAAGACCCATGATATCGAACTTGTCATAGACCGCATTCGTGTAGGGCAGAGCGGTGATACCCGTCTTCCTGAGGCTACCCGTACGGCTTTCAAGCAGGGCAAAGGAGTGTTGATGATTTTGGATAATACGGACGGCAAGTTCCGCTATTTCAGCCGTAAGCTTATGGATCCGGTATCGGATATATCCTATTCTGATCCGGAACCCAACACTTTCAGTTTCAACTCTCCTTATGGCGCCTGTCCGAAATGCAACGGACTTGGCGAAATTTCTGAGATAGACCTTTCAAAACTTATATCCGACCGCTCTAAGAGTATCCGCGACGGAGCGTTTGATTTTCTTGGCAAATATTCAGCGGGCAATCCCTTTTTCCGTCAGTTGGAGAACCTCGGGAAATCCTATAATTTTACTTTGGATACCCCTGTTGCGGAGTTCTCCGAGGAGGCGCTTAATGTCGTGCTTTATGGTACCAGCGATTATACTCCGATGATTGACCTTGAGGATGCGGAGCATTTTTCCGGCTTTGAAGGTATTGTGAACTATATACGGCAGCTGGCAACGGACGACACTTCGGCCGCATTGCAGAAATGGGCGGCGAACTTTATGAATCTTGTTCCTTGTCCCGAGTGTCACGGGCTTCGGCTCAAGACCGAAAGTCTGCACTTCTTCATTGATGGCAAGAATATCGGAGAACTCACCCAGATGGATCTGGTGGAGTTCTATCAGTGGATGTCGGAACTGGAACCCAAGTTATCCGAAAACCAGAAGGCTATCGCACATGAGATTATCAGAGAAATCCTTACCCGTACGCGTTTCTTGCTGGATGTGGGTTTGGGGTATCTCTCCCTTGCACGAAGTACCCGCACCCTCAGCGGTGGAGAAAGCCAGCGTATCCGTCTGGCTACTCAGATCGGCGCTCAGCTTACGGGGGTATTGTATATTCTGGATGAACCGTCTATCGGGCTTCATCAACGTGACAATGGCCGTCTCATTGCCGCACTCAAATCCTTGCGCGATTTAGGCAATAGTGTGATTGTGGTAGAGCACGACCGTGATATGATGCTGGCAGCTGATTATCTCGTGGATATCGGGCCCCGGGCGGGTGTTCACGGTGGCAAGATTATGTATGAAGGTCCGGTGGCTCCGCTACTCGAACCGGGGGTAAAGAATCCTTCACATAGCCTTACGATAGATTATCTTCATCGTACCTTGGATATTCCCGTTCCCAAACGTCGTTCCGCCGAAGGAAAGCCTGTGCTTTCCATCATCGGGGCAACGGGCAACAATCTCAAGAATCTCACGGTAAACATTCCTCTGGGTTTGTTTGTCTGCATTACAGGTGTGAGCGGCAGTGGGAAATCGTCCCTCATCAACGGTACGTTGCATCCGATATTGAGCCGATATTTCTATCATTCCCAGGCGCGGCCGCTGCCTTATCAGGACTGTTTCGGATTGGATAATATAGATAAGGTCATTCAGATAGACCAGTCCCCAATCGGACGTACTCCCAGAAGTAATCCTGCCACATACGTAGGCATATTCGATGATATACGGCAGCTTTTTGCTCAGTTGCCGGCTTCCAGAATCCGGGGCTACAAGCCCGGCCGTTTCTCGTTCAATGTGAGCGGCGGCCGTTGCGAGACCTGCAAGGGGGCAGGCGTCCGTACCATTGAGATGAATTTCCTTCCCGATGTATATGTGGGCTGTGAGACCTGTGGCGGAAAACGTTATAACCGCGAGACGCTCGAAATCCGTTATCGCGGGAAATCCATCTCCGATCTGTTGGATATGACGGTGGAGCAGGCCGTGGATTTCTTCAGCAATATGCCTAAGATTCACCGCAAGCTTCAGGCCATTCAGCAGGTAGGACTCGGATATATTACCCTTGGTCAGCCCAGTACGACTCTCAGCGGCGGTGAGGCCCAGCGTATCAAGCTCGCGGCTGAACTCAGCCGTCCTTCAACCGGACGCACGTTGTATCTTTTGGATGAACCTACTACAGGTCTCCATTTTGATGATATCCGCCAGTTGCTCGAAGTGCTGCAGGCTTTGGTGGATAAAGGCAACAGCGTGCTGGTCATTGAGCATAATCTCGATGTGGTCAAGACTGCTGATTATATCATAGACCTGGGACCGGAAGGCGGCAGAAACGGCGGCCGTCTGGTTTGTTGCGGTACGCCTGAGGAAGTGGCAAAATGTCCTGAAAGTCTTACTGGAGAATTTCTGGCAAAGGAACTTTCCGAAACCCGTAGAGATGACAAAAATTCGTAATTATTAGCATTCTAAATATGAAATTCAAAATCTTAATTCTTATGCTTGCTTTCGCCACAACAGTGATGGCCGAAAAGAAAGTTGATTACAACAAGTACAATAACTTTTATTACAACGTTTACGACTATGATTCCGACCATACCGATACCTCGACTATTGTCGTGGAACGGGTGGGGAATATGTGCGTTGTCTATAATCCGAACCAGGTGGGCAAGCCTGTTCCCGGTCTGGCCCGCGAATTGACGCTTGCCGACTATGTCCACGACAGCCTGACCTTTGATCTGATGTACGATACCATCGTTTTCCGCTCTTCCCGCCAGCTTTCGCGGAGCGATATCGAATGGACAAAGGAAACCCTCACAAAAACCCGTACGCGCTATACCTGTTATGTGAATTCCAACAAGCTCGAATTTGTGGTTGAAGCCGGTCATCATTGCATCAATCCGCTGCCCCAGTATGGTCTTCAGGAGGGCGTTCTGGTGGAATACTGGCGGAACGGACAGTTGCAGATACAGCTCAACAAATGGGACGATAAGGCAAGTTCCATGATGCTGAAGGCTTTTACCCCCGTAAACCTTACCTACGTCACCGCTGCCGAACAGGACAGAATCAAGCGGGAACGCCTGGTTATCAGCACCAGAATCTTCGATCAGGTTCAACTCTCCTGGGGTCAGCAGAACGATTCTGCAAGTGATTTGGCTACAACCGACAAGGTACTCCATTTTGCCGGCGGCACGCTGGCTATGAGACGCGTGCATCTTCAGGCGCTGCCTCCCCATTACCAGACTTTTGTTGAAATCCACCAGCGCAGCAACGGCGACGCCTACGACCGCACGGGTTCCCTCTTTGTGATTCCTCACCGTATGTATTATTCTTTCCTTGACGGCCTCAACGACCCCAAGAATCTTTCCACTATTACCGATCGTCTGGGTCAGCAGTATCAAGGCGTTGTGAAGTCCAAAGGCTATGAGCCTCTGGTGGAACTGGTGCGATTCTTCACCCCTTTTGGTGTAGGAAAGTTTAATGAAAAAGTGGCGATCGATGGTCTGGAATGGAACGACGAGACCTATTATAAGCAGGAAGTTACCGATATGGCCGAGATGCTTCAGGGAGACGTGTGGATCGGCATCTGGATCGGAAACTACGACAAGGGCGGTCATATCGTTTCGGTGGACCTCAAGAGCTATCCCGGCGAAGATGTCTGGCGCGATGCCGGAATTGTGGACGGCGTGATGCCGCTGTTCAATACCTGTAACGTACTCGAAATGGCTGGACAGAACTATGGCAAGATGTTCCTTACCGATAGTCTTCAGACTACGTTTGAGATACCCCAAGGGGCGAAGTCCATACGCCTGCGCTATATCACTACCGGCCATGGCGGCTGGGGCGGGGGCGATGAGTTCAACCCTAAGCCCAACACGATTCTCGTGGATGGCGTGAAGGTCGCTGAATATACTCCCTGGAGAGAGGACTGCGGATGTTACCGCGAATGGAATCCGGTGAGCGGTAACTTCTGGAACGGCCTCAGCAGCAGCGACTACAGCCGCAGCGGCTGGTGTCCCGGAACGGCTACCCAGCCGGTATATTTTGACCTCTCGGGGCTGGAGCCCGGCACTCATACCATTACCGTGGCTATCCCTCAGGGAAAGCCTATGGAGGGCAGTTTCTCGTCTTGGAACGTGAGTGGCGCGCTGATTATCGGGCGGTAAGGCTCGGGTGACTTTGATGAATTTCTGGCAGGGCAGGCTTTCGAGTCTGCCTTGCCTGTATTTTTGAAGTCGCTTTTTTGTATGGCTGCGCCTTACCGGCATAGGGGTAACTCCCTTCTATCTTTTTTCTATCTTCTTTTTATCTTTTTTCTATCTCTTATTCTAAGGAAAGGAGATAAAAAGAAGATAATATGGAGATAAAAAGAAGATAGACCGAAGATACCCCTAAGTATCAAGGGGTTTACACGCGGGAAATCAACGTGAAACAGCGGTGGCGCGGAAGGACGGAAACTTCGGAGAAATGGCGGCTCTACGGTGGGAAAGAAATGTATGGAAACAACAATTCTGCGGTGTGTGGGAAAGGGCTGGGGAAACCTGATGGGTGGGCTGGGTGTGGGCTGGGGAAACCTGATGAGTGGGCTGGGGAAACCTGTTGGAGAAGGCAATTTGGCATTACTGAAGAAGGGAAGTGAAGGGAAACGGGAAATATTGGAAAATTTCGGCTGTAAGGGTTTGGAATACAATGGATAGAAAAAAATAAATAAAAAAAATTCTCTTTTTATTTGTGGTATAAGAAAAAAAGTGTATCTTTGCAAGGTGTTACGTATGCCCGAAAAGGGCGTGTTTTGACACATACTATTGTTGTAAATTAATAAAAAACAGTATAATATGAAAACACTACGAAATCTTTTGATGACAGCCGCAATGCTGATTTTTGCTTTTTCGGCAACGGCTCAGTCAGTAAGAGTTGAGGTGGGAACCCCCTCAGGAACCGCCGACAAGGCTCCTTTCTACAATTCTGGAAAGGCCGGTACGGTGCAGATGCTTTACAGCGCATCGGAAATCGGAATGGAAGGTACGATAGATACCTTGTGGTTCTATTGCAGCACTCCCGGTGAACTGACCGATACGATGCTTCGTGTGTATATGGGGCAGACGGAGCTTACGCAGAATGTGGGCGGTATGCCGAGTGCCAACACTTTCCTTGCAGAGAATGAGGTGAGTCTGGTTTATTCTGCCAGCAGTTTTACCCATCCGACCGCTGCGGGCTGGGTGCCTATCGTGCTTGACAATCCGTTTGAGTACGACGGAGCCCATAATCTGGCAGTTATCGTGATGTCGAAACGTGTTGCTGCGGTTTCAAGTATAAAGTATGCTACTTATTCCAAGACTAATGGCGTTTTGTATCGTACTGTGGCAGGAACCTATCCTCCAGGCGGTTCGGCTTCGCTGCTGAGTACGTTGCCGGTGGTCCGTTTCTCGATTTCGGCTACAAGCTGCAGCCGTCCTACCGGACTGGCAGTAAGTGATATCCAGCCTTACAGCGCGCTTTTGAGCTGGAATCAGTCCGGAAATTTCGAGGTAAAGGTAAGTACCGAAGGAGTGGAGGACCGTATGCTGACGGTTACGGACGGAAGTTCCATCCAGCTGAGCGGTCTTACGGATAATACGGCTTATACGGTGGCTGTGCGCCATCTGTGCGACGGCGAAACCAGTTCCTGGAGTACTATCCAGTTTACCACGGCGCTGGAGTTCGGAAGTGTTCCATACGAGTGTAATTTTGATGACATAGAGTTGAACCGCAGCTGGGTATTGAATAATGGCGGATGTCTGAATAAATGGTGTATAGGAGAGGCTGCATACGAGGGAGAAAGCGGAAAAAGTCTGTATATCAGTAACGATCACGGCGTAAGCAATGTCTATACCAATACCAGTCAGGGGCTTGTCTATGCCCAGCGTCCCATCACGATTGACGAGGACGGCGACTATCTGATTTCGTTTGACTGGCATGGCGCCAATACCAACCGCAGCTATATGCGGGTGGCGCTGGTTCCTTTTGACGAAACGCTGACCCCGGCCGCAACTATGCAGAATATAAATATCCATAACGGTATTATGCTGGACAACGGTCCGATCTATGGAAGTGACGCCTGGAGCCATTATAACGGTGCTTCTGCTTCCAGTGTTCCCGCTGGCAACTACTATCTGGTTTTTGCCTGGACCAACCTCGGTCAGACATCGGAGACTTTGGCTACGGCTGTTGATAATGTGGTTCTGGAACGTTCGGAATGTGGCGGCGTGAGCAGCATTGAACTTGCCAGCGTTACCGGAACTACCGCAGAACTGGAACTGGTGAGCGCATACGGTGAGGATTTCATGATCTGCTACCGCAAAGCGGGTACTACGGGAAGATATGATACCCTATATTCTTCATCGCCGGCCTTGATTGAGAACCTTGAGAGCCGTACCAGATACGAAGTTATGGCCTATACCGACTGCGGTGATGCAGGAATGGGCGTGAGAGGCATGAGTTTCCAATTCAGCACGATTGCGACCTGTCTCAATATTACCGGCGTTTCGGTAAGCAATATCACTACCAACGGCGCCACTATCAGCTGGACGGTGGAGCCCGGAATGGATGAGATTGTGAACGAATATGTGCTGACCATCTGGCGCGGCAGCAGTCTCTCCATGGAATTTACCACCAACGAAACAAGCTTTGACGTGGAAGACCTGAGGGAGTTCACCGATTATAACGTGACGGTTACGGCTGTCTGCGATGAAGGAAATTCCGTAGTTACGGGAGAAACTACCTTTATGACTTCATGCAGTTCGGGTAGTCTGCCAGTGGAACTGACAGGAATGTTGCATGACAACCATAATGTACCGCTGAACGAGTATTATAACTACGGATATCACCAGATGCTGTATCTCAGTAGTGAATTGGGTGGTGCCAGAACGATAGATTCCATCGGTTTCCAGGCGTATATTTCCAATAGTTACATCCACAACAGAACATTTACCATGTATATGGCACATACTTCAGAAACGTCATTGGATTCATTTCTGGGTAATCTGCAGTTTACTGAAGTATTTTCAGGATCATATACCTTTACCAACGGATGGAATATGATTCCATTGCAGAATATGTTCAGTTATAACGGAACGGATAACCTGATAATAGCAATAGACGATAATTCGGGATCCTATACATCTTCATATATGTATTTTTACTATTCCACTGTCGCAGGTAGATGCTATACGGCTTATCAGGACAATGTGGATTTAGAGCCACATTCACCTTCAGCAACTTTAGCAAGCAATGAGATGGCCTTGTCAGTTCGTCCGAATATGAAACTGCCGGGAGGCTGTGAAGTAAGTTACAGTTGTGAGGCGCCGACGGTTTCAGTGGATGAGGTTACGGAAACATCCGTAGGCTTGCGTTGGACTCCCGGCGGTAGCGAAGAGGCTTGGAATGTAATGTATCGTGAAGTTGGAACCCAGGAATGGGTGATGGCTCTGGAAGAAGTGTCCGATGCGGAAGTGTATGTGGAAGACCTTGAACCTAATACCGACTACGAAATCCGCGTGATCGCCCTTTGTGGTGGCGGTGATGAAGGTGTTGCCACAGTGAGGGTTCATACCTATAGTTTCTGCCCTGAACTTATAGGATTGCAGACCTATTATATCGTTTCTGACTCTATAGGCGTACAGTGGAGCCTCAACCGAAGCACCTCTCTGAATGTTCCCGACAGCTATACCGTTGCAATATACAATGCAAGCGGGGAAGAAATTGAAAGTTCTTCAGTAGAGGACACTTCCTATATGTTTGAAAATCTTGAACCGCTGACTCATTATACCGTAATGGTTGTTTCGGATTGTCCCGAAGGTTCAAGCGACACGCTGACCTTGAATGTGACTACTGCTGAATGGTACGATCCAGAATCGGTAATCTATCGGGAGACGTTTGAAAATGTCAGCACTTTGGGTGACTGGACGCTGGCCAACGGTACGGCAACCAACCAGTGGTATATCGGTAATGCTGTAGCCTATTCGGGAAACAAAAGTTTGTATATCAGTGATTACAATGGTGAAACAAACACTTACGATATCAGTACGGAGTGTAACACGTATGCATACGTTCCTGTTACTTTTGACATGTCGGGTTTATATCATATTGAGTTCAATTGGAAATCGGTAGGCGAATTAAATTGGGATTATATATCTGTCGGATTGATTTCTACCTCCGAGATGGATGAACATCCATTGTCGGGTGCTGATAGTCGAGTGACTATGACGCCAACCATAAATATTACGGGTAATACAACATTGAGTAACGGATACGGCTGGCAAACCTACAGTTCCGATTTTCCTGTGGATATCCAGGGTATTTATTATCTTACATTCGCGTGGAATAATGATGACAGTCAAGGCGTTCAGCCTCCCGCTGCAATAGATAATATAATGATACGCGCGCGTCAGTTGGATTTGTGTGATGCACCGGACAGTGTTGCAGTAAGCAATCTGGATGTGCACGGAGCCACATTGACGATATATGGTGAGGAGGAAGCCGGATATCAGATTGTATATAAATCAACCCGTGAAACGACCTACGATACTGTAGAGACATATAGCAATACCTATACGTTTGAGAATCTGATGACCAACACCGTCTATGAAGGTATGGCCTATACGCTCTGTGCAGAAGGTGGTGCCAGCAGGTTCTTTGTTCCGTTCTCCTTTACCTTGACAGATCCCGAATCGGTCATCTTCACATGTGATTTTGAAAGTTCAGGCGAATCTTCCAACTGGACGCTTGTAAACGGTACTTCAACCAATCACTGGATGATAGGCTCGGGCACATACGCTGGCACAGAAGGTCAATCCTTGTTCATCACCAATAATGGCAGTGACAACGTATATACTATCAATAGTACGGCTGCCGTATGGGCATTGCGTAACATAACCATTCCTGAGGATGGTATCTATCAGTTTGTGTATGATTGGAAATGTGCCGGCGAAAGTTCTTTTGACTATCTGAAGGCATACGTCATTCCATCTACAACTACTCCTATTTCCGGTGATTATCTGGATCCGGAAGGTTCTGTCCGGCTTTTTCCCGGTGAGCGCCTTAACCTGAGCGGTGTATGGCAGACTCAGGAATCAGAAGTCATGCTGGAAGCCGGTACATACAAAATTGCATTCCTATGGCGTAATGACGGATCTCAGGGAACCCTACCACCCGCTGCAGTGGATAATATCAGTATCAGAACAATCCAGACCTTCAGCTGTTCAAGGCCAACCAGTGTAACTGTTTCGGACGCCACTTTGACTACTGCAACCCTTGAAATAGAAAGTTCAAGTACCGAGAACTTCATGATACTCTATAAAGCCGATGGCGCTTACTCATACGATACCGTCCGTTCTGCAAGTCCTTGCACATTGACCAATCTGTTGCCGCATACGGACTATACAGGTCTGGTATATAGCGATTGCGGAGAAGGTGACTATAGTATGAGTGGCATGCCGTTCTCGTTCTATACGACATTATATATGACTATGCCATTCTCCGAAGATTTTGAAAGAACATCTCTGGATGAATGGGTTCTCGAAAACGGTACACTTACCAATAAGTGGTATCACGGAACGGCTGCCAGCAATGGCGAAGGAACCAAGGGTCTCTATATCTCCAATACCAACGGTTCTACCAATGCTTACAATAATGGCAGTACAAGTACAGTCTATGCCTACGTTCCGATTAATATCACCACAGCAGGTGATTATAACTATTCATACGACTGGCGCTGCTATGGAGAATCCTCGTATGATTATATGAAGGTAGCACTGGTTCCTGACTCTTATACACCTACAGCAGGAACATCAACACCATCATTCCCCACCAACAGCATTTTGCTCCATTCTACGGAATATATTAATCAGCAGAATACATGGCAGACTCAGTCTGGAATGTTTACGCTGACAACTCCTGGTGCATACAATCTGGTGATCGTATGGCGAAATGACGGTAGTCAGGGCTCCGGTCCTGCTGCCATCGACAACATCGTTATTGCCGGAGACCGTTGCCCTGCACCTATCAGCATTAATGTAAGCGATGTTACTGAAAACTCTGCTACCGTGACCGTTGAAAACGGAGAAAGCGACAGTGTTATGCTCCTCTTCAAACCGCAGACGGAAACTGTATGGGATACAATCATCACAGGTACGACATATACTCTGGAAAATCTTACTATCCATACCGGTTATCAGTTGAAGGCCTATAATTATTGCGGTGCCGACGGTATGAGTCTGAACGCTGTATCAACAGAATTTATTACCCTTTGTGGTGCAATATCGGTAATTCCTTGGGAATGCGGATTTGAAGGAATGGCATGGGTTTCGGCCAGCAACAATCTTCAGTACCCCGAATGCTGGAGTGGAACCAATGCGGCCAACAACAACAGCTACTGGGCTAAATCCACTTCCGATTTCTCGCATCAGGGACAATATGCAGCAATGTTCAAGTGCAACAACAGCGATACCGCTGTGGCTTCAAACGATATGCTGATTATGCCTACCTTCGTCCTGACTGGCAACAACGAACTGATGTTCTATGCACGAGGCAAGGGGTCAAGAAATCATTCACGTCTGCAGGTACGCGCTAACAGCGGATCGGGTTACACTTCTCTTCCAATCACCAACAATCAGGGCATCTCTTCCAATATTCTGGATATGACCTCTGATTCATATAGCGAATATACCGTAAATCTTGGTGACATGGAGGGCAATGTACAGTTGGCATTCGTGGTGGATGGAAACAGCAGCGATATCTATATCGATGATGTCGTTCTCCGTGAACGCGCCGCCTGCGATGCTCCGGAAAGTGTTGCGTTTGTAGAGGCCTCAAGTTCTACGGCAACAGTTACCGTGACGGATGCAGCCAACACTTCCTGGAAGATATACTATAAAGCTACCGGTGATACTTTGATGAACGTTGTGGCAACCACACCTACTGTTGAACTGACAGGTCTTTTGCCCAACACCCAGTATCAGTGCTATGCCGTAGCCCTCTGTGAGAATGGCGGTGAAAGTTACCCAACCGCTACGATTACCTTCCGCACTACCTGCAGCGAACTGGAAATTCCGATTGTTGAAAGTTTCGAGAACTGGAACAACGGATGCTGGACCAGAAACAATGCTGCTAAGTTTGCAGTGGTTACAACGGAAGCTTATTCCGGTTCCAAGTCTCTGAAGATTGCCTCTTCAAGCACCAGCAGCCGTGCTATCCTTGCTACTCCTCCAATTGCTGACGATATTGACGGATTGAACTTCACTATGGCAGTGAAAGCAAACGGAGAAGGCAGTATCAAGGTGGGCGTTATGACCACCCCGACAACGGCTAATACCTTCTCTACGATGGCTAACATCAATGTCAATAACGAATGGCAGATCGTAGAGATTCCTTTGAGCAACTATGCCGGTGATGGTCACTATATCGCCATTATGTCAGAATCTGCGGTAGATATTTATGTGGACAGTCTCTTGATTGATAATGATGATCGTTGCTACCGTCCGTTCAATATTTCAGTAAATCCGGGTTCTGAAACGGCAACCGTCAGCTGGAATCCAAACGGTGCAACCAATTTTGAGGTAGAGTGCTGCCTGGCAGGACTCCTTCCAGGAGAAGGCTATCATGTAGATGTTGCCAATGCTTCTATGGCAACCGTTCAGGATCTTATTCCTCAGACCTCATACGATGTATATGTAAGATCCAATTGTGGCGATTCCTATAGCGAATGGTCTCAGGCCGTTCACTTTACCACTGCCTGCGGTGTTATCAGCACCTATCCATACACACAGGACTTCACCGATGTGGCTGGCGCTACTACCTATGATACTCCCGGTCCTCTGCCAGACTGCTGGGGCGCATACAGCAATGGTACAAACAGTGCGTTTGTTCCACATGTCACCAGTTCCGGTTCCTATCATTATGGCCACGGAAACAGTCTTACCTTTACCTCCGGAGATGAGGAATATGGTAATGTGAAGTATGTATATCTGCCGATGTTCGATACGGCAATGAGCAATCTTCAGATTTCCTTCTGGTACGGTATGGAAAACATTACCAAAGGAACGCTTTCGGTGGGATATATGACCAGTGAGAACGTTTCATCCTTCTCAAGTGTCCGTGACCTTACCAGTTACAGCGGATCAACAGGTGGTCATACCGATTCCGTTCAGTTTACCAATGCTCCCGCAAATGCCAAGTATATCGCTTTCAAATGGGCTCATAGTTCAAGTTACTACTCCTGTGGCATTGATGATATCGTTGTAAAGGTAATCAACAATGGAACGGGTCAGGATACGACCATCGTCGAGGATTGTCCTCAGCCGCTCAATGTCCAGAGTACGCCGTCCGCCAACAGCTGTCTGCTTACATGGACCGGCTCTGGTGTCGGCTATCAGGTAGGCCTGCGCAGGGACGACAGCCAGTATCAGTATTTCACGGTTATTGACACGTTCTACACCTTCACTCCGCTCCAGATGAACACGCAGTACAGTTATTGTGTCCGTCAGATATGCGGTCTGGGCGATACCTCATCCGCTGTATTCGGTTCATTTGTTACTACCGAAATCACCTGTCCTCAGACTACAGGCCTGCAGGTTACCTCCACGGGTCAGGATTATGCCATCGTGACATGGAATGCCAATCCAGAGGTTTCCCGTTGGGAACTGCATCTCTATTCCAACACATACGACTTCTACGACACGCTGACCAATAATACGGCAACCCTCTACGATCTTGAAGGCGGTGTACTTTATTCCGTAGCGGTACGTTCGCTCTGCTCGGATGAACTTACCGGTGACTGGTGCGAACCTGTTGCCATCTACCTCAGCGCTGGTTGTCCTCCGGTAGATAATGTTACAGTATCGGACATCACTTCCAATAGCGCTTCCGTGGATTGGGTAAGTGTGGCATCCGTCTCCCAGTGGGAGTTGAAGTATGGCCTTCACGGCACCTCCATCGATGCCTGCAGCCGTGTTGTCGTGGGTAACCATCCTCAGGTAATCCACAATCTCCAGGCCAATACCCAGTACGATGTATATGTTCGCAGCATCTGCAGCAGTACCGAATATGGCGACTGGTCTCCCGTTACCACCTTCTCCACTACCCACGCACAGGGTATTGATGATGTGGAAAGTGAAGCCGTTGTGACGATCAGTCCTAATCCCGCATCTGAGGCAGCTCGTATTGCCGTAAGCGGTGTCCAGGGCGACCTGACCATTGTCATTCTTGACATGAGCGGCCGCGAAGTTGTCATGCAGGAACTCTATTGCGACAACGGTTGCGTCTATACTATGGATGTTACCAGTCTTGCCAAGGGTACCTATTTCGTACGCATCGCTGGCGCCAATACCAATGCTATCCGTAAACTCGTTATTTACTAATATGACTATCATACAATGAAGTGCAGTATTCCAAAAGGAACCCGCGACTTTTCGCCCCTTGAGATGGCGCGTCGCAACTATATCTTTGACACAATACGCGAGGTATTCAAACTCTATGGGTTTGAACCCATCGAAACACCCTCTATCGAAAACCTCTCCACGCTTATGGGTAAGTATGGAGAGGAGGGGGATAAACTTCTCTTCAAGGTCCTCAACTCGGGGGACTTTATGAAAGATGTGGACTTTAACCAGGATTATCACAAGGTCGCCCCGCAGATCTGCGAACGTGGCCTGCGCTATGACCTGACTGTCCCGTTTGCAAGGTTTGTCGTGCAGCACCGCGACCAGATAACGTTCCCCTTCCGCCGCTATCAGCTCCAGCCCGTATGGCGCGCCGACCGTCCCCAGAAAGGGCGTTATCGCGAGTTTTATCAGTGCGATGCCGATATGATCGGTTCGGAATCCCTGCTCAATGAACTGGAACTGGTTCAGATGGTCGATGAAGTCTTCCATCGTCTGGGAATCTCCGTGACGCTCAAAATCAACAACCGCAAGATTCTTGCCGGTATCGCTGAACTTATCGGAGCCCCGGACAAATTGGTCGATATTACGGTCGCTATCGATAAGCTTGACAAGATTGGTCTTGAGAACGTCCAGTCGGAACTCTCCGAACGAGGACTCTCTCCGGAGCAGATTCTTGCCCTGAATCCTGTATTTGAACTTCAGGGAACGCCAGAACAGCAGATCTCCCGCTTGAGAACATTGTTCCAGAACGTCGAAATCGGCCTTAAAGGTGTAGAAGAACTGGACACTTTATTCGCACTTATACGCGATGCCAGCATCCGGTGCAAGGTCGATCTGGACCTGACGCTGGCTCGCGGATTGAACTACTATACCGGTGCTATCTTTGAGGTTAAGGCCAACGATGTGGCTATGGGGTCTATCAGCGGCGGCGGCCGTTACGATAACCTTACCGGCATTTTCGGTATGCCCGATGTCAGCGGTGTCGGCATCAGTTTCGGCGCAGACCGGATTTATGATGTCCTTACCGAACTCGACAAGTTCCCCGAGCATCTCGAACAGTCCGCCCAGGTCCTGTTTATCAATTTCGGCCCTCAGGAGCAGACCCATTGCATCCGGTATGCCTCACGGCTGCGCAGCGAAGGTGTCGCTACCCTGGTTTATCCTGAACCAGCCAAGATGAAGAAACAGATGGAGTTTGCCAATAAAAAGAATATTCCGTTTGTTGTGCTTCTCGGTGAGGAAGAAATCAGCAGCGAAACACTTACTGTCAAGAATATGCTTACCGGAGAACAGCTGAAACTCTCCATTGAACAGACCATAGAACTGATCAAGAATGCGTAGCGTTCACCTGATATCCCTGCTTCTGCTGTGCCTGATGTTTCCTTTCGGCCGCGTTCAGGCACAGGATACCGTTGCCCTCAATACGGTATTTTATCATGATTATGCGGCACCCGACAGCACTTCGGGCTATCTTCCCGACAGTGTTCAGGCGATGATACAGCAGTGCCTTTTCCAGATAGATTCGCTCCAGCAGCGTCAGCAGTGGCTTGAGCGTCGTCTTGACCGTACCTCCCATCATCGCGACTCCCTCCTGATAACCAACGAGCGGTTCCAGAAGGAACTCCAGCAGAAGAACGACTTGCTGGAGCAGCAGGTCCGTGCCATGCAGGAGAAAGAACAGCTCTTTTCCGAGAAGGAGGAACTCTATAAGGCGGCTGTGGCTAATTCCAATACCGACAAGGCACAGCTGGAATGGGAAGTCCAGAACAAGAATATCAGCATCGAAGCCAAGGCACGCGAGATATCGTATCTCCAGCGGGACATAGATGCCAAAACCCAGACCCTCACAGCCCAGAAAGAGGATTATGACCGCCTTACCCGTGAGCGGGACCGTTACCGTCAGCTCGTGGATTCGCTCCGGGCTCAGGTCCGCAGTGCCGAACTGGAGAACGTCCGCAAGGAGGAAGCCAACAAATATCTCCAGCAGAAAGCCAAGGAAGCCGAAGAAAAACAGCAGATACTCACCAGCAAGAAGAAGAAGGTCCGCCCCATTCAGGGCATAGCCATGCGAATGTTCCGTACGCCCGACTGGGAAATCATACTTACCCCCGAAGTCATCGATGGTGCTACCACCTACGTGAAGACTGCCCGCAACCGCAATGCGGGCAATGTGGAGTTTGATTTCGTCACCGGAGCCTCCGTCATGCTGTGGGACCTCACCCGGTATTTCGATGGGTCGGCACGTGATACCTCACGCACAATCCTCGCCGCAGCACCGCGTTTCGACCAGACGTTTGCTTACGACATAGGGTTTTATGTCGGTTTCGGAGGTACCAATCTTTTCAAGAACTTCTACGTGGGCCCCAGTTTCCGTTTTATGGATTTCTTCTATCTCACGCTTGGGGTCAATCTTTGCGAATATGAACTGCTCGATGAGCGGTATTCCCAAGGACAGCAGATTGATTCTGGACTTACGCTTGACAACATCACCGCCAAGGCCTGGAAAGTGAAACCATTTATCGCCTTCAATATTGACCTGGATTTCCTCTCCTATATCAAAAAGTAAGCGCCGGCTAAGTTTCTTTTTTGACATAATGAGGGGTTAGAGAGGTTTGAAAGGTTTAAGGAGTTTGAGAGATTGGAGGAGTTTAAGAGGTTTGAGGTTTGAGGTTTGAGGTTTGAACCTTGAACCTTGGAACCTGGAACTTGAACCTTGAACCTTGGAACCTTGGAACTTGGAACTTGGAACTTGAAACGTGTCCCTTATTTGAATCTTTACGCAGTATGTCGATGAACGCTCGAAATCGTGCGGGGGGGCCGGCTTTCCCGTCTTGATTTCGGATGCAAAGTTACGAACTCTTTCCGACATCAGGTGCCGATTTGGTGTCAAACCGGTGCCGAACTGGTGCTGATTCGGTGCTGAACTGGTGCTAATTGTATCATCAAGGGGGCTGACCCTTTGATGATACAGAGGCGGGTAACTCCGTTTTTCCGTCGGAGTAACGTCGGGGCAACGCCGTATATCTTTCGGGTTCCAGAGGGAGTTATCAGGGTGATACCCGGGAGATACCCGGGCGGAACCTCACAGAGGCTTCGCGCCAAGCGGAGCGGAGCGACCGCGCGAAGGCGGGCCAAACAGAGGCTGTGTCAAGTCGCGAAAGATCCCTGCGGATTTCCGCGGCCGGATAGGACAGTTTACTCCACTTCCCGCCACTATCCTCCGCAGATTAGCCGTTTGCCCTCAATTGTTGAAAATTTTTCAACGCCTGTTTTTTCGCAAAAATGGGAAGCCGAACCTGTAACTGGAGCATTTTCCCCACTTATGTGCCCTTTTCATACCCCGATTTGAGGCATTCTGACCCCTTGCCGAGCTCCGGCATCTTGTGGGAAGTGGGTTTTGTAATGTCGTATTTCATTGTAGTTGTGCTTTTTAGAGAAAATCTGAGTTGTAAAGTGTCTTCAGTCTTCAGTCTTCAATCCCATTTTTGAGGGTATCACTATTTCTTCAAACACCCTATAACTATCTATATATTAGTTAGTTAAGTAGTATATAAAGAAGATTTGTATATCCATTTTTTGGATTGAAGACTGAAGACTGAAGACAGTTGTTTATCCGGTTACTCTTTGTCTAAGAGGCAGTTGAGTGCCTGGCTGAGTTATTCGACTACCGTCTCATGACTTCTCCTTGGCGGTTCTTTTGTAAAATCCTTTACCGGGAAGTCCCCGGTGAGATAGGTAGCCTTGAGGTTGAGACGGAGCCTGCCCTCTTCGCTACAGGTAAACGGTGAGGTATCGGCTGTTGAATATCTGGAGAGTGTGTTTGCCCTTGGAGGGGCGAGCGGTGGAATGCGCTTCGCAGTCGCGGAGGAGCTGTGTCAGTACATCAAGCGGCTGGGAAGATACGTTCATAAAGGCCGTGGCAGGCCAACTGGAATACTGTGAAGGTGATCAACAAAGAGCGGCTGACACCATTGAACTGCATATTGACGGTATCTTGACATACTATGACTACCGGATCTTTATTGGGAAAGAGGAAGGCAACCTACGCAAAGTCATGATAAAAAATGTTAAAAAAATGTCATGATCAAAAAAAATATGTATCTTTGCATTCAGGTGTAGGTGGGAAGCGTCCAACTGTCCTCTCCGTCGAACATCTACGAACAAAAAAATGTTAAGTTTTAGAGGATTGATACAAAAAAGTCAGATAATGAAATACGAAGAAATCATTGAAAATTACCACACATTAGACAAAAAAATCAAGTATCGCAAAGAATTACTCAATAAGATATCAAACATTCTTGACAGAGGGTATGTTTGTTGTAACAATGACAATGTATGTAATTCTCCTATTTTTTTGCTCACTGGTATTAATCCATCATTTTCAGAAAAAGAACCTGAACCTGCAAGAGAATATACATTTGCAGAAGCCAAGGGCCGCTATTGGAGTAAGAAACAGCAGCAATTTGGAGATTTGAAAGGCTCTATGGCATATATGGATTTGTTCCCTATCCGAGAAAGACATCAACAAGGTGGATTTGAAAAAGTATTTAGAGAAGCAAATGATATCAAAGCCGAATTTCTTGAGATTACTCAGATGGCTATTGAAGATATGTCTCCTAAAATGATCATACATGCTAATAGAGATTCTATGTATTATTGGGGAATAAAGAAATATGGTGGTGGAAATGACGCAGAGAATCCGTGGATGGGTTATACGGTTGAAAGGCTTACAAGGCAGAATACTCCAGACCTTCCTCAATGTATGACAGACGAGAAGCTGGTTAGATTTCCTCTTTACAAGATATTGGGCTTGACAGACTCTCCCAAAAGAATTAATTCTGATAAGATTAAACAGACCAATCTTACCTATATAATGGAATATGTAATGGAATACAGAAGAAAGGAAGATAAAGATAAATGGCTATATAAACCAGGCGAATGGCAGAAAATATCTGAGTGGTTAAACAGATAGGGGTAGGACATATCAACTATTGGAGGGGTTGATATTGAGCATACCTTTATTCACATTTTATTCCAAAGATAAGACAATGTTGCTCGTCTGCCTTCCTTGCAAGACTGGCGAGGTGGAAATTCCTGATAGTGTGGCCTGGATAGTGTGGTCAGCTTTCTCTGGCTGTACGGGCCTTCGAGAAATTCATTGCAGAATGGAGAACATCTGCGAGGTTGGAGTTAGTCATGATCTCTTTGATGGGATCGACAAATCGCAAGTCGTTCTCTATGTTCCAACTGGCACGGAGAAGAAATACCGAGGTCATCCCGATTTTCAAGGATTCAAGGAAATTCTCGTCGAGAGATAAGTAGAAAACTTGAAACTTTAGACAGCATTTATCATTATTTAATTAAAAAAAACGTCAATGATTTATGCAAAAAGAAAGGGGTGCTTCTCAAAAATGCGTAATGGAAGCAAATAAATTAGTGTCGAGGATTTTTATATAACGGGTATATTTCCGGTATCAGAAATTGTGTTGCGGAGTTTTTCCTGTATCCAGCGGTTGAAATCCAGTTCCTGGCCGGGTATCATGCGGGTGTGGATGGGAATAAAATAAATCGGGAGTCCGGTTACCTGTGCGGTATTGAGGCGGGCGGCGTCTTTTTCGGTGGTAAATATCGGGGTGTCGGGTCCCATTTCCTGCCATTGTTTCCTGATTCTGGCAAGGTCATGAGGACTATAGGCATGGTGGTCGGGGAAGGTGAGGTGTGTTACGGCCGAGGTCTGGCTCAGATGGCTGTAGAGCGGCTCGGGATGGGCGATACCGGTAAAGAGAAGTACATTTCCTGTATGCGGGGGCAGGGGTGCTGTGTCTGCGTTGAGGGGTATGGGGGATCCGTATTCGACCGTGGAGAAGAACAGGGGCTGGCTGTATCCCATGCCGCGGAGGCGGGAGCGGATGTCGCTCTGCTGTTCGGGGGAGAAATTGCGTGGGCATTTCGTGACGATGATTGCATCGGCCCGCCGTGCGCCGGAGCGGTATTCGCGGAGATTGCCAAAGGGGAGTATGCGGTCGTCGTAGAACGGCTGGGAGCAGGTGGTGAGCAGGAGCAGCAGGTCGGGGCGGGTCTTTCTGTGCTGAAACACGTCATCGAGCAGGAGCAGGTCTATATCGGGGTGGTGTTTTCTTATGAGTGAAATTCCGGTGTTGCGGTCTTCACATACGAATGTGGGGATATGGTGCCGGCGGTAGATCATAAGGGGTTCGTCCCCGATGGTTTCAGTCGTGGAGTCGGGTTCTGCCTGGTGGAAGCCAGTGGTGCTGCGGCCGTAGCCCCGGCTGAGCAGGGCGACGTGGCGGGAAGAGAACAGGTCAATCAGAAGGGATGCCATGGGGGTTTTGCCGGCTCCGCCCATACAAAGATTGCCGATACCGACAGAGAAAATTGCGGTGGGGCGGCTTCTTTCCGGGCGGGAGGCATAGATCAGGTTGCGCAGGGCTATGCCTATAGCATACCATACGGTAAGTGGAAAGAGCAGATAGGTTATGATGCGCCGGAGGAGGGTCACTGGTTCTTGATTCTCAGGTTTGGCAGTTCTATCTGACGGAAGGCGCTGAAGAATCCGGAGTGTCCGGTCTCTTCATGATTGTAGATTTCGTCAATCAGCGGCTTGTATTTTGCGAGGAGTACGTTCCGTTTCAGTTTCAAGGTCGGGCTCAGCAATCCGTTGTTCATGGTCCATTCTTCGGCAATGAGGCGGAAGGCCTTGATCTGCTCGTGGGGGGCGAAATCCTTGTTGTAGAGGTCGATGATTTCCTTGTATTTCTTCTGGACTTCTGGCATCTGGAGCAACTGAGAGTTGTCGCGGTAGTGCAGTTTGTATTTCAGTGCCCAGTAGTGAAGCGTGTTGAAATTGGGAGATATGAGGGCGGATGGGGACTTTTCGTTTTCGCCGACTACCATAATCTGCTCAATGTATTCCGACTCCCGGAATTTGTTTTCGAGAATCTGCGGGGCGATATATTTGCCTCCGGAGAGTTTGAAGATGTCCTTTTTGCGGTCGGTAATCTTGAGATAGCGGTCCTGGACGAGTACGCCCACATCGCCGGTATGGAACCAGCCGTCGGGGTCTATTACCTGGGCAGTGTATTCCGGGTCTTTGTAGTAGCCCATCATGATGCCGGAACCGCGGGCGAGGATTTCCCCATCATCGGCGAAACTTACTTCAACGCCTTTGAGGATCGGTCCGACCGTACCCAGTCTGACATATCCGTGTTTCGGGTCGTTCACGGCTATGACTGGTGATGTCTCAGAGAGCCCGTAACCTTCATAAATATTCATTCCGGCGGCAGTGAAAAGCCGTATCATTCTGGGCTGGATGGCGGATGAACCTGTGATGATGGTGAGCCGGTTACCACCGAGCCGGTTTCTCCATTTCTGGTAAACCATCTTGTCGAAGAAACGCTGTTTGATCTGGAACCAGGGAGAGAGTTTCTTCAGAGGCGTGATATCATATCTGGCGCCATGACGGAAGGCGGCATCGTAAATCTTCTTTTCTATACCGGTAAGGTCTTTTCCGGCAGCGTAGAGTTTGTCGTATATCTGTTCGAGAACGCGAGGAACGGCACTGAAGCCGTGCCCTTTGATTTCAGCAAGGTTCTGGACGATGGTACCCATACTTTCGGCATAGTATATGGAGATACCTTTATACTGAAAATGGTAATTCATGGAACGCTCGTAGGCATGGTTCAGAGGCAGAAAACTCAGTACTCTGCAGTTGGAGTCCATCGGATCTACGTCGGCATGGGCAACGAAATTGCTGCACAGATTCCGGTGGCTGAGCATGACGCCTTTGGGGTCGCCTGTTGTGCCGGAAGTATAAATCAGCGTGGCCCAGTCTTCCGGTTGGATGGTGCGCTTGTTTTCTTCAATGACAGGCATGTAGGTGTCTCGGTTGGCGATACCCTGTTTGAGAATTTCCATCATCCGGTGTTCCCCTTCGATGTTGGCGAGGGTATATATAACGGGAGGCTGTTCCATCTTTTCCAGGGCAGGTCGGATTCGTTTGAGAAGCAGGTTGCTGCTGACAAAGATGGCTTTGGCTTCCGAATGCCTGAAGATGTGCAGGAAGTTCTCGACAGAAAGGGTAGGATAGACGGGAACGTGGATCATACCACTCAAGGCTAATGCCATATCAATGAAGTTCCATTCAGGACAGTTGTTGGATATTGTAACTACCCGGTCGCCCTTCTGCAGACCGATGTCCAGAAGTCCGTAGGCCAGATAGTGGGAATACTTATAATAGTCATGGGAACTGTATTTTACCCATTCTCCATTTGATTTTCCTGCCAGAAGGTCGTCTTTTGGGTAGTTTTCCACTACATGATCCAGCAGGTCAAAAGTTCTCATAATTTCCATAATAGGTAATAATTATTGTGATTATTCTTCTCCTCGGATAACTTCAATAGCCCCTTTTCTGTCCACATGACCGAAACGGCCCTGTCCGTGGAACCGGTAGTAATAGGTTCCGTCAGGATTGTTGTGGAGGTTAGGATCCCAGAAGTCTGAGAGGTCAGAAATATTCTTTTTGTCATATACTATGTTGCCCCATCTGTCGTAGATGGTCAGTCTGTTAATAGGATAATTTTCTTCTTCCACAAGGTTAATCACAACGTAGGTATCGTTGTGCCCGTCCCCATTAGGGGTAACGAGATTGGGGAACTGAAGGAGCGTGTTGGTGATTTTGATGCTGTCGCTTATGGTGTCTGTACAAGTATGGGTTTTGCCGTTTTTCATAAGGTAATCCTGGTAGGCAACCAACATTATTTCGTGCATTCCCAATAATTCCGTGCTGCCGGAGAAGGTGTAATGAGGATTGATAGCTGTGGAAGTATCATAGTCGCCGTTGGGCAGTAACTGGATGTTCCATAAATAGTAGGAGAGGCTGTCGTCAGGTCTGCTGGTGTTGATGAGTGTTATCTCGGGATCTGGAATCTTCAGGACAGGAGGATCCCAGGTGAAACCAGCTACAGGTCGGCTATAAACTCTGATGGAATCAATGATTTTCAGCGTGTCGAGACAGCCATCAGGGCTGAGTGTTACCAGAGTTAAAGTGTAAGTTCCGGTGTCATATACATGAGAAGTGTTGGCAATAGAAGAACTGTCGCCATCTCCGAAATACCACGTTAAGATACTGTCTCCCTGAGAGTCGTTCTTCAGGTAGAGCGTGAACGGAGCACACCCGCCAACCAAAGTGTCCGGTCCAAACCAGTACGAACTGTCTATGCTTAACAGTATTCCGGCATGATAGTTGCTGTCATAATAGTTCAAAACCATGTGGTAGATACTGTCGCATCCGGCCCCTGTAAGATAAGGAATATCCCATTCATCGGGAGCGGTATAGTCCCATCCGTCAAAAGTAAAGGCCGTATGCTGGCAGAAATAGTTGGTGTCGAAGAATTCGTATGTGCTGTTCAGCGTCAGTTGCAGAACTTCGGTGCTGTCGCATCCGTATATCGTAGTGTCAGGAATCTCGTATGTTCCGGAATCCTTGTAGTAGTTTCCAATGAAAAGGATGGAGTCATTATCACAAATGAATTCCGGATGGGTATTGTAGTAGGTTGGATGTACGGTAAGGTTTACGGTTACTACGCTGTCGCACATATATATGGAGTGTAAACTGTCGATATATATGCCCGGTATTGTTGTGAGGGAGTCTCGCAGCTGGTAACTGGCATTATCACAGATTTCCGGGTAGGTAACAGTGTCGTAAACCGGTGCTACAACAAGATGCAGCCGGTAGATGCTGTCGCAATG
The DNA here is from genome assembly GCA_045640985.1 of Bacteroidales bacterium. Taxonomy (GTDB): domain Bacteria; phylum Bacteroidota; class Bacteroidia; order Bacteroidales; family P3; genus Colimorpha. Next base: position 29,668 of record JAZUFZ010000001.1, read on the forward strand.
GTAAATATTCGTGTATTGGTGGTTGATGTAATCACCTTCTGTGTTTTCGTTGAATCCGAAGTAGGTATAGGCCTCGCCATTGCAGATGCCCCCGTTCATGGAAGTGTCATAAACCGGATGAACTCTCAGGTTGATGAATGTCTCCTGAATACTGTCTGCACGGAACTCTGTCCGAAGGAGGTATTCTCCGGAGGTGGTATATGGAGTACCGCGAACCCAGAGCGTATCCAGATCGCAGATGTCCGTATCGATAGTGTCGTAGGTAATGCAGGGGGAAGGTATAAGCAGTGTCATCGTGGTATCGTCGTTGCAGGAACCGTTGGAAAGCATGGCAGTGAGGGTAACATTGAACTGCTCGGCGGGGAAAATATGCCGGGGATTCTTCTCATAGCTGGTATCACCATCCCCGAAATCCCATACAAACTGTTCGCATTCCTGTTGAGTCCCGATAGTGTGAAGGCTGTCCTCCGTCACAATGCTCCGGTTGATGAACTGAACCATAACCTCGCATCCAATGGTGTCAAGTATATCATAATCAAATTGGGCGTAAGGGAAGATATCGCCGACTATAGCGGTTTTCTCAAAGGAACAGTTGCCGCTTGTTCCCAGGAAAGAAACGCGGCATTTATATGTGCCTCGGATATCGGTAGAGAAGACTCTTTCAGTAGAAAGAATGTGGGTGGGATCTTCCACATTGAACCATTCATAGTTGAATCCTTCAGGGGCAGTGAATGTGTTTTCGTTAGTGATGCCACAGTCGTGGCTATGGATCTCCTTGTCCATACATTCAAGTGTGAAATAGGCATATCCGAAATGCCCCATCTGGTTGCAATCGTAGGTCGTGAGTTTGATGAAAATCCGCTGGCCATGGAATGGCGCTAAATCCACGCCCACCGAGGTCCAGTCTTTCCACAACACCGTTGTGGTATCATAGACGTATGTATTCCATCCCAGCGCATCACTCGACACAAAGTAGGCCGTATAGCAGTCTGGATTGAGTTCGTTGTCGTTTTCATCTACAATAGAAAGCCTGAAGCGGGGCTGGTCGTTGAGGGTATGGTCGGGATTTTCAAGCACGGCAGCATATTTCATCAGCAGGGCTTCAGTCTTGAGCGTATCCACGATATATTCGTAAGTGATACTTTCGGCCTGTCCGCCGTAATCCCAGTTGCCGAGACGGACCGATTCCATCGCACCTTCAGGAACGCACCTCAATCCGCCCCCGGTTCGAGGGTCGGTTTCGAGCGGGTCGGTCATCACAGTGTGACGGGAACTCATATCGCCAGCACCATAGTCGATCGCACCAATCTGTTCATCAGGATTGGAAAAACGGCCATACCGGCATTTGGTATGACAGTTGTACAGGTCGGCATAATCAATGCAGTCGTCTCCTCCTGCGCAGAATTCAAACCAGGTGGTATCAATACATTCTACGGCATTGTTCGTGACAAATACATAGTATTTTTTGCCATCGATAAGCCCGCTGAGGTGTACGGATTTTTCTGTTGTCGGAATATCAGTCATAGTGGCTGGATCTTTCTCATCGCCATACCGGAAATGCCATGCTGTTCCGCTGCTGTGGTCATCCCATGTAACTCTGCATGAGGTATCCGTCATCAAAGAGGTCTTCAGATTGGTGATGGTATTGAAACTGATATGAAACTCAAATCCGTTTTCGATGTTGGTATCTCCAGCCGATATGTGTTCCAGATACAGCTCTCCGGAATTAGAAGTGATATGAATGTCAGTTGAGGCCCGGTCATCCCAAAACCAAGTCCAGGTCACGGGATCGATGATACGCAGATAATCGTTATCCCCCAGAATGGCCCATCCTCGGATGGTAATGGGGTCTCCGTTATCTGACTTCAAAGTCATCCTCGTAAGGTTGTTGTAGAAATAGTCATGGTCGGCTCCGGGGTCCTTGAGCGTGTAGCATTCGTTGATATTGAGTATTCTGGTGCTGTCTTTCAGAAATGGCATTATGATAATGGTGGTATCTGCTGTTGTGCAGAAAGTATATCTTACGGGTTCCATACAACTGGAACTGCTTTGATTATTTCGGATGTAGCATATATACTGCTGGTCGGGTTCCAGGCTGGTAAGAGTGGCTTGTTTAGCAGTAACGGTTATAGAATCTTTCTCATCTGCCCGTTCTGAAGGTCCATATACAATTGTCCAGTTTGTGGCGCTGCTGGTATCGCTCCATCCCAATGTTGCCGATGTACCGGTCGTGGTATGGTGAATGTCGTATATCGGATAATTGGAATATACCTTAAAGTCGAATCCTCCGCATTTCTGGTAGTCCGTTATATCAGATACCTGAAAATAAATTGCGGGCGTGTTGTTGTTTATTGTGCGGAGAATAGTGTTACCATGTCCAGAATACCAGGAATCTACCCCGTCACCCTCCAATAGAAAACTGTTGTTTCCCCAATCGTAAGAACCATCAAGAAACAGATGCTCCCCATTGAGGCTATAGATGTTGATTCTATCATCATACCAGTTCGGGAAAGGTGAATTATTTACGCCATTACTCAGGAGATGAACGCACAGGGCTGGATCTACGGTTACGTCGAATGTGGAGTATAATGGATTGTTCCCGATGTTTCGCATGTGCCTGTTGTGGTACGGAAGAATGATAATATCATTATCGCAGGGCGTAATAAATGCAAATGCTGTAGGTAGCACACAGTTCTGGTACGAAGTGTTATTCTCGATGGTATAATAATATTGCTGATTGCGTCTCAGCCCGGTAAGGTTTGCTCTTTTATCGTTTACTGTAATGGTTTGCAGTGAATCCATATCCGGACCGTATGTAAAATACCATTGGGTAGCCGAACTGCTGTCTTCCCATACGATAGTGGCACTGTTGTCTGTCAGATTTTCCAGGTCGGCATTGTATATGGATGGGTAGAAATTCAGTTTCAATTCAAGTCCCATGCCCTGGATGGCCTCATTGGTAAGCGTACTTATGGTGAGGTGCCCTTCGGAGAGATACCCCTCCATGTCCCAGCAATGCCAGCCGTCAATGCTCATTTCCGGGATACTCAGCAGATCGGCATAGTCCCCACAACCAATGTCACTGTACCCTTTTACATGGAATCCCTGTCCGTTTGTGCTGATGATGGTGAGGGTTGCCGTGTCGTTGGGACGATAGTCGCCCGCTCCGCCAGCATCATAAATAGTATAGCAATGATATGGAGTAATATAAACGGTATCATTGCCACGATAAGGCATTACGATCGAATACTGATCCAGTGTCTTGAAGCTTAATTGTCTCAGAAGGCAGGGAACGGAAGTTCCGGTTCCGGAAGCAATGGCATATTTGTAGAGTGTGTTGGGGGTAAGCCCATTCAGTGTTGCTCTTTTGGTGGTAGTATTGAGGTGTTGCCAGGTATTGCTGTTTTCAGGCGCATACCACACTGTCCACGAATTTGCCCCACTGTTGTCGTTCCATTCAATTACAGCATCGTTACTATGGAGTTGAGTGTATCTTTCGTTATCGATGCTGGTTTCTTTGTGAACGGTTATCCTGTAAGTGCTGCTATTTACAGTACTGTTACTTCTAAACATAATCCGCAGGTATCCGTTCTCACTTCTGAATTCTATCCTGTTGTGATAAAAACTGTTGTTGTATGCATCATATTCCCAATAATAGTCTGATATATTCCCCGGGGCGGTGCATCCATAGAGCCTGTCGTTTCCGTCATATCCGTTGTTCCGCAGGTCTGTTTCGTCATCAAAAATGAATTCTCCGGTTATATAAAAATCAGTTCCGTCCTGACTCATCAGTATCAGAATACTCGTGTCGTTGTTGAAGTAATGGTGGTCTTCTCCGCCTCCTCCCCAGATGGTGATGCAGCTGTTATCAACAAAAACAGTATCAATACCTCTGAAAGGCATCAGATACACACCTTCATCCAATCCGTCTGTGATAAACCCTTTCCGGTCATTATAGTGGCAGCTGTCAGCCCTCGTAATGTTGTTGTCCACCCACCAGATATATTGGGTTCCCTCACTCAATCCTGTAATATTGACTTGTTTTGTGGTTACTGTCTGCACGGCTATCTGACTTTCGTCGGGTCCGTAATGAACGCTCCATTGGGTGGCGGAACTGTTGTCTTCCCAGCTTAATGTGGCGCTGTTGCTTGTGATGTTGCTGGAACGGAGGTTTGTAATATCTTCAATTCTCCGGCTTATATGAAATTCAAATCCTTCGGCCCTTCGGGTTCCTTTGGATGTGAAATGCAGTTCAACCCAACCATCGGGACAGTTGATTTCGATTCCTGATGAGTTTCCGGAATATTCGGTCCGGCCATTTCGGGTATAAATGAGCAGTATGGATTCTCCGTCGATTGTACTGCCACTATTGTTGTTGATATTTGTCCAACCGCTGAGCTTGAACCCTTCTCCATCGGAACTTTCCAGTCTCAGGAAACTGTTATCGTATTTGAAATACCCATATTCTCCGCCTGGGTCCAGAATGGTCAGGCAGTTCGAGGTGTTGATAGTCATGGTGTCGCAACCTCTATAAGGCATAATGATTTGATCTGTCGTGCCTGGCGTTATAAAACTGTGTCGGTATGCTATGGTGCAGGGTTTCCCGCCATTCAGAGGCTCGATGGTATAGATATACTGGTTTCCGGGGACCAGTCCTGTAAGGGTTGTCGTGGTGGTTGTTGTGGTAATGCTGTCCCAGTCAATATCGTTGTTAGAATACTTGATTTTCCATCCGGTAATACCGCTTCCGTAGTTGTGTGTCCAGCTTATAGTGGCGGAAGTCCCTGTAATTGTTCCCACGGTCGGGGTCAGCAGGTTTCGGTCTTCCTGTACGATTTGAAGGTCATAAAAAGAAGTCAGGTTATCTTCCCGTATAGCGACTCCGTAGGGACAGTACATATCTACATCTCCCCGGGTTCCCAGCCCAAGCCACCGGTCTTCTTTTCCATTAGGATAAATAAACCACATATTGTGATTTTCGGGACGGTTATATGTGCCTCGAACGTAGAAACCCTCTCCGTTGCGACTGATGTATCGCTGCTCGGAATAATGGCCGTATTTCGACCCGAACACATGTCCTGTCTCGCCTGTTGAGGGCAGAATTCTGTAGCAGGTCCCTGTTTCCAAGGTGTCTGTCGCTGCTCCGTCGAGAACCGAAAGTCTTACCCCCGCATCGCAAGTAGTCGTGAACCCGTATAAAGTCAGTTTTGCGCAGGGCATTTGGTCGTTTGTGATATAATAGCGGTATCTGCAGTTCTTGTCCAGACCGGTAAGGGTAGCGTTTTTCGTGTTTACCGTTATAGAGTCGGGGTAGCGGTCATCGTTGAAATAGACCACTTTCCATTGGGTTGCCAGCGGGTCGGAGTCTTCCCAGGTCAGTCTGACCGACGTTTCGTCCAGAATCGTACGTCTCGGATTATATGTCGTACCATTGAATCGGATGTTCAGTCTGTAGCCGTCGTATGCTCCGTAGTGGTTGGTGTGGAAATGAATCAAGGCGCGCTCCATACCGTTACTCAGATTACCTATTCCTCCGTAGCGTAAAGGATTATAGTTCGTATTTGTATCGGGATAGATCTCAATATAATCGTTTCCGTCATCGTAGGGCCCGACTTCATAATTGCCTTCAATCTCGAACCACCCGTCCGTAGAAATCACATACAGCCAAGAATTCTCATCATGAAAATATTTGCTTGTTCCGCCTGGATCGAGAATGGATACGCAGCTGTTCCGGTTCACATATACCGTGTCTGTACCGTTATGCGGCATCACGATTTCTTGCGCCAGAGTGCTGCCGGTCGGGATTCCCACGGCCCCCCATATCATCAAAAGGAATATCAGATTTCTCGATATTCCATAGTATGTTCCGGATTTACAGAGATTGTTGAAAAGTCTGTATATTTTGTTTTCAGATGTGCCTGTTTCGCTTTTATGAGTTCTCATGCGGAATCTATTTTTATGAATGATGTAACACATACACAATAATTTGCGCGCATACGCGCGCAAATACATGCGTAGTATTTCACCTGCAAAGATACTGAATATTTTTATTTCTGCAAGAAAAAATTATTTTTCGCTCCTCAGAACCTCAATGGTTCCCTTTCTGTCGATATGTCCGAAACGTCCCTGACCATGGAATCTGTAGTAGTAGGTTCCGTCTGGATTTCCTCGTTTTTCGGGGTCCCAGAAATCTGCCGTATCTGCGATATTTTCTTTGTCATATACTATGTTTCCCCATCGGTCATAGATGGTGAGCCGGTTGAGGGGATAATTTCCTTTTTCTACCAGATTTACAATGGCGTAGGTGTCGTTATGTCCGTCCCCGTTGGGCGTTACGAGATTGGGGAACTGCAGGAATGTATTGGTGATGCTGATACTGTCGCTTATGGTGTCTGTACAGGTAAGGATTTCGCCGTTCGCTATAGGGTAATCCTGATAGGCTACCATCCATATCTCGTGCATTCCTTCCAGTTCGGTGTTCCCCGAGAACTGCCATTCCGGATTTTTCTCCGAGGTGGTGTCATAGCTTCCTTCGGGAAGCAGCTGGATGTTCCACAGGTAATAGGACATACTGTCGTCGGGCTGGCTTGTATTGGTCAGCGTGAGCTTCGGGTCGGGTATCTGTAGTATGTATGGCTCCCAAATGTAGCCCGCCTGAGGTGGGGCGAAGACCTTTATGCTGTCCGTCAGCATGGTGTCCCTACAGCCCTCTGGACTTGTTGTGATTAATTTCAGGATATAGGTTCCTGCCGCATAGATGTGGGTAGGGCTTTCCTGTGTCGCTGTGGCCCCGTCTCCATAGTCCCAGAACAGGCAGCTGTCGCCTGCCGAGCTGTTCCGCAGGTGCAGTCTCAAAGGGGCGCACGCTTCTATCATCGTGTCGGGTTGGAACCAGTAGCTGCTGTCGAGGCTCAACAGCATATCTGCGTGATATAGGCTGTCGTAGTAGTATAGGGTGAGATGATGGATGCTGTCGCATCCTTCGGTGGTCGTATAGGGAATTTCCCATGATCCGGGAGACGTGTATTCCCACCCGTCAAATACAAATACTCCATGCTGGCACAGGTGGTTTGTGTCGTATATCCCGTAGGTGGGGTTCTGGCTTAGCCTGAGCGTCTCCAGGCTGTCGCATCCGTATTGGGAGGTGTCCCGCAATACATACATTCCGGAATCCTTGTAGTACAGCCCGTTGAACAGTATCGAATCTCCTGTGCATATAGTGTGGTCGTGTATGTTGCTGTAGGTGGGATTTACGGTAAGATGTATGGTCCGTATGCTGTCGCACATGATGCTGTTTTTCAGCGTGTCTGTATAGAGGCCTGAGATATGGGCCATGCTGTCGCCGATACGGAAGCCTGTATTGTCGCATACTTCCGGATATAGTGTGGTGTCGGTTACAATATCTGACGCGATGAGGTGTAGCCGGTAGATGCTGTCGCATCCGTAGATGTCGGTATAGGTGTTCACGTAGTCTCCCGGCGTGTCAAGGTTAAATCCGAAATATGTGTAGGGCATCCCGTTGCATATCGCGCCCGTCAGGGAGGTGTCGGACAGCGTATGCACCACAAGGTTCAGCTGTGTTTCCAGTATCGTATCGTAGGAGGTCTGTGTTACAACGGTGTAGGTCCCCGGTGCCGAGAATGTCGAGTCGCGCAGCGTGTAGGTCTCTCCGGCGCATATCTCCGCGTTCATCGTGTCGTAGTAGGTGCAGAGCAGCGGCACATCTATCCTTATGACGGTGTCGTCCGTGCAGCTTCCGTCGGCTATAGAGGCGGTCAGTCTGATCTCATGGGAACCTTCTCCGAGGCGGTAGAGCGGGTTCGGGGTGTATAGCGTGTCCGCGCTGTCGATAATCCAGCGGAATTGCGTGCATTCCATTCCCGTGGGCGAAGTGTGGGCCGTGTCTCGGGTTACGGTGGTGCGGTTGTAGAACTGTACCATGATACTGCATTCTGAGGTGTCGAGGTATTCGTAGTCGAATTTCGCGTAGGGGTACAGGTGGTCCGCTACGGCGGTCTTTTCCATGTAGCATTCAGCGCCGGTCTGCCTTCCGTCGAAATAGCACCGGCATTTATATACGCCTGATCGCGTGGGGCGGAACTCCCGTTCTGTACACAGAATGTTTGAGGGACGCTCTTCTGAGTACCATTCATACCGGAAACCCTCCGGGGCGGTGAAGTGGTACTCGTCCGTGTTCCCGCAGAACTCCGTCTCTATGGCACTGTTTGCGCATTCTAAGGTGAACCACGCGTAGCCGAAGTGCCCTCCTTCCGAACAGTCGTAGGTCGTCAGCTCGATATATATTCTCTGTCCGTGCAGGTCGCTTACATCCACCGCTATAGGGGTCCAGTCTTTCCATCTCACGGTAGAATCATATCCGAAGCCCCATTCCAGCGTATCGTTTGCCACGAAGTCGGCCGTGTAGCACGTCTCGCTCAGTTCCTGATAGCGGTCGTTCAGAAATGCCATCTTCAGTCTCGGCTGCTTGTCGGGATCGTGCCCCGGGTTCTGCAGTACTGCCGCATAGCGCAGGAGTATGATCTTGGACTGGAGCGTATCTGCCACATAGTCATACCGTATGCGTTCCGCCTGGCTTCCTCCGTTCCAGTTGCCTAACCGTACCGATTGCGTGTGCCCCTCCGGAAACATTCTCAACTGATACATCGTACGCGGGTCCCAGCCGTGTCCCGCCGTGTCGGCTAATGCTCCCTCCGTATATACCGAGTGGCGCCACCTGTCGGGCGTCTGTTGGGTATAGACCCCCTCGGTCTCTTCCGGGTTTCTGAATGTGCCGTAGAAGCACCGCGTATGGCAGTTGTACAGGTCCGTGAAGTCGATGCAGCCCGTACCGCCTGTGCAGAATCTGAACCGTGTGGTATCCGAGCAGGGGATGGAACTGCAGGTGATGAATCCCCAGTAGGTGGCGGGATATTCGAGTCCGGTCAGTATCACACAGGTGTCGGCCGTGTTGAGCGTCTTTATAGTGTCATCAGATCCTTCCAGACCGTAGCCCAGCCTCCACCGGGTTCCGCGGCAGGGATTGCGCCAGGTGATGCGATAGGCGGAGTCGTTCAGCACAAACGGGTCGATATCCCCCACATATCCTTCATACGTGATATGCAGTTCCAGCCCCCAGCCCGTCGTGTCGTCAGGCGTGCCGGTACTGGGGTCGGAATGGAAATGCAGCAGCGTGCGCGTCAGCCGTTTGCTTGCAAAGCCGTTTCCTGTGTAGAGGGTCTTGTATGAGGTATTTGTGGCGTCGTAGTAGATGGCGAGGTAGTCCCCGATATCGGCTGTAGATCCGATGCTGGTGGCCGACGGGTCTCCTGCGATGTCGTAATGCCCCTCAATCCGGAATTTCCCCATGGTGGAGATGATGTAGAGCCACGAGTCTTCTCCGCGCCCGTAGTGCTGCTCCCCGCCGGGGTCCAGAATCGTCGTTCCGCACATACTCATATCCACATAAAGCGTATCCACACCGTTGTGCGGCATCGTATATACCTGGGCCCGGGCCGTCCGCCCTCCCAGCCACAGGAGCAGCATCAGCACAAAGGCCCGCCGGAGATAGGCTGTTTTCCACTTTACTTTCATCATATCTGCGCGTTGCGGTTATAGGTATAATGATAAATGCTCCAATATCTTACGGAGTTTACACCGAAATTTTGGCGCAAGTAAATCCACTGCAAAGATACAGAATGTTTTTGGATTCGCAAAATAAAAAGAGAGAAATTTTCTTTGCTTTGTTTCTGCGGGAGCGGAGCCTCCGGTAGAGGCTTTGCATTTCTGTGGATTTTCTCTTCCTGTGGCTGTTTATTTCTTCCTTGTAATTCAGGTCTTTCTATGGGGTAACTCCCTTCTATCTTTTTTTTATCTTTTTTCTATCTCTTATTCTAAGGAAAGGAGATAAAAAGAAGTTAATATGGAGATAAAAAGAAGATAGAAGGGAGTTACCCCATAGAAATGCCTGGTTATATCCGGGCGGCGGCGGTAGGGGTGGTGTGGGAGCAGTCTGCGCCCGGTTTACAAATATGTTGATATCTTTTTATTTCTATTGCGTGCATTTTGAAAAATTAATTGTATCTTTGCATTCTGAAATATGGATTAAAATATGGGACAAAATATATGAAGCATTTATCTAATTCTCGGATTTTAAGTGTGTTGCCCGCCGTAGCATTGGCGGCAGCAATGTTTGTGGGATGCAACAGCAACGAGGTGTCGAACGATGAAATAGCCCAGTTGCAGGGCCGTTACGACAGTATTATGAAACAATATGAGGGCTTGAAGTCGCAGTCTTCCGATTTCGATTCCCGGATGGAGCAGAAGGACAGCACCATTCTCGCCCAGTCGAGAGAGATTGAACGCCTGCTCGCCCAGTTGAAGAACGCCAAGGCTCAGAGCCGCGCCCCCGCCGCTACCCCCGCCGGTGAAGATCAGCAGATGGACAGGAGAGAGGTGAAGCGTCTTCAGAAGGAACTCGACAGAAAGGAGGGTGAACTCTCCCGCCTGAACCGCGAACTCACACAGCAGGAACAGGAACTGAAGAAACTTCAGGAAGAGGCCCGCCTCGCCACCAGGAAGGTGAAAGAACTGACCCCCGCGCGCCCCGGCGAAGATACGAAGAAACTTGAAGCCGGCAACAGGGAACTTGCAGAGGCCAACGCAGCACTGAAAGCCCAGAAGGAGCAGGCAGAGAAAGATCTGGCCGACATCAGCAGGCGCTACAGGGAACTCGAAGCAGAGAACGGGGAACTGAATGCCCGCATCGCAAGCCTCAACAGCAGCATAGCGGCTTCTGCGAGTGAAAGTGAAAACGCCGGTGCAGAAGCTGACGCCCGCATCCGGGAACTCACAAAGCAGAACGCCACCCTCGAACGCGACAACGAGGTGCTCAACCAGCGTTTCGTGACCCAGGGAAGAAGGGTTCAGACGCTTGAGGCCCAGGTGGAAGAACTCCAGACACAGGTGAAACGCGGCACATCTGCAGGCGATGAGGCCAAGGCGCTGGAACAGCAGATGGAAGAGACCCGCCGCCAGATAGCCTCCCAGCAGTCGGAGATAGCCGCCCTGCAGGAACAGCTGCAGCAGCGCAGCGAAGCGCTGGCCACCGTACGCGAAGAACTGGCAGCCGCCAGACGTGAAGCCAAAGAGGCCCGAAACAGTCAGGAAACCAAGAGTCAGGTTCAGAACAGCCTGAATGAACTTCAGGCGCTCTGCGACAGCTACGCTCAGGAAATTGCCCGTCTGAAAGAGGAAAACGCCCAGCTGAAAGATGAGAACAGCCAGCTGCGCGACGAGATAGAGACCGTAAGAAACAACGCCCAGCAGGCGCTCGGCGAAAACTCGGAACTGGCCCAGAAGGTAGCCCTGGCAAGTATTCTCGTGACCAGCGACCTCAAGGCCGAAAGCGGCAAGAGTGTGGTAAGCGGCACGGCTATCAAGCCGACCGAAAAGGCCTCCCAGACTAATATGGTGCGCATCACCGGAAGAATTCTGGATAACAACGTAGTAGATCCGGGAACAATCTCGCTCTATGTGCGTATAGCCAATTCAGGCAACCGCGTGGTTACCGACAATCCCGAGAACCGTTTCGACCTCAACGGAATCAGTATGCAATACACGATGAAACAGGATATTGAATATACCGGATACGGCCGCAATATCGTGATGATGTGGAAGCGCGGACAGCAGCCGGAACTGGAACCCGGTCTCTATTGGGTAACCCTTTACGCAAACGGCTACGAAATCGGCAAGACCTCATTTGTGCTGAAATAGAAATGGCTAATTATAATATAGATAAATACAATAATTATCGCCGTACGTTTGAAGAACTGACGTACGAATCATACACATACGATGTGCAGCCCGACGGACTGCACATTGCTTTTTTGTTCAGGATAGGAGAGAAGGTGGAGTTCCGCCCCACAGCCTGGGTGCTCCAGCGCGATTTTCTGGATTTCAGACAGCCCAAGGAGGTAATGGACCGGCTGGTGTTCAATATCGGAATGGTGGAACTGGTAAGCTACTGGAAATCGCTGTGCCCCGGAAAAATCAATATCAGATGCGGCGCATTGGATGCGTCGCAGCAGCGGTTCTGGAAGAAACTCTACTGGAACGGCCTGGGTGAATTTTTCTATGTGAACGGCATTCCCGCCACAGAAGAAGATTTCTTTGAATGGAAGATAAGCGGCGCGGAACAGGCCGGAGAGAAAAACACGGAACCGTTGGACTTTACCCGTTATCTTGTCCCCATCGGAGGCGGAAAGGACAGCGTGGTGACGCTGGAGGCTCTGAAGAAGCGCCGGGAAGTGCGTCCCCTGATAATGAACCCGCGCGGGGCCACACTCGAATGTGCGGAAAAAGGCGGCTTCCCCCGCAGCGAGATACTGGAAATCCGCCGCACGATAGACCCCAACCTGCTGGACCTGAACGCCCGAGGATGTCTCAACGGGCATACCCCATTCTCGGCGATGCTGGCGTTCTACACGCTCCTGGCTTCACAGCTGTCGGGTATAGGCAATATCGCGCTGAGCAACGAAAGCAGCGCCAACGAAAGCACGGTTGCCGGTACGATGGTCAATCATCAGTATTCCAAATCGCTGGAATTTGAAAACGATTTCCGGGGATATACGTCCCAATATATGGGGGCATACAATTACTTCAGTTTTCTGCGACCGTTGAGCGAACTGCAGATAGGAATGCTGTTTGCCCGGGAAGAAAAATATTTTGATGTCTTCAAGAGCTGCAACGCCGGAAGCAGGCAGGACATCTGGTGCGGCCATTGTGCCAAATGCCTGTTCGCCTATATTATCCTTTCTCCGTTCATCGCTCCGGAAAGACTGAACCGGATATTCGGGAAGAACATGCTCGATGACCCGGACATGAGACTGGAATTTGAACAGCTGACCGGCAGGGCAGAAACCAAACCCTTTGAATGTGTGGGAACCATCAGCGAGGTGAACAGCGCGTTGAGTATGACGCTCCGGAAATGGTATCCCGACAATCGTCCCCAACTGCTGAAGACCTACGAGGCTCAAGTTCCCGTAACGCCGTTGCATACCCTTTTCCCTGATTCCAATCTTTCGTCGGAAGAACTTAATATCCTCAAGCAATGTATAGAGAATCAGCATTGAAACCGTTGCTGGAAGGCAGAAAAATCCTTATTGCCGGCTTCGGAAGAGAGGGCAAGAGTACCTATAGGATGCTGGAAAGTCTCGGACTGGCAGAAGGTGTGAAGATCGTGGAAGGTAATGAGGCAATCCGGGAAGAAGCCCGCAGGGGGTATGACCTGATAGTGAAATCCCCCGGAATTCCCGGGTTCGTGCTGGAAGACTGCTGTGACATGAACACGGTAACCTCCCAGACAGACCTGTTCCTGCAGGTATTCGGAGACAGGGTAATAGGTATTACCGGAACCAAGGGGAAAAGCACCACGACACATCTGGTATATAAGATGATGCAGGAGGCTACGGGAAATGCCGTGATGGCGGGCAATATGGGAATACCGTTGTTTGATGTGGTGGAGCATCTGAAAGAAGATATGTGGATAGTGTGTGAGTACTCCTGTCATCAACTGGAAAATATTCACAGAGGACCTAAGGTCGGCGCGGTGTTGAATCTGTTTCAGGAACACCTGGACCATTACCACAGCTATCCCGACTACAAGATGGCCAAGATGCAGATAGGCCTGAAACAGCAGAAAGGCGATTATTTCTTTTATTGCAGTGATAATGACGAACTGAAAGAACTGACGGAAGCGCATCATTTTGAAAGTAGGGTAGAGGCCTATAGTCTGGAAGAGGCGAGACAGAACGTGGGCAGCTGGGAGCGCAGAATACAGGGAGACCACAATCTGAGCAACATAGAACTTGTGCGGAAGATAGGCACTACTCTGGGAATAGCGGAAGGGAAAATAGCGGCTTGTGTGGCAGACTTCAACGGACTGGAACACCGGCTGGAACCGGTGGGGACCTTCAGGAATATCCAGTTCTATAACGATTCCATCAGCACGATACCCGCGGCCTGTATGGCAGCCGTAAGGTCTCTCAGCGGGGTTCAGACCCTGATACTCGGAGGATTGGACCGCGGAATAGATTATACCCCTCTGGTGGAGTTCCTTCCAGAGAGCGGAGTGGAGAATATTGCCTTTGTCGGGGCTGCGGGGAAACGAGTCATGCACTTGTTGAACCGGGAATTTCTCAGACATGAACTTGTATCTGATGATTATGAAGAGATAGTGAAATGGTGCTATGAAGTAACAGAAAAAGGGAGAATATGTCTGCTCTCACCTGCGGCTGCAAGTTATGACAGTTTCAAGAATTTTGAGGAACGCGGGCGGTGCTTCAAAGCCCTTGTGGAAAAATATCAAAAATAATTTTGCAAGAACAAAAAAATATCGTATCTTTGCATTTTGCCAGAGAAAAGGAATAGTGGCACAAGTGATTGAAAAATAATAGAATGAAGAAAAGCTTAGATAATCTGATAGTGGTAGGTGACCGAGTGCTGATTAAACTGACCGAAGAAACTTCCACAACTAAAAGCGGGTTGCTTCTGCCCGCAGGGTATCAGGAGAAAGAACCCTTGCGCAGCGGGTATATACTGAAGGTCGGGCCGGGATATGCAATTCCAGGTATGGACCCGGAGGATGAAGCCTGGACCGGGAGGAGAAGCGAAGTGAAATATCTGCCTTTACAGGTAAAAGAGGGAGACCTGGCTTTGTTTGTCCAGAAAAGTGCGGTGGAAATCAAATACCAGGGCGAAAAATATTATATTGTACCGCAGAGCGCCATTCTTATGGTAGAGCGGGTCGAATTTTAGAAAGTATAGATTAAAAAAACAACCAGATATGACCTCAAACGAAATACGTACAAAGTTCTTACAGTTTTTTGAGTCAAAACAACATCATATTGTCCCATCGGCCCCAATGGTGGTGAAGAATGACCCTACATTGATGTTTACCAATGCAGGTATGAATCAATTCAAGGATATATTTCTTGGAAATGCTCCGGCACAGTATGCCAGAGTAAGCGATTCCCAGAAATGTCTCCGTGTAAGCGGAAAACATAACGATTTGGAAGAAGTGGGCCACGATACATACCATCATACCATGTTTGAAATGCTTGGCAACTGGTCGTTTGGTGACTACTTCAAGAAAGAAGCCATTGCATACGGTTGGGAATTTCTGACCGAGGTAATGAAGATAGACAAGAGAAATCTTTATGTCACGGTATTCGGTGGTGATGAAAAAGAGCATCTTGATATGGATACCGAGGCATACGAGTTCTGGAAAGAGCATATCAGCGAAGACAGGATCCTTAAAGGTTCCAAGAAAGATAATTTCTGGGAAATGGGCGACCAGGGTCCTTGTGGCCCATGCAGCGAAATCCATGTGGATTTACGCGATGAAGCTGCTAAAGCCCAGATACCAGGTGCAGAACTGGTAAACAAGGACAATCCACTGGTGATTGAAATATGGAACCTCGTGTTTATGCAGTACAATCGTCTCGCAAACGGCACGTTGGAACCGCTCAAAGCAAAGCATATAGACACAGGTATGGGATTTGAACGCCTCTGTATGGTGATGCAGGGCAAGAAATCCAATTATGATACAGATGTGTTCCAGCCCCTCATTCAGGAAATTGCCCGCAAGGCTGGCAAGACATACGGCACAGATGAAAAGTCAGATATAGCTATGCGTGTGATTGCAGACCATTTGAGAGCCGTAAGTTTTTCAATTGCAGATGGTCAGCTGCCAAGCAATGCAAAGGCTGGATATGTAATCAGACGAATCCTCCGTCGGGCAGTAAGATATGGCTATACGTTCCTCGATTTCAAGGAACCGTTCATCAATCAGCTTGTACCGACCCTGGTAGCCCAGATGGGAGCGCAGTTCCCAGAAATCAAGAAACAGCAGGAACTGGTACAGCGTATCATCCTTGAAGAAGAACAGGCCTTTTTGAGAACCTTGGCTAACGGTATCGGTAAGTTTGAACGCTATATTGAAAAGAATGACAATAAAGTCATAGATGGTGCTTTTGCATTTGAACTGTTTGATACCTACGGTTTCCCGATAGACCTCACCCAGTTGATGGCAAGCGAAAAAGGCTGGAGTGTGGATATGGAAGGTTTCCAGCGTGGTTTGGATGAACAGAAACAGCGCAGTAGAGCTGCTGCCGCAGTTGAAAGTGACGATTGGGTGAATGTGCATGCAGAGCAGGAGGAAAAATTTATAGGCTATGATACACTTCAGGCTGAGGTGGAAATTATCAGATACCGCAAGGTGAAGACCAAAGATAAAGAATTTTATCAGTTAGTGTTTGACCAGACACCTTTCTATGGAGAAGGCGGTGGTCAGGCGGGTGATCGCGGGTATATCATGGCTAATGGCGAAAAAGTGCAGATATTTGACACCAAAAAAGAGAATAACCTGATAATTCATCTGGTAACGAAACTTCCTTCGGATCTGAGTGCGACATTCCAGGCTGAGGTGGATGCCGAAAGACGCCACGCAACAGAAAATAACCATACAGCGACACACTTGCTGCATAAGGCGTTGCGTACTGTTTTAGGTACTCATGTTGAACAGAAGGGCTCCAGCGTAGATGCAGACAGATTACGTTTTGACTTCAGTCATTTTGCCAAAATGAGCCCTGAAGAAATCCGTGAGGTTGAGCGTCTGGTGAATATTGATATTCGTCGTAATATTGCATTGGAAGAGAACCGAGCCATGCCGATAGAAGAAGCACGTAAGCTGGGCGCCATGGCTTTGTTCGGCGAAAAGTATGGCGAATTTGTGCGTGTGGTAAAATATGCCGAAAGTGTTGAATTCTGTGGGGGTACTCATGTGAGTGCAACGGGAAATATCGGATCGTTCAAGATCGTATATGAGTCAGCCGTAGCTGCAGGTATGCGTCGTATAGAAGCTGTAACGGCTGCAAAGGCTGAACAATTGGCAAACGAGCGTCAGGACGAGATTGAGAATCTCAGGGAACTGATGAAAAATCCAAAAGATTTGAAGTCTGCAGTGGAGAAACTGCAGGAAGAAAATGCAGCTCTGCGCGCTCAGATAGCGCAATACCAGCAGCAGCAGGCGGAGGCTGTAAGAAAGAATCTTGAAGTGAAACTCCAGCAGAATCCTTTATTGGTTGAAAAAATGGAGGGTGATATCAATCTGCTTAAGGATGCCGTACTGCAACTGCGTGGCCAGTATCCGGAAAGTGCTATTATTCTGGGTAGTGTTTTCGGCGGAAAACCTTCATTGATGATTGCTTTAGGTCAGCAATATGTGGATGCAGGAAAGAATGCAGGTCTGATGGTAAGAACTGCAGGTAAGGAAATGCTCGGCGGCGGGGGCGGGCAACCGCATTTTGCAACCGCAGGCGGCAAGAATGCTGATGGTCTGGAAAAGGCTATGCAAGTGGCTGTTGAAATGCTGAAATAATATTTTTTCTTATAAAATCGTTTGCAGAATAAAAATTATCTGTATCTTTGCAAATTATTTCTAATGGGAAAAATCGTTTAGTTAATAATAATTAAAATAAATAAGACTATGACAGAAAATGTAAAAGTTTTGAGAGACAGCGCGGCAATGCGTTGGACGGCACTTCTGCTTTTGGCGCTCGCCATGTTCTGTGCCTATATCTTTATGGATATTCTCTCACCTATCAAGGATTTGATGATGCTTGCACCTGAACAAGGTGGCCGGGCATGGGATTCTACTGCATTCGGTACTATGCAAGGTGCAGAAACATTCCTGAATGTATTTGTGTTCTTCCTCATTTTTGCAGGTATTATTCTTGACAAAATGGGTGTCCGCTTCACGGCTGTACTTTCGGGTGCTGTGATGCTGGTCGGTGCTGGTATTGAATATTATGCCATCTCCGAATCATTTATGGGCAGCGGTCTGGAGAACTGGTTCAACGGACACCTGAACTACATCCCCGGTTTTGATGAACTCGGAGTTTCTCCTTTCTATCAGGGTATGCCGGCTTCCGCCAAATTGGCTGCTATCGGATTTATGTTCTTCGGATGTGGTGCTGAAATGGGGGGCATTACTGTTTCCCGTGGTATCGTGAAATGGTTCAAGGGCCGCGAAACTGCATTGGCTATGGGATCCGAAATGGCTTTGGCCCGTCTGGGCGTGGCTACCTGCATGATTTTCTCACCTTTCTTTGCTAAACTTGGCGGTAATGTAAACGTTTCCAGAGCCGTTGCTTTTGGCGTTGTGCTGCTCTGCATCGCACTCATCATGTTTGTGGTGTATTTCTTCATGGATAAGAAACTGGATGCCCAGACGGGTGAAGCTGAAGAAAAAGACGATCCTTTTAAAATCTCTGACATCGGTAAGATTCTTTCCAGCATGGGTTTCTGGCTGGTTGCGCTTCTTTGCGTACTTTATTACAGTGCAATCTTCCCATTCCAAAAATATGCTGTCAATATGCTTCAATGCAATCTGACACTTACTCCGGGTGAGGGATTCTGGGCCAGCGAATCGGTAACCATTGTGCAATACATTATCATGCTCGTAGTGGCTGTATGTGCTTTTGCCAGCAACTTCTCCAAGAAGAACAAAGGTTTGAAATATGGTTTGATGGCTATCGCCATTGTGGCTCTTGTGGCATACTGCTACATGGGTTATCGCCGTGGTGCTGCAGAATCTGTATTTGCAGTATTCCCACTGTTGGCTGTAGCTATTACTCCTATCCTGGGCGACTATGTGGACCACAAAGGTAAGGCTGCCTCTATGTTGATGATAGGTTCTTTGCTTCTCATCCTCTGCCACCTCACCTTTGCTTTCATTCTGCCAACCTTCAAGGGTAATGCAGTAGGTGGTATCATCATAGCATACGTTACAATTCTCGTATTGGGAGCATCATTCTCGTTGGTTCCTGCAGCCCTCTGGCCCAGCGTTCCGAAGTTGGTAGATGAAAAAATCATCGGCTCAGCATACGCGCTCATCTTCTGGATTCAGAATATCGGCCTTTGGCTGTTCCCATTACTTATCGGTAAAGTTCTTGACAAGACCAATCCTGGCGTAACTGACCCTGTGGCATTCGATTACACTTGGCCTTTGGTAATGCTGGCAAGTCTTGGTATTGCTGCATTTATTATCGGCTTCATCCTCAAGATTGTTGACAAAAAGAAGAATCTTGGTTTGGAAGAACCGAACATCAAGGCTGAATAATATCACTTAATATAGAACGGGTATAGGACTATCTATGCCCGTTCCTGTTTTTTGTCAAATTGCTATATCAGCAAAATCAAGGCTCGAAAAACGACTCTTGAAAAGGAAGAAAAAATTTAATCTAATTATTGCATAGGTATGATGCGAAAACTTACACCTGAAGAAATAGAACTGTTGAAATCACAAGGCAATCGCGCTGAAAAATGGGATGCCATAGATGTTGATGAACATTTTGAGGTTTCAAATATATGGGATAATGTGTTTGGTGAAAATGTGAGAATAGCTGCATTGGAAGACAAGTGGCTCTCGGATGGTGATACGCAATTGAAATCCGGAATAGTTCGCAGTTACCTTCGTAATTGTGAAATCGGATTAAATAGTGCTGTATATAATGTGGCTTTACTGGATGGATATAAGTTGGGCGAGATGTGCTTGGTGATGAATGTGAACGAATTGGTTGCAACAAATCCTGAAGAATTAAAACCTGTTCCTTTAGAGGTGATGAATGAAAATGGCGGGAGATATATTTATCCATTTGCAGGAATGACAATTGCGGATGCAACCTTATGGGCCCGGTATAGAGGAAGAAAGCAATTGATGGAGAAATTAGAGTCGGCAGCTTTGCAGGAACTTCATTCAAAGGGGCTTTGCGTAATTGGGGCTGGAGCAGTAGTAAAGAATTCACGGGAGATAAAGAATGTCGCGGTCTTGTCTTCTTTCCAGGCTCCATCAAAGATTTATGATTGTACGGTCTTGACTGACGGTGTGGTCGGTTACGGTTGCAGATTGGAATATGGAATTATCGCTCAGCGGTTTCTGCTGGGTGAGAATGTGAAGTTGGAGTATGGCCTACGTCTGAATGATACTGTGGTTGGAGATAACTCGACTCTGGCCCGGTGTGAGATTGGGAATAGTATTATCTTTCCTTCTCATGAGCAGCATCACAATAATTCTTTCCTGATTGCAGGTCTGATTCAGGGACAAAGTAATATTGCTGCCGGAGGAACTTTGGGCAGCAATCATAATGGCAGAACGGCTGATAATGAACTTGCGGCGGGCAGGGGCTTCTGGCCAGGATTGTGTGTAAGTGTGAAACATAGCAGCAGGTTCGCCTCATATACATTGCTTGCCAAAGCGGATTATCCGGCTGAACTGGATATACGGTTGCCGTTTGCTCTGGTAAATAATAATGTGTGTCAGAATAGGTTGGAGGTGATGCCGGCATATTGGTGGATGTATAACATGTATGCGCTCAATAGGAATATCAGGAAGTTTGCCCAGAGAGATAAACGTTATTATAAGGTACAGCATATTGAGTTTGATCCGTTTGCTCCTGATACGGCTGAGGAGATGCTTGAAGGCCGCAGATTGCTGGAGGTTTCGGATTATGGTAAAAACAGATTGCCTTTTGAGCATGGGAAAAGGGAAGTTGTAATCCTGAAACCGGAAGCGGGTTACAAGGCATACGAGGACATGATTGTTTATTATGCAATGCGAGTTATAAGCTCCTTACCCGCTCCTTACCCCGGAGAAAGGTGAACGGGAAAAGGTGTGGATTAATCTTGGCGGACAGCTGGTGTCTGGTACGGATATGGAGGTACTTATTGCCGATGTTGAGAATGGAACTTTGTCGGGTTGGGCGGATATTCATTCTCGTCAGGATCTTCTGTGGGAACAATATCCTGCTAAAAAACAGGCGCATGCTTACAAAATTCTCTGTGCCTTGTATAAGGTTGATGCTATTTCGCAGGAACTTTGGAATGAACTGCAGGAGAAATTTCGGAAAATTGAAGAATTTGTTGAAGTTCAACGGGTGGCTACCCGCAGGAAAGATGAAGAGAATCCTTTCCGTAATATGACATATTGGGATGAGGATGAGCGGCTGGCAGTTTTGGGATAGAGAAATCTGGCAGATGGGAAAGTTCATCTGCCAAATTGTCAGTATCTGGTGCTTTGGCATGAAATTTGATAGGAATAAGGTGTGAAATAAATTAAATTGTTTAGATATGCAAGGTAACATTAACGTTCAAACTGAGAATATCTTCCCTGTAATCAAGAAGTTTCTCTATAGTGACCATGAGATTTTTTTGCGTGAACTGGTATCGAATGCTATTGATGCCACTCAGAAACTGAAGGCCCTCGCGAGTCGTGGTGAGTTCAAGGGTGAAATGGGCGACTTGACAGTTGAGGTAAAGGTGGATAAACGTAAATTGTCCATCATTGACCGGGGTATTGGTATGTCGGCAGAGGAAATTGACAAGTATATTAACCAGATTGCATTTTCGGGTGCGCATGATTTCCTGGAGAAGTACAAGGATGTGCAGGAAAACCTTATCGGGCATTTCGGTCTGGGGTTCTATTCTGCTTTTATGGTGTCAGACAAAGTTGAAATATTCTCGAAGTCATATACGGATGCTCCTGCCGTACATTGGACCTGTGACGGAAGTCCTTCGTTTGAGTTGGAGGAATATAAGAAAAAGACAGACCGAGGAACTGAAATTGTGCTGCATCTCAGTGAGGATTGTGAGGAATTCGGCGATGAACGTCGTGTATTGGAACTTTTGAGGAAGTATTGCCGTTTTATGCCTGTTCAGATTCATTGTGGTGAGGAAAGCGTCTGGGAAGACAGCGAGACTGAGAAGGATGATAAAGGAAATCCTAAACGTGTTGAGAAAAAACAGCATAGAATCATCAATAATACAGACCCAGCTTGGAAAAAGAAGCCGGCTGACTTGAAGGAAGAGGATTATAAGAATTTCTATCATGAGCTGTATCCTATGAATTTCGAGGATCCTTTGTTCCAGATTCATTTGAATGTGGATTATCCGTTCAATCTTACGGGTATTCTTTATTTCCCAAAAGTGAAGAAAACAATCGACCCCAATCGCAATAAGATTCAGCTGTATTGCAATCAGGTATTTGTGACAGATTCGGTAGAAGGTGTGGTTCCCGAATATCTGATGCTTCTGCATGGCGTTCTGGACAGTCCTGATATTCCATTGAATGTAAGTCGCAGCTATTTGCAGAGTGATAATAATGTCAAGAAGATATCAAGCCATATCAGCAAGAAAGTCGCTGATAAATTAGATGAGCTTTATAAAAATCATCGTGAGGATTTTGAGGCAAAATGGGATGACTTGAAGGTGTTTATTGAGTATGGAATGCTGAGTGATGAGAAATTCTATGACAGGGCAAATAAATTCACTCTGTTGAAGAATTCGGACGGTGTATATACTCCTTTAGAAGAATATAGAGAAAAGATAGCTCCACTCCAGACGGATAAAGATAAGGTTGTTTGTTATATTTATGCAACTGATGCTGAGGAACAGCACGCATATATTGCCAAGGCAAAAGAAAAAGGCTATGATGTTCTTTTGATGGATAGTGTGCTGGATGCGCATTTTATAAATCTGTTAGAACAAAAGATAGAGAAAAGCCGTTGGGTGAGAGTCGATAGTGATGTCGTTGAGAAATTGGTTCCTCATGAGGAAAATATTCCTGAAAAGATGACTCAGGAACAAAAGGATAGACTTAAACCGATCATTGAAGGCGAACTTGATAAGCAGAAATACACGGTCCTGCTTGAAAGTCTGGAGAGCGATGACCAGCCTATGCTTATTACGCAGAATGAGTTTATGCGTCGTTATAAAGAAATGAGCGCGATTAGTGGACAAGGTGGCTTCTATGGGGATTTCCCAGATAATTATAATCTGGTCGTGAATGTCAATCATCCATTAATAGAGCAGGTGTTGAATGAAACTGACGAGGAAAAGCAAAAACAATTGGTACACCAATTGACAGACTTGGCTTTGCTCAGTAATGGTTTGCTGAAAGGTCAGGCGCTCACTGATTTTATCAAAAGGAGTGTAGATATAATCAAATAAATTTGTCAGCGTATATAATAAAAAAAGCGGTCGTACGACCGCTTTTTTGTTATGATTATTAAGATCTTCGATAGCCTTTCATGAGTCCTGTAGTAGCACTTCCGATAAATCCGAGAATGATTTTGCCCTCCTCTGTATTACCATAATGTTCTTTGATAAATTCAATAGATTGAGATACGGGCATGTCTCCTTGGAATACGATTCGGTATATGTTCTGGATATTATTGATGGCGTGTTGGCTGAACCCTCTACGGTGAAGACCGATTGTGTTTACGCCAGCGTAAGATATTGGGTAGCGGGCGGCACGGACGTAAGGAGGAATGTCTTTGTCCACCAATGAACCACCAGCAGTAATGACGTGGGGCCCTATATGTACGAATTGCAGAATGGCTGTTTTCCCACCGAGTACGGTGTAGTCACCTACGAGTATGTGACCAGCGAGGGTGGTGTTATTTGCAAATACGCAGTTGTTCCCTACAACGCAGTCATGCGCCACATGAACGTATGCCATGAGTAAGTTGTTATTTCCTATGATAGTAGTACCGGAAGCTGCGGTTCCCCTATTGATAGTACAGCATTCACGGATGACGTTGTTGTCTCCAATTTGTACGGTAGTGTATTCCCCATTGAATTTCAGGTCCTGAGGAATGGCGGATATGACGGATCCGGGGAATATTTTGCAGTTTTTCCCGATGCGGGCTCCTGGAAATATAGTTACGTTGGGACCTATCCATGTATTATCTCCAATTTCTACATCATCGCAGATGGTAGTAAAATTGGAGATAGTTACGTTTTTGCCGATTTTTGCATTGGGGTGTAAATCGTAAAGTATCATATTGAAATGATTATAATAATTGTTGTAGTTTTTGTGCTAATTGAAGATTTGATTTATGACCAGGACAGTAGATATCAAAGTGGGCATTGATGGGTTTCCCTACCAGATATACGTCTCCGATGAAGTCAAGTAGTTTGTGTCTTGCTGGTTCATTGGAGAAAGTCTGTGAGGTGTTGTTCAATAGTCCGTTTGTTACTGTTATGCTTTCGGGGGGCTTGTTGAAAATTGTAGAGATCATTTCTAAGTCATGTACACAGTCCTGTCGGGCATAAACAAGTGCGTTTTCGAGATCCCCGCCTTTGATGAGACCCATTTTCAGTAGTGGTAGAATATCGTGGAGAAATACAAAAGTCTTACATTGAGCAATTTCTGTTATATATTGGTCGAAATTCTCAAATTTAGCCGTTTGTTTTCCGATGATGTCGTCGTGGAAGTCTATATCGCAAGTTACGCTGAAATGATCATCTGGGGTGATTTTGTATCTTGCTCCGCTATCGGTGGAAAATTCAAATGCCTTTTGTATGGTGATGATTTTCCGCTGTTTTGTTTGTGTGGCTATTCCTGCTTTGATGAGCTCGTCTGCCCACAATTTTGCGCTTCCGTCTAAGATCGGCACTTCTGGCCCATCGATATAAATCGTAGCATTATCGATCTGTAGTCCGCAGAGTGCAGACATAAGATGTTCCAATGTCGATATTGATGTTCCGTCTTTCTCAAGTACAGAGCAACGTGAGCAGTCTCCTGAGAATTGTGCGTTTGCTGGTATTCTGATGTTGGGACTGAGATCAGTCCGGATAAATGAAATACCGGAATCTTCGGGAGCAGGTTCTATGTGGACGTTTACGGTTTTCCCAGTATGCAGTCCTTTCCCCGAGAGAGAAAAATCTTTAATTATGGTAGATTGATAGATGTTCATTTTTTGTTGCTGGTTGCCGGGCAGAATTTATATTCGTTCATTTTGAGAAATGGAGCGGTCTGGTTTTCAAATCCAGTATTTTGTCCTGGATGTTTGAATCTTAATCCTTGTAATAGGTTTTCTGGTGCGTGCTGTGGGAAGGTCAGCGTTTTGAAGAAATCCATTCCGCATTGTTGAAGCCCATTCATAAAAAACACCATTATGTCATATCCCATAGGAGCATAAGTTCCTACGGGTTCAGTCTTGTATGTGTCGCGATAATTTTCCATGAATGTCTGCTGCTTTTGGTTCTCTGGGTCAAGGTCCGTATTGAACGTGTGATAATTGAGTAGTTGTAGTTGTGCGAAATCTACATCCGAGTACTCTTTGGTGTAATCCACGTAGCTCATCAAGATCGGAGGATTTGCTTTGTAAGCGGCTAACTTATTAAGCATATTGGAAAGTTGGATTCTGTTTTTATCGCGACCTTGATTATAGATGTTCAAGACAACATACTTCTGGTTGGACTTAATAACTGAAGAAAGTTTGTTGGCGGCTTTCCAATCAAATAGGGTATATTGAATATCTTGCCGTTCTTCCAATTGCTTCTTGATTTCATTAAAATAGGGCGCTTCATCTTTCCCATTGGAATGAATTACGACCAATTGTGCATCAGATTGATATTTCCTGATTGCCGTCAGGATGATGCGAGTCTGTCCTTCAATGGAGGGCATACATTTGATGACATACGGGTTTGCTGTAATTTCAGAACGGGTGGACATCGGATTTACGATGAATATATGGTTGTCCGCAGCCAATTGGGCGGCATGTGCAAACATATCTTTCTGCAACAATGCAATAATCAAATCGGAGTGCTCTATGTCGTGGCTGGTCCAGGCCTTGTCAATATCGGCAGGCGTGTTGGTGGATATATCTACCACATTCAGCTCAGTTTGAATGCCGTTTGCCGATAACTGGTCAAGCCCCATCAGTATGCCTTCATAGAATTGTACAAATTCAAATGGTTTGTAACTCTTTTTTCCGCGTTGCTCCAAATCGAATTTCGTGGTACTGATGGTCTGTACCTGGTCAAGGTATAGAGGCATCATCAATGTAACTCGGAACGTTTGCTGGTTTACACGTTTGTTGATGATGACGGGCTGGGAATTTTCTGTCAGTTGCGACGTTCCTTGGCTTGCGGGGGCTTTGTCTGAAGTCTTGTTTGCAGGAGCGGTTCGAGAAGCTGTGGCGGATGGTATAATTAGGGTCTGTCCTTCTTTCAATCCGGTTTCGGCTACGCCCGGATTGGCCTCGGTCAGCTGCTCTATGGTGATTCCGTACATTTTGGATATACCATAGAGTGTCTGTCCAGCCTGAACCACAATGGTACGTTCCTCGGTCGTTTTGTTTTGGGTTGGACTGAGCGGTATCCTGTCGTCTTTACAGGGGAGCCATACAGTATCTCCGACTTCCAGTTGGTGAATGTCTTTAGTGGTGATAGCCTCATATTCTCGCAATCCGTATGCACGGGAGATGCTATATACAGTCTGACCTTTTTTGAGGATGTGCACATAACATTTCTTACCATTCCTGAGTACTACCATATCCGATACCTCTACCGGAGTCTGTGCAAGTACATTGACACCCCACATCAAGGCTATTGCAAATAAAAGTCGCTTCATAATCTATGAAAGTTTGTATTTATTCCCATTCTATTGTTGCTGGTGGTTTTGAACTGATGTCGTAGCATACACGATTCACACCTTTCACCTTATTGATAATGTCATTTGACACTTTTGCAAGAAATTCGTACGGCAGGTGACACCAGTCGGCTGTCATACCATCTACCGATTCCACTGCTCTCAAAGCTACAACCCTTTCGTATGTTCTTTCATCGCCCATAACGCCTACAGACTGAATCGGCAGCAGAATGGCTCCAGCCTGCCATACTTTATCGTAGAGTTCCGCATCGCGAAGTCCTTGAATGAAGATATCATCAACGTCTTGTAGGATATGCACTTTCTCTGGGGTGATGTCGCCCAGTATTCTGATGGCAAGTCCTGGACCCGGGAATGGATGTCTTCCGATGAGCTCTTCTTTAATGCCCAGTTGGCGTCCAACCCGGCGTACCTCATCTTTGAACAGGGAGCGCAGAGGCTCGATCAGTTTTAGCTTCATATAGTCGGGAAGTCCACCTACATTATGGTGTGATTTAATCGTCTGTGAAGGACCCTTCACGGAACTTGATTCTATAACGTCTGGGTAGATTGTTCCTTGCCCAAGCCATTTGGCATCGGTGATGAGTTTCGCTTCTGCATCAAATACATCCACGAAAGTCTTGCCGATGATTTTTCTTTTCTTTTCGGGTTCTGTTACCCCTGCAAGCAAACTATAGAATCTCTCTTTGGCATCAACCCCTTTTACGTTGAGTCCCATTCCTTTATAGGATTCCAATACCCCCTCAAATTCATTCTTCCTTAAAAGACCGTTGTCCACAAATATGCAGTGGAGGTTCTGTCCGATGGCTTTGTGAAGGAGTACTGCCGCAACCGTACTATCTACGCCACCACTTAACCCCATGACCACTTTATCGTTGCCGAGTTTTGCTTTGAGCTCTGCCACGGTGGTCTCTACAAATGATGCAGGCGTCCAGCTTTGTTCGCAACCACAGATATCTACAACGAAGTTCCTGAGAATCTGGAGCCCGTCTATCGAGTGGTGGACTTCCGGGTGAAATTGTATTGCGTAGGTCTGTTCGCCATCAATCTGATAGCCTGCATATTTTACATTGTCGGTTGAACAGATGCAATGGTAACCTTCTGGTACGCGTTCAATGGTGTCTCCGTGCGACATCCATACCTGACTGCCGACCTGAATGCCTTTCATCAAAGGATTTGTGGTGTCAATCCATTGCAGGTTGGCACGGCCGTATTCGCGTATCTTGGATTGCTGGACACTTCCGCCACCCCATTTTGCCAGATATTGCGCACCGTAGCATACTGCCATCAATGGCAATTTCCCTTTGATGTTGCTCATGTCGGGAATGGGAGCATCTTCGCTGTTGCAGGAGTATGGGCTGCCCGAAAAAATAACGCCTTTTACCTCTTTTCCTAAAGCTGGAATCTTGTTAAATGGGTGGATCTCGCAGTAAATATTTAGTTCGCGCACCTTGCGCGCGATAAGTTGAGTGTATTGAGAACCAAAATCTAAGATGATTATTGTATCCATAATTGTTCGTTTTATTTTATTGCAAAATTACAAAAAATATTTAATATGACAAATTTTTTTTTGCTGTTTCCAAAAAAATGCGTAATTTTGCAAATTATGAAACATATAGGGCGTACACTATGTATCCTCCTGGCATTCATTATGATGTCCAGTTGTAATGGCGTTGAAAAGATTGTCAAAAGCAACGATTTTGATGCCAAATATCAGGCAGCAATGCATTTTTACAACGAAAATAGCTACTCTAAAGCCATTCAGATTTTTGAAAATCTCATTCTCTATTATAGGGGCAAGGAAAATGCTGAAAATATTTCCTGGTATTATGCCCAGTGTCTTATCAAAGAGGACGATTATTACTCGGCAGCTTATCAATTGAAGAATTTTGCCCGTCAGTTCCCTTACAGCGAGCGGGCGGAAGAGGCCGCGTTTCTCTCTGCCTATTGTAAATACAAGAATTCTCCGGTCTATTCTCTGGACCAGACGCTTACCAAAGAAGCAATCGCAGATTTCGAGAACTTCGCCGCACGTTATCCTCAAAACGCTCACATTCCTGAAGTGAATGAATATCTGGATGAAATGCGTCAGAAACTTATGCTCAAAGACTACGAAATAGCATATAATTACTACCATATCGAGGCTTACCACGCCGCGTATGTCTCTCTCCAGAATTTTCTGAATCTGTATCCGGATTCTGACCGTCGCGAAGACGCTATGTATTACATGCTCCGTTCCGGTTTTGAGTACGCCTCCAACAGCCGGGAAGATAAAATGTATGAACGTCTCCAGCAGGTCGTGAATGATTTTGACCGCTTCGCAACGCTCTTTGCGAACTCCAAGTATCTGGCTTCCGCTCAGGATATTTATACCAAATGCCGTTCCCTTATGGCAAATCTTGAAAACCCTACAGAATAGTATATAATATTTTGAAAATAAATCATCATATAATCAATGGAAAACAAGTCTAAACGTCCATCAAACACAACCGTTACGCGCAATACCGCCGAATTCAGCAAACTTACCGACAATATCTACGAAACCGTAGTGATGCTCTCAAAAAGAGCCAATCAGATTGCTGTTGAGGAGAAAAAGGAAATCCATAAAAAGATTGAAGAGTTTTCTACCAATTTCGATTCCATGGATGATATCTACGAGAATCGTGAACAGATAGAGGTCGTTCGTCATTTTGAACGTATGCCCAAGCCCGTATTGGTTGCTACTCAGGAGTACATTAATGACGAAATCTATTATCGCAATCCAGCAAAAGAAACTCCTGAAGCTGGCGAATAGTCTGCTGTAAATGAATTTTCAGGGTAAACATATTGTCTTGGGAATCACCGGGGGCATCGCTGCCTATAAGGCTCCGATGCTGGTTCGGCTTCTGGTGAAAGCCGGAGCCGAAGTCCAGTGTGCAGTCACGGCTCACGCGCTGGAGTTTGTCACGCCTTTGACTCTTCAGACAGTAAGTAACCATAAAGTCTATTCCGACCTTTTCGACCATACAAATTCCCATTCCACCGAACATATTTCACTCAAGGATTGGGCAGATTTGATTGTCGTGGCTCCGGCTTCAGCCAATATCATCGGCAAGATGGCTTCTGGTATTGCTGACGATGCACTTTCTACATTGCTGCTTTCGTTCCGTGGACCCTTGGTACTGGCTCCGGCTATGAACACACAGATGTATCATTCTCCTGTACTGCAACGAAATCTCCAGACCCTGCGCGAATTGCTGAATGCCAATATCATGCAGCCGGCGGAAGGCTCTCTGGCTTGTGGCACATCTGGTCTTGGACGTATGCCTGAACCGGAAGAAATATTGCAGACGCTTCAATCCCTGCCGGAACAGGAAAACCCTCAGGCGGATTTCCTCGGGAAAAAGGTTCTGATCACGGCTGGTCCCACGTATGAGAAAATTGACGCGGTCCGGTTTATCGGTAATTTTTCCACAGGCAAGATGGGTTATGCCATTGCTGAAGAACTGGCTTCGCGGGGAGCCTCGGTTTATCTTGTAAGCGGCCCCACGGCTTTAAAGACAATTCATCCGAATATACATCGGATAGACGTGATGTCAGCACAGGAAATGTATGATGAGGCAACGCGTTTATATCCGGAATGCCACGCGGCAATACTCTCAGCTGCCGTCGCGGATTTCCGCCCCGACCATCAGGCCGACCATAAGATAAAGAAGACCAGTTCCGATGAGGGTTTGACGCTGCATCTGGTTCAGAATCCGGATATTCTGGCCTCTCTCGGCAAGATGAAACGCGAGGGACAGGTATTGGTGGGGTTCGCTTTGGAAACTACCGATGGAATTGATTATGCTATGGATAAAATCCGCCGTAAGAATCTTGATTTCATAGTGTTGAACAGTCTTCAGGACGCAGGGGCGGGTTTCGGTCATGATACCAATCTGGTTACGATTATCCAACGGGATGGGACCCGCAACCGAGGATCGTTGAAGTCCAAGCGGGAAGTGGCTTCCGATATTGCTAACAACCTTAAACTTTTTTTTGATTAAGATTCCAGGCGTAATTCTCCACAGAAATTCGCTCACGAGACGATAGTTTTCCGGTGACTTTTCGTACTGTTTCTGCGAGGTATCTCTCTGGTATCTCCCTGGTATCTCTCTGGTATCTCTCTGGTAAGGCCGTGTTTTTAGCGGAGCCGGCACGGACAAAAGATACGGATAAGGTGGCGTAGGGCAGGAGATAGGACAGCGTTGCTCCAAACGTATTCTGTCGCGGTTTGATGACTGAAGGTAAGCCGCTCTTGTATTTTTAGATTGGAAATCCGAAGGGCGATATTACATAAAAAAATAAAAAAATATAGTTTTTTTTGTGTAGTATTAATTTATTTTGTATCTTTGTACGTTGATAGTGTATTTGCAAAAGTGTGCAAGTATGCGTAGATTAAGTTGTTAAAAGAAAAATTTATTATATGAAGAAAGTAATTTTGGTATTGATGACATTGGTTCTGGGCAATTCTGCTATGGTTATGGCTCAAACTGATACCAGTCTTACGAATCCAACGAACTTCCAAGGTTGGTACGGAATGGTGGGTAAGCGTATTACCGGAACTCCTGATACGAATAACCTGGGCATACAGTTCCCAGCCAACCCTCATATTCTGGTCGGCAATACCTTGGAAAGCCATCGCTATAATGCCACTGGAACTACCATTTGCGGCAGCACGAGCGCGTTTGATAACACCAAAGACCGTCAGTATAGTATCGTGACTTCTGTCGAGGCTGCTGAGGAGTTTATCCATACCGATAGCCTGCCTCGTATTCCTGAAGGATTTACGAGTGCATTCCGTCTGGGCGATGTGGCTTCTACTGATTCCAAGGATACTAACTCTGCGGCTGCAATGTTCCATAACATTTTTGTGGATCCCGCTACCAATGGTCTGGTAACGATTAAATTCGCATGTGTGTTCCGTAATCCGGTTTATGGATCTACGGAGAACCAACTGGTTACCTTCCGCGTGGTAAAGGCTACTACTGCCGCTGGTGTGAACCCGGGAACAACTCAGGCTAACTGGGCTACGAAACCGGCAAGAACCAGACATGACGTGCCACTCAATATGACCGTATATGCTCCTCAATACGACAACAATGGCGCACAACCATTGCCTGATGGCTGGTATGTTCATGTTGCTCAAGGTGTTGGATGCAGTTATGTGTATTGTGATTACCAGACGGTTCAGTTCGACCTTCATGAGTTTGCCGGTCAGTGGGTGCGTCTGGAATGCTATGCAGCAGATGAGGCCCGTCATCAATATGGCGGATATGTTTTCTTTGCCGGTACGATAGGCCCTGCTGCGGCAGATTCTGTAGTATGTCTCCCCGGAGAAGCCAATCCTACCATCTCGGTATCTGAAGGGTTTGAGAGCTACACCTGGTATC
Source organism: Bacteroidales bacterium (assembly GCA_045640985.1). Classification (GTDB taxonomy): domain Bacteria; phylum Bacteroidota; class Bacteroidia; order Bacteroidales; family P3; genus Colimorpha. The sequence continues at coordinate 61,591 of JAZUFZ010000001.1, forward strand.
GTTGTGGTACCAATTTCACGGGTGACATCAATACCATAAAGGTGGCCGATTCCGCAGTAACCTATACCAATAGCGACTATATTCGTACGACATACGCCGGCTCTACCAACTTCTTGAAATTCTACAAGGTTGCAGGTCCCTCTTTCAATAATGTATATGAAGTCCAGCCGGAAGATTTCGTTGTCCGTGAAGGCGCGGATGCTGGCTCCTCAGTTTCGTCTCAGGTGTTTATCGCCCGCGTAACCACCAGCAGCGGTCTTGATAGGAATGAGTTCGGAAGAACCAAGCCCAATTATATGATTGTGAAGATGGGCAACAAGAAGCCTAACGTAATTATTGATACTACATTCTTCTGCGACGCATCGGTGAAACTCAAGAATTTCAGTACGCTGATGTCCGGCGCATTTGATGAGAGCCTTACCAAGTGGGAAATCTTTACAAACTACACGGACGGTCAGCCTGTCGGTTCTCCGGTCTCAATCCGTACCGGGAATGAGGTTACCTATCAGTTCCCTTCCTCAGGCCGTCATGCAGTACGTCTTTCGGTTTCGCCATCGGATACCAACTGCAGAAGTTCAAAACTCTTCCCGATCAATGTGGTTAAGTCTCCGAGCGTATCGCTTCGTATCAGTCCGACACCTACTCCGTGTCCTGAAACTACCACTTCGCTGAGTTTTACCACACCCGACTCTGTTGCAAGTGTTGAATGGAAATATATGGATGGCTCTTCCTCCAATGATTATACGGCAACCCATGTGTTTACCGAGGCGGAGGATCTGCTGAAACTTACTGTCTGGAACGGCCAGTCAATCGTGGATCCGAACAATGCCGCCAACAGAAAGCATTGTACTACTACTATAGATACAGTAATTAGAGTGTTTATGACACCTAACGTTACCCATACGGGAGACACGGTTCTCTGTAGTGGAGCACAGACGGATTTCAACGCCATGGTAGAGGGTGATAACGGAAGTGGTACATTCTCTTATCAGTGGTACAAGGATAAGAACTGTACCCAGACCGCTTGCGCCGCCGGACCTCATCTGGTGGCAAGACCTACTGCCACAGCAGATAATCCTACGGTGAAATATTATCTCAAGGTAACCACTAACCAGGGCTGCGAAGCAAAATATGAATTCTCCTTTACCGTGGTTACGGTCGGTGTAACTCCGCAGGAACAATGGATATGTGAAGGCTCGACTGCTACTATGGTGGCTAAAGGCGCCAACAGTTATACATGGACCCCTCAGGTGGTCGATACTCTGCTGGAAGGTGGCGGAAACACTGTAGAGGAAACCGTTACCGTAACGCCGACATCCGATATAAGCTATCAGGTAACTGGCACCAGCGTGGAAGGCTGTACCACCAGCCCCGTGACAGTGAAGATTCATCTGGTAGAATATCCTGAGCAGAGCGTAGTGTATGATCCTAAATTTGTAGATAGCGAGAATCCTACCGTAACGTTTAACGACCAGTCGAGTCCTTTGACCAGTACGGAATGGGTGTTCGAGAACGGCTACAATATGGAAGGTCAGCAGGTGACTTACACATTCCAGGATCTGACCTCGGATTCTGTCGCGGCCACTATGCGTTCCACTAATATCGTGCAGGGAAGGAAATGTACGGCAGACACCACAATACTGCTTTCTGTGGATCAGTTTCTGGTATGGGTACCTAATGCGTTTACGCCACGTCTGAACGGCGAAAACAGCACATTCAGAATCATGACTGCAAACCAGCTGGAACATTTCGTAATCTATATCTATAGCCGAAGCGGACAGTTGGTATTTACCAGCACAGACCAGAACTTTGCATGGGACGGCACCTATAAAGACGGAGTTTGCCCGCAGGGAAATTATGTATATGTGATGAACTATCGCCGCGCCTATACCGACAAGGTGATCAGCAGAACAGGGTCAGTACTCCTGCTTTGGTAAAAATAACTTCAAGAAAACATAACAATTTAAGGAGCTTCACTATGGAGCTCCTTTTTTCGTGGTTCGCCCATCACGGGTGGCGGACGCCCGGTGGAGGCTCCACGTCAAGCGCAGCCTCGGCGGTCGCGCACAGGCTCAAGCCAGAGAAATATGCCCTTGGAGAAGGTATTATTGCTGATGTTCTGGGCTGTGGTTTCTCCGTGGTGGGACCGTCTTGGGGTGAGCAAAACTACAGTCGCTAAAACTGCATGGCGGAGAAGATGTATGGGGGGCTCGCAGGTCATCCGCCGTTACGCATATTCCGATCGGCGTATTGCCTAAGTGTAGAAAAATTTGCATAATTCAAAAATATTTTCTATCTTTGCGTATCTGGAGATATTGTCTGTTGTTGGTCGTATGTCTTTGGAAAATAAATAGATAAGATAGTGTATGATAGGGTAGAATAAGGTATTTTTGCGTTCCATACAGGGGCTAAAACCGAGAAAATATCAGATTTGTATGCAAGAAAAGAAGAATTTTTTGTGTTTGTGTGAGGAAAATAGGACGAAAGAAATAGAAAGTTCGCAATTTATTATGAAAATGTATGAATAGGCATAGATCATATATGGTTTTGAGGCTCTTGCTGATTGTGTTTCTTGTGATGTCGGCACAAGTTAATGCACAGGTGGCAGTGTCTTCGTCCGGTGCCACAATGACCAACGCTTTGGGAGAGGTAAGCTACACCGTCGGGCAGCCGGTATATGCCGAGACCGAGTCGCCGTCAATGATGGTCTATCATGGTGTGCAGCAGCCTTATTGTCAGCCCTCCTACGATACGGTTCAGGCTTTAGTATGCCCCAATTCGGCATATACAGACTATAATTTCAATATAGCGGAGGCGGAGACAGCCATTCCGGGAAACTATTTATTCAGCCAGAATCTGATAAATTATTGTGGCTGCGACTCTATGGTTACATTGCAGCTTACGGTGAAAACCCTTGCTGAAGAGGCTGACTCTGTGGCTGCGTGCGACAGTTATATGTGGAGAGGCGTTGAATATACTGAGGGATTTGACTCGGTTATGGTGTATCCGGATATAGATGGGTGCGACAGCACTTATAGGTTCCATCTCACCATAAATCATTCTTCGACATACGAGTTTGAGGCTCAGGGCTGTTATTCTTACGACTGGTATTCGGAAACTTATACCGAGTCAGGAATCTATCAGCAGACCTTGGTCAATCATTTGGGGTGCGACAGCGTTGTAACGCTCGACCTTACCATCATAAACGGGCATCTTCCTGTTATCTATACCTATGACCGTCGGGTGCTGCTGGTGGATCATTATCCCGGCAACCGTCAGGAACGGGTTGATTATCCCGTCTATAAATGGTTCAGGGATTCTGTCTGTGTGGCATATTCTGGTCGGGATCAATATTTCGAGGAGGGTTATTCTCAGCTTCATGGCTGCTACTATGTGATGGTGCCGGCCGATTCTTCCCGGACGCACTGGGTAAAGTCCAACGTCATCTGTATGGATCAGCTGGATATTGAGGAGGTAGAATCGCAAGGAATAGAATTCACAGTGGCGCCTAATCCGGTATTGTCGGGGCATGATCTGGTGGTGAGTCTGCTGGATATAAGTGGTGCGGACCTTTCTGAAATCAAGGTGATGCTATTCGACAATGCGGGCAGAATATTGCAGAATATCGGTGTGGAAGAACCCCGTTTCACTATGAATATGCCATACGAGTCGGGGTACTATACTCTTTATGTCAGACACGAAGATGGACGTTTCGGCGTCAAGAAGATTGTCGTCCATAGATAGAAGTTATGAGGAAGCGGGGTCTGGTTATCGTCATATTGTTGCTGTCGGCAATGACCTGCCATTCTCAGGAATGGACGAGGTTTCATTATCCCCGCAAGCACAACATTTCGTTGGGTATGGATGGCGGATTGGGAGGAATTCTTATCAATAAGTCGATACTTCCTCCGACTGCTTACAGCTGGTCCGCAGGCGGAAGTCTGCTCTATACCCGTATGATGAACGATGAAGTGGGACTGCAATTCGGTTTCGGGGCCCGATGTGTAACAGGAGCCTTCAACGGGAAAGACCTCACGTCGGAGTATATGTCCACCATTTCAATAACAGACGGCGACTATTACCGCGATGAAGATGCCCGATTTGTGTATGTGTCACCAAACGTTCACGAGTCTTACACAATGGAGATGGTGGAGATTCCGGTCAGGATATTATATACTGTCGATAACCGGTATTTGGCGGCAGGTGTGAAACTTGGGCTGCCTCTTACCATGACGGCCGACTATGACTATAGTGAGGGTATCATCGGAATTTCTGAGGTGATAGGAACCGGAACGGAACTGGACGAGGTGCTTCCTACCGGCAGTTTTCCCGCCCGTAATGGCAGTTACGAAGTATGCGGATTCCTGAATGAAAAGCCCGCTTTGTTTGTGGATCTGTCAATTGAGGCCGGCTTGCGGATCACGCTTGGGGGAACACATAGTATGATGGTCGGTATCTTTGCTGACTATGCCCTCAATCGTAACAAAGTCGGATGCGAAGGCGATGAGGATTTCATTTCCTTTGAAGATGGCGTTCCGACCTACAGGACTTGTATGGGCTCCAACGTGGTTGAGGGCTTCGGCTATCTGTCAGCTGGGTTAAAACTGACATACCAATTCGGATTCGGAAACGAGGTAGGTGATGACCATGTACGAATCCGTCAGCAGGTGGCTCATACTACCTGGATAGAAAGATATATCGCCAAACTGAAACTGAGAAAACGGTTGAGAAGCGGCCGTCGTTATAAGTTCTTCTGGCAGTAATTTGAAAAATAATATGGTTATGAAATATAGATTTTGTCTCGTATTGATGATGTTGGCTATGCTGCTCAGCGGCATGGCTATGGCTCAGGCTCCGCAACAGTTCAGCTATCAGGCTGTCGTTCGTGATGCGTCAGGCCGTTTGGCGGCTAACCAGGCAGTCGGTGTCAGAATCAGTATCATCAACGGCGGAGTAACAGGAAATGCAGTCTATGTTGAGACGCATAATGTTACCACCAATTCCAATGGACTGTTCACACTGAATATAGGTGCCGGATCTGTTCAGTCGGGTTCGTTCGCCACTATCAGTTGGAACGAAGGACCCTATTTCATAAAGAGTGAGATCGATCTCGATGGTGGCGGTTCCTATACGATGGTTTCCACCCAGCAGCTGCTCAGCGTCCCTTATGCGCTGCACGCCTCCACGGCAGAACGGCTTACCACTCCGTTTGAAGAGACCCCTCAGGTGCTTAGCATCAGTAATGATACAATTTATTTGTCAAATGGCGGTTTTGCAGTGTTGCCTGCTGGCTTCAGCGGCGATTATAACGACCTGACCAACAAGCCTACAATCCCGACCAATATGAGCGATCTGATGAATGATATGGGCTATCTTACCAACTATATAGAGACTCAGATACTAAGCATTAGCAACGATACAATCTATCTGACGGGCGGTAGTTTTGTGGTATTGCCTTCCGGCTTCAGCGGCGATTATAACGACCTGACCAACAAGCCT
>JAZUFZ010000002.1:0-6438 GCA_045640985.1 Bacteroidales bacterium
GTATTCTTGTATCATACCCAACTTTTCTTCGTCCGTGTATCGCAATGGGCGATCAATGTTTCTGTGATTTGTTCTAATCATTGTCCTAAATAAATTTGACATTAAACATATTTTTCTGTCAACTTATTTCAGGACAAGTCAGTCCGGTTTCCGAACCCCTGTCGGCTGCGCCGACATCCCCTTCCAGGGGAACTTCCGGCCTCATGGCCGGTGGCGCCGGTCATCGTGCTGCCGTTGTGGATTGTGTTGCTATTGCCGGTGATGTTTATGGCATCAAGTGAGAGCAGCCGCAGTGCCAGCGCGTGTGTTCTTATTCTGGTATTGGTGTTATTGCTATATATAGTGATTCGAGACAATGCCCGTCTGCAAGTGTTCTTGCTTCTATTCTACCTATATGGGATAATGAGACTTCTGATTATTCCCGCCTTCGGCGAAATTAAGACCTGTCGGTCTTTTCTTCCTTGAGTTCAACAAACAGTTGAGGCATCTGCTCCAGAGTGATTTTCTCTTCTGTTAAAGACATTGCTTTACATTTTTTATGATAAACAATGGCTTCTTTATTGTCCGGACAGAAAAGAAACCTTTGGTTAAGCGAGTGCAGAGTCAAACTTGCTTGAACTCTGCCGAGCGCCAAAAGGTTGTGCTTGTAACGCAAAACCGTGGCTGTGTTTCACAACCACGGTGCGAATATATATGCTTATTTCGGTGACGCCTTTTTGGTAAAGCTTTACTAAAGGAAGATTTTTATGCTTTCTGATTCAGTTCCTCTTCAAGAAGTTGTATGCGAGCCTTCAGTTCTTCGATGGAAGGCAACTGCTCCTGGAGTTTCTGAATCTGAACATTGTCATACGATGCTACTCCCATAGGTGTTGATATGCCATTGAACGCATACTGGACCTCTGTATTGTCCTTACCCTTGCAGATAAGCAGGCCGATGGTCGGATTCTGTGACGGAGTCTTGATAAGGTCATTCACGGCATTGACGTAGAAATTCAACTTCCCGGCAAATTCAGGCTGGAACGGAACCGCTTTGAGCTCTATGACAATGTAGCAGTTGAGGTTTATATGGAAGAACAACATATCGAGCTTGCGGGTCTTTCCGGCTACTATTATCTGTTTTTGACGGCCGAGGTATGCGAAACCTGTTCCGAGTTCCAGAAGGAATCTCGTGAGTTGTCTTTCAAGTTCGGTTTCCAATTTCTCTTCATCATATCCGTCAGGAAGGGAGAGGAATCCGAAGTCGTATGTGTCTTTTGTAATCTCCTGGGCCATTTCACTCTGCGGGGATGGGAGCTTTTCTGAGAAATTCGTGACTGCTCCTCCGCAGCTTTCGAAGTAATGGGCGTGGAGGCAGTTTTCCAAAGTGTGGCGGCTCCAACCTTCGCTGATGCACTTCATAACATAGAAAAGGGCTTCCTCAACGGACTTGCATTTCGTTACGATTTCAACGTGATGTTTCCACGGCACGAATGCGAAATAGTCCGGGAACGGGACGGCATCATTAGTCTCAGATTGGGCCTCAACAATTTCTCGCCCAAGCTGGGCGAGTTTCTTGGAGGCTGGTAATTCTCGCCCAAGTTGTGCGAGTTTTTCTGTGGACTTGGCATAGAACAGATACCACTGCTTCATACGCCAAAGATTTGACGGGCTGAATCCCTTTGACTCAGGGAATGCCGCTTGCAGATCCAGGCTGACCTGTTCGACTATTCCTGAACCCTATTTCTCTTCAGCCTTGCGAGTCACGAGGTCTCGCCCCAGCTGCCAGTTGAAGAACAGCTGTTCAGCGTTGACTTTGACAGCGGCCTTTATCTGCGCAGCGCGATATCTGGACTTGATTTCTCCAATCCATTGTGCGTAATCGCTGTCAATCTGCACATCGTGAATTTTCACGACTCTCGGTTTTTCGTTTTTCATAACTGCGAATATAATGAATTCTGATGATGGGGTTATAACTTCGGTATCAGATTGACTGCCTTTTTCTTGTTTTCGTCCACAATCTGCGTCAATGAGTGTGCGTACCAGGGTCTTGAGACCGCTGATTTCTTGTTTTAGCTCTGATACCACGGTGGGCATCTGGTCGAAGCTGACTTTCTCTTCTGTAAGATCCATTGTCTTGCTTTTTGAGGGTTGAACAATGGTCTCTTTATTTGTGGCCACAGAAAAAGAAACCGCTACCTCGTCTGAGGTAACGGCAGCAAATTTATATGGATGTTTCGGGGTAATTCTTGGACTCCAGTTGGAGCCTATGATGATTTTTCTATGGATGATTGGAAACAATAAGAGCTGTCATCGCTCTTGATGGCAGCTCTCTTGAACTGTTTTCGGTCATAGATCTTTTTTGACTTGTGGGTCATGGTTCTGGAAATAACCGGATGTCCATGAGCTTCAATTTCCTCAAGCCGTGATGCTCTGCGATTTGCAATAAGGAAATCTTTCTGAGTAATTCGGAATTTATTCTGAGCCATAATCATATATTTGGGGCTGCAAAGGTAACTATTTTATTCAGATTAGGAATAAAATTTTACAAAAAAAATTCCATATTTTGGGAATTTTACCTATATTTGCAGTGGCTTGCAATAAATATATTACTATGCTGTATGAAAGTTAATATTGCTGATGATGACCTGAAAGAGTTAATAGAAACGGGCCATAACAATAAGTATAAAAAGTACTCCAAGGATAAGAAATTTATGGAGGGTTTGGCGAGGGCGTACAAAATTATGCTTGTCGTTGAAAAAGCTGAAGGACTGAAGGCGTATAGTTTTTTGCATTATGAACAACTTAGGAATAATGTTGACTTAAGTTCCGTCAGAGTTGTTAATGGAAGAGTTGAGAGGCTTATTTTCAGAGAAATAGAGGAAGGTATTGAAATTACAATTATAGAATTAAATAATGACCACTATGGCAACAAACATTGAGGCTCCTATCTTTATGGCTATCCATCCAGGAAGCATTCTCAAGGAGGAACTCATAGAACGTGGCATTTCCCAAAAGACTTTCGCAAAGGACATCGAGATGCAGCCTTCTCATCTTAGCGAGATCATTAAAGGGAAACGTTCTATCACAAAACCGGTAGCGGACAAACTGGAAGAAATCCTTGGAATTCCATCCATTGATTGGGTTAATCTTCAGACCAAATTTGATTACGACACCGCTCAAAGCAAAGAAAGACAAATCGCGGAGACGGCTGCTCGCGATGAACTTCAGGAATACAATAAACTGGTAGACATTAAAGTTCTGACAACCCGTCTGAACTTTAAATCCACTTTGTGTTCAGAGATTCTATCATTCATAAAAGAGTCATTTCTACTTCCTGAACCAGCAAGACTACAGGTGCAGACAGATGGACTTTTCAAGAAATCTGCAAAGGTTGGCAAAGATCCTCGTATGATTATGACCTGGATGCTTCTTGCTAAGCATTTTGCATATTCAAGCAATTTTTATGCTAATTATGAGGAATCACGTCTTGATGAATTGATTCCCCAGATTAGTTCTATCCTTCATTCAAATACAAATACCATTGAGAATCTTACACGCACATTCGCAAAGTATGGTATTCTGTTTGGTGTTGTAGAAAAAGTCGATGGCGCTTCGATTGATGGTTATTCATTTGATTATAATGGCAATCCTTGTATTGTTGTTACAACACGATATAACCGTATTGATAACCTTGCCTTCGCAGTAATGCATGAACTCGGTCATGTGAAAAATCACGATAACGAAGACAGACGCGTTAATCTTGAGGATTATGACCACGAGAGCCCTGAAGAGAAAGCAGCTAATTCATTTGCAGCTAATGCTCTCATACCTGATTCCGTATGGAAGGAAATTCCAGAAGTTAAGTTATATCCGGCACAGATTCAACGGTTATATACAATATGGGCGCAAAACAATGGCTATAACAAATGGATTGCATTAGGTAGAATAAGCCACGAAACTGGAATGTATAAGTTCAGGAACGATGCCTCTCGCCGAATTTCTTGACAATATCGTTATGAAAGAATAAACAAAACCTCGCATTGATTTGCGAGGTTTTGTTTTTTATATGGTAAAATATGCGATATGTATAAATCAAAGTGTTTCAAGAGATTAATCTCATATTACCCGTCTATCCCCAAAATTTAATGTGGCAAATACCGGGCTGACCCCAAAATGTTGGGAGGTCTAAATTTTCGGCACAAGGTTTACAGCCTTCCGTTTGTTCTCATCAACTATCTTCGCGTAGATCTGAGTTGTGCGGATGTTGCAGTGGCCGAGAAGTTTGGAGACGGTGTAAAGGTCGGCTCCGTAGGTCAGTGTGAGGGTTGCAAAGGTGTGGCGACCGACGTGGAATGAGATTTTCTTGTCGATGCCTGCGTGGCGAATGAGGGTCTTGAGCCGGGCATCCGCATTGCCGGGCTGGTCAGGAAGGTTGGGAAATACGCGGTCGCCGTCTTTTGCTTCGCCTCGTTCCGGTAGGAATGATAGCGCGTTTTCGGAAAGAGGGACTGAGACGCTGTGCTTGGTCTTCTTCATCATAGTCTCAATCTGGTACTGGCCGTCAGCGGTCTGCTTGATTTCGCCACAGGTCAGTTTTAACAAATCTGAATGGCGGAGACCACTGAAGCAGCAGAAAAGGAATGCCGGCTTAACATCGTTCTTGGGCCAATATGGTGTGTCGATGATTTTCTTGACCTCTTCGAGGGTGAGATAGCAGCGGGTTGATTCCTTCGCGTTCGGCCTTGTTAAGAGCAACCATCACTCTTGCAAATAGAGCCTCCTTGTAAACATCGCTGAGCGGTTTCTTTGGGCGGTTCTGATCAGCTTTCTTGCTATCGAATTCATTGACATCGTGATTAAGGAAATCGATGAATCCGATTAGGTATTCTTTGTCAACCTGCCTGAAGTTCACAGCCTTGCCCTTGTATCGGATCAGGCGTTTGATTGCGCTCTCCATCAAAATATGGGTCACCTGGACAAAAGTAGGATGATTTGTCGGTGATTTTTCTATTGTTTCTTCTGAAGCTCGTCCTCAAGCAGTCGGATTCTTGCCTTCAGTTCTTCGATGGAAGGCAGTTGCTCCTGAAGTTTCTTAACTTGGACATTGTCATACGATGCTACACCCATAGGGGTTGTTATTCCGTTGAATGCATATTGTACTTCTGTCTCGTCTTTATTGCTGCATATAAGAAGACCGATTGTCGGATTCTGGGACGGGGTCTTGATGAGGTCATCAACTGCATTTACATAGAAGTTCAGCTTGCCCGCAAACTCCGGCTGGAATGGAACCGCCTTGAGTTCGACAACGACATAGCAGTTGAGCGGGATATGGAAGAAAAGCATATCAAGCTTTCGAGACTTACCTGCGATGATAAGCTGCTTCTGCCTACCCATGTATGCGAATCCGGTTCCGAGTTCGAGAAGGAAGCGGGTAAGCTGCTTCTCAAGTTCGGTTTCGAGGGCCTCTTCTTTGTATCCGTCTTCCAATGAAATGAAGCCGAAGTCATAGGTATCCTTAGTGATGGCTTGCGCCAGTCCGCTTTGTGGGGACGGGAGTTTGTCTGCAAAGTTGGTGATAGCGCCTCCAAGGTTCTCGTAGTAATGGCCCTTGATGCAATTCATCAGGGTGTTGCGGCTCCATCCTTCAGCTGCACATTTCTTTACATAGAAGAGTGCTTCTTCGATGGTTTTGCATTTGGCGATGATTTCGGCGTGATGGCCCCAGGGTACATACGCAAATAGAGGCGGAAAGTTATTGCTTTCAAATTCTCCCACAACCTGTGCGAGTTTTATATTTGGTTGACTTTCAGGACTTTGTAATTCTCCCCACAAGTTGTGGGAGTTTTTCAAGTGCATCAGAGTAGAACTGATACCACTGTTTCATCCTCCACAAATTCGTGGTACTGAAGCCTTTTGATTCCGGGAAGGCTGCCTGAAGGTCCATGCTAAGTTGCTCTACAACTCCGGCACCCCACTGCTCTTCAGCCTTACGAGTTACAAGATCCCTTCCCAACTGCCAGTTGAAAAGCAACTGTTCGGAATTGACCTTTACAGCTGCTTTGATCTGGGCACTACGGTAGCGTGACTTAATTTCATTAAGCCACTGAGCGTAATCGCTGTCAATCTGCACATCGTGAATTTTCACGACTCTCGGTTTTTCGTTTTTCATAATGCGAATATAGAGAGTTCTTTGGTATTTTGTTAAATTTTCGGCACGAGGTTTACAGCCTTCCGGTTCATTTTATTGCAGTATGAAAATTAGCCAGGTTCCCTTTGCCGTAAAGTTCATTATATTTGTGGCTGACAAAAAGCGACATCATGGAAAACAACGGAACAATCTATCTCGCCGCAGGCTGCTTCTGGGGCGCACAGAAATACTTCAAGCGTATCAACGGGGTCACGGGCACCGTGGTAGGATTCGTGAACGGCAACCCTGATATTATCAACCCATCATACAAG
>JAZUFZ010000003.1:0-43823 GCA_045640985.1 Bacteroidales bacterium
CTGCCTCTTAGACAAAGAGTAACCGGATAAACAACTGTCTTCAGTCTTCAGTCTTCAATCCAAAAAATGGATACACAAACCCTCTTTATATACTACTTAACTAACTAATATATAGATAGTTATAGAGTGTTTGAAGAAATAGTGATACCCTCAAAAATCGGATTGAAGACTGAAGACTGAAGACACCTTACAACTCAAACATTTCTCTAAAAAGCACAATTACAATGAAATACGACATTACAAAACCCACTTCACCCAAGATGCCGGAGCTCGGCAAGGGGGCAGAATGCCTCAAATCGGGGTATGAAAAGGGCACATAAGGGGGGAAATGCTCCAGTTTCAGGTTCGGCTTCCCATTTTTGCGAAAAAAACAGGCGTTGAAAAATTTCTCATAATTGAGGGAAAACGGCCAATCTGCGGAGGATAGTAGCGGGGATTGGGGTAAACTGGCCAATTGGGACGCGGAAATCCGCAGAGATTTTTCGCGACTTGCCACCGCCGCTGTCCAGACCAGTCGCCGTGCGGTCGCTCCGCTATGCTTGGCGCGGAGTTGCTACGTAGAGGCTTCTCTCTGGTATCTCCCGGGTATCTCCCTGGTAACTCCCTGGTAGGGCCCTCTTCGGGACACCAGAACGACAGCCGTTCCACACCGATACTCCGTCCCTATGCGGGAGGCATCACGCGGGGAAATTTGTGCTTAGTGGTTAGAGAAATGCAAACGGTTATGACAAAAAGTGTATTCCCCACAGCACCGAATCGACACCGAATCGACACCAAATCGACACCGAATCGACACCAAATAGGCATCGGCTGTCGGGGAAATTTTGTAATTTTGCATTCGGATTCGGGAACGGTCGAGGGGTGGCAGAAATGCTCCGAAAAAAGAAACGATTCGATTTTTTTTGTTAATTCTTGTTGTATATCAAAAAATATTTGTACTTTTGCAAAATCAAAAACACCCATAACCATGAACAAAAAGATACTGATTCTGTTGCTGGTCGCCTCAATTGCAGGTGGTGCACGGGCTTACGATTTCTGCGCAACTGCTCCCACCGGACAGATGCTGTATTACAACAACAACGACGACGGTACGGTGACGCTGACCTACCCAGGAGAGATAGGCAACCCCTACACGCCGTCCCATCCGGGACCGGAAGGTGTGCTGGTGATTCCGTCGCAGGTGGAAGGCAAGACCGTCTCCGCCATAGGGAGTCTTGCATTGTATGGATGTCCGAGGCTCACCTCGGTTACAGTGCCCGAAACCGTCACCCAGATCGGAGGCTATGCCTTCGCCTACAACACCAGTCTTGAAGAGCTGGTGCTGCCCGCAACCCTCACCAAGCTACCCAACCATATATGCTGCCACTGCACCAGTCTGCCATCCATAACCATCCCCGCTGCGGCCACCATTATCGGCGAGGTGGCATTCGGCGACTGCGAAAGCCTCACCGCCATCATACTTCCCGACGCCACCACTATTGTTGAGGACAACGCCTTTGACGGCTGCACCTCGCTGGCCAGCATCGACCTGAATCGGGTGGAGAAGGTGGGATACAGTGTCTTTAACGGCTGTACATCGCTCACCTCGATAACCCTCCCGGAAAGCCTCGACACGATAGGGTCCTCATTTTACGGATGTACAGGATTGCGACAGGTGGTGCTCAACGCGCCCAACTGCATAATGGGCAACGGGCAAGGTGCCTTCCCGATCAACGACTATATCACGGATGTAGTCATTGGACCTGCGGTTGTGTCGATTCCCGACAAGGCCTTTTACGGATTCAGCGCGCTGGAAGAGGTGGTGATTCCCGACAATGTGCAGACCATCGGCGAGGATGGCTTATCGTATGCCTACGGACTCCGGTCGCTTACCATAGGTTCGGGCGTGTGCAGCATAGGAGACTATGCCTTCGCGGGCAATCGAGAGCTGGACTCCATCGTGATGCGCGGTCCGGTTCCCACCATAGCGTCGGCGACCTTCTCCCTGGTACCGGACGACATTCCGCTGCATGTGCCCTGCGGACAAGGCGCCGCATACGCGGCTGCCGAATACTGGAGCAGATTTACCAACATCATAGAGGACTGCGGCGAGGCTTCCATCGACCAGCTCGCCCAGCCTCAGATACAGGCCACGGTAGAGGGCCGGCAGATTACGATACGGACCGGCCACCCCGTACAGGTTCGCCTGTCAGACGTGGTGGGCCGCACGTTGTATGAAGGAACGGTGCAGACCTCCGTCCGGATCACAGCGCCCGCAAGCGGACTCTATGTGATGCAGACCTCCGACGGGACTTCCACGAAGGTGCTGGTGCGTTAAACGAACATTGATAAAGAAACCTTAAAATACTGACGAATATGAGAAAGACCTTATCCATTATAGTGCTGATGCTGGCCATGGCCGGCGTATGGGCCGCTCCGATCCATGTGGAGACCGCCCGCAGAGCCGCCGAGAACTTTATGAAACTCCACGGCAGCACGGCAGTACTGACCGATATTACCGCCTCCACCCCCTTCAGCCAGTTCTACGTCTTCGCAGGAGCCGACGGACAGGGCTTCGTGCTGGTGTCAGCCGACGACTGTGTGATACCCGTCATCGGATACTCCGCCACCAACCCCTTCACGGCCGAGAGAATGCCCGAACATATCAAGGCGTGGCTGGACGAATGCGAGTCGCAGATAAGATTTTATTCTAGCCGCAAGGAGGCCTCCGCCCCGGATGCCCGAAACCAGTGGCAGCGGCTCCTGGCCGGCCAGATGCCCACCGTGCCCACCAACGCGAACATCGCCCCGCTGCTCTCCACCACCTGGAACCAGAACCCCTACTACAACGAATACTGCCCCTACGACGGTAACGCCTCCGTCCACTGCGTGACCGGCTGTGTGGCCACTGCCACCGCCCAGGTGATGAAGTACTGGAACTATCCCGCCCAGGGCTATGGAAGCCACAGCTACACCCACAGCGTCTATGGCCTCCAGAGCGCCGACTTCTCCGCCACTACCTACGACTGGGCCGCCATGCCCGACCATCTGGACTACAACAGTACTCCGGCTCAGATGGATGCCGTAGCCGCTCTCATGCAACAGTTGGGCGTGGCCCTCGAAATGGACTACAGTCCCTGGAACAGCTCCGCCTACACTTTCGCCTACGGCGGAATTGACTTTGCTTCGGCCCAGAACGCCTTGCGCCAATACTTCAAATACCGCAGCGACCTCTACTATATCTCCCTCAGCGACTTTACCGACAGCGAATGGGCCAGCCGGCTTACCCATGAACTGCAGGAAGGCCGTCCCATACTCTACGACGGACGCCAGCCGAGCGGCGGACACTGCTTCGTGTGCGACGGCGTGGACAACAGCGGACTCTTCCACTTCAACTGGGGATGGGGCGGATTCTGTGACGGATTCTACGCCATAGGTCACCTCGATCCCGCCGACGGCAGCTATAGCAGCGGCAGCACCTTCAACCTTGAGAATCGCGCCCTTATGGGCATCCAGCCCAATCCCGACTTCGGCGATACCTCGATTGTCAGCGCCACAAGCAGCGACCCGGCCTTTGGCAGCGTTTCCGGCAGCGGTACCTTCACCGGCGTGAACACCACAGGCGTCTTTATGACCGCCAGCTCCAATACGGGATACCGGTTCACGCAATGGGAGAACGGCACCGACATCAACCCCAGAATGGAATATGTGAACGGCGGCACGTACAACTATACCGCCGACTTCGAGCCCCTCACCGGCGATACCCTATACTATTGTCACGACCTCTTTGTTTCGGATTGGGGGTTCCCCAGCGGTACGACATTCAAGTGGGGCATAAGACTTCCCGCCTCCACGATGAATGCTAATCAGGCGCTCACCCATGTGATGCTCTATGTGGTTACCGAAGGCACCTATACACTCAAAATATACCAGGGCACCCGCACCCGCCAGGTGCATACCCAGACCTTCACAACATCACCCGACAGCCTCTTTATGTGGAACACTATTCCGCTTACCGCTCCAGTCATCGTCGATAGTCTTCAGCCGATATGGATATCCTTCAGCTGTAACAGCGGCTATCCCGCCACCCTTTCCTACTATGGCGGCAACGACGACTCGCGCCTTTTCGGTGAGGATTTCTCTCCGCTCCCTTACGAATACTCCTTTATGATCAAGGCCATATTCTCACATCGCGACGCGGACGATGACCTTATAGTCGCCGATGTTCCCTGGAGCGACGACTTTGAAGGCGCAGGCTTCCCATTCCAGACCCTTGATGCCGACCATGACGGCAGCTGCTGGACCTTATGCACGCTTGACAGCGCAGCCCATACCGGCACCCATGCCCTGCTGAGTACCGCGGCCGACAACGGCGAGACCGCACGCATCGACAACTACCTCATCTCGCCCCGCTTTACCATCCCCGAAAACGGCAGCCTCACCTTCTTTGCCAGGACAGCTACCGCCGACGGACTCGATACCATCTCCGTGAAAATGGCCATTGACGGCTATTCCGGTCCCGCCTCCTTTACTACACTCCTGCAGCCCATACCGTACCACAACACCACCTACTCCCGCTTCACCGTAAGCCTTGGCGGACTGGCTGGCCGCAACGCCTATTTCGCCATCGAACACCGCTCCGGTAACGGCGGATCTCTGATTATAGACGACTTCTCGGTGGGGCCCTATACCATCAACGCCCATGCCGTGACCGATAACCCATCCGTCCTCACCGGGACCGTTTCAGGCAGCGGTGCCTACAACTATCTGGATACCGTTACACTCGCTGCCTATCCCGAAGACCATTACCATTTCTCCCATTGGAATGATGGCGTGACCGACAATCCGCGCCACATTGTAGTAACCGGAGACGCAGTCTATTTCGCCTATTTCGCCATTGATACCATATTCATCCAGGCCACTTCGGCCGATCCTCTCCGCGGTACCGTCACAGGCGGAGGCCCTGTGCCCTACGGCAGCATCGATACCTTGAACGCTATCGCCGAAGAGGGATTCCATTTCAGCTGCTGGAACAACGGAAGCCGTGATAACCCCTATATCATTTCTGCTATCCAGGACACCGCATTACAGGCCATCTTCCTGGGTGACGATGTGCCCTCGTTCGAGATAACGACCCGCTCCAACAACGACGGAATGGGCCACGTTACCGGAAGCGGATCGTATGAAGCAGGATCGCTGGTCTGGATACGTGCCATACCCGCCGAAGGATGCCAGTTTCTCCATTGGGGAGACAGCCGGACCACAGAAACCGAGCGGCTGGTGGTGGTGGAAGATACGGCCACTTATACCGCCTATTTCGTGCCCGAACAATGTAGGATAAACACCCTTGTCAATATCGCAAGAGCCGGTACCGCAACGGGTGATGGACTTTACCGCTATGGTGACGTGTGCACACTCACCGCTACCGCCAGAGACGGATTCCGGTTCGACCATTGGGACAACGGAAGCACAGAGGCCGTACGTATTATAGATATCGACGAACAATTGTGCGGTAGCTTACAGCTGGAAGCCGGCATCTACAGCATCACCTTTACCGCCTATTTCGAGGCTGTACAGGGAATTGAAAATGCCGACGGGGACCAGATAGAGATCTATACCGAACACTCGACCATCGTGGTCTCTGGAGCCGTGAACGACCAGGTGCGCATCTACGACATCACCGGCCGACTGCTGTACGAAAACCTTTCGGCAGGCGGATTCAGATTCGGGACATCCGCCCCAGGCGTGTATTTCGTGAAAGTGGGTAACCGTATGGCACGGAAAGTGGTGATAAAATAGTCGTTAAGCGCCTGTTTTATCTCGGAGACATCCTCACCACGGGAATAAGTATCTCTTCCATAGAGATGCCTCCGTGCTGGAAGGTATTCATATAATACTGGACATACTGGTTGTAGTTGTTGGGATAGGCAAAGAAGTCGTTGTTGTGGGCGAAGATATAAGGCGAAGTAACGTGCAGACGGGGAAGGTAAGCCTTCGTGGGGTCTTTGATCTCAAAAACCTGTTTCGGGTTGTAGTCCAGCAGACGACCTTGCTTATAGCGGAGGTTTACGCTGATTTCGCGGTCGCCCTTCACCTTTACCGGACTCGAAGTCTTTACCGATCCGTGGTCGGTCGTAAGAATGATATTCACGTCCTTTTCAGAAAGAACCTTCAGCATATCGAACAGAGGTGAATGTTCAAACCAGGAGAGCGTTACCGAACGGTAAGCCTGTTCGTCGGCAGCCAGTTCACGCACGATATTGGAGTCGGTTCTGGCGTGTGAGAGCATATCGATAAAGTTGTAAACCACCACATTCAATCCGTTTTGCATCAGGTTCGGCACCTGGTCCACCACCTTCTTTCCATATTGGGCATTCAGCACTTTGTTGTAGGATACCTTTGTATTGATGCCGTGACGGTGAAGATTCTCCTCAAGCAGTTCTATTTCATGGTCGTTTTTGTGTTCTTCTTCCGTCTCGTTCACCCAGTATTGCGGATATTTCCGCTGGATTTCGGCAGGCATCAGTCCGGCAAACATAGCGTTCCGCGCAAACTGCGTAGTGGTGGGCAATATGCTGTAGAAGATATCATCCGAGCACACCTTCAGGTATTTTTCAATTGAAGGCTGTATGAATTTCCATTGGTCGTAGCGGAAATTGTCTATCACAATCAGGAATGTCGGTCTTGGATCAGTCAGCAGCGGCATAAGATGATCGTTGAAGACCGTATGGGACATAGCCGGTTTCGGAGTCTTGCCGGAGAGCCAGTCTAAGTAGTTCCGTTCATAGAAACGGCAGAACTGGAGATTTGCTTCCTGCTTCTGCGACTGGAATATCTGGTGGATATTCTCGTCTTCGGTGTTGGAAAGTTCCAGTTCCCAATATACAAGTTTGCGGTAGAGCTCAATCCACTCCTCGCTGTCCAGCTGTTCTCCTAACCGCATACTTATCTCTCTGAACTGCTGCTGGTAGGACATCGTGTTGCGCTCGCTCACCAGTCGGCGCGATTCCGTATGCTTTTTCACGGCAAGCAGAATCTGGTTCGGATTTACCGGCTTGATCAGATAGTCTGATATCTTGGAGCCTATTGCCTCATCCATAATATGCTCCTCCTCACTCTTGGTAATCATAATGACCGGAATCTGCGGGTGATGCTCTTTGATGATCGAAAGTGTGGAAAGACCGCTCAATCCCGGCATATTCTCATCCAGAAAGATTATATCCACATCCTGGTTTTCGAGCTCCTCCACAGCTTCGTTTCCGCTCATCACGGGTATGACTTCATAACCTCTTTCTTCAAGAAACAGAATATGAGGCTTGAGTAAATCTATTTCATCGTCGGCCCAAAGAATCTTCATATCGTGTATTTTTTTAGCATTAATACAGGTATAACGCAGAATGTCGAAAAATATTTTGTGCAAGGTTTGGTGTATTGGGAAAAAATATGTATTTTTGCACCATGATTCTTACCGAGCTTTATACTGCATCACCAATTGTCAAACAATTGACTTCTAAGCTCGAAAGCCCTTCCGCCCGTGTCCATATCAACGGATTGTCGGGCGCGCTTTCCTCTGTTATAGGAGCCACAATCGCACAAAACAATCCCCAGAAGAAACATCTCTTCATCCTTCCCGACAAGGAAGAGGCATATTATTTTCTCAACAATCTTGAAACCCTCTTTGAGGAGACCGACAAGGATATTGAAGAAAAACGGGTGCTCCTTTTTCCCACTACCTATCGTCGTCCTTATCAGAGTGAGGAGATTGATAACGCCAATGTGCTTCAGCGCTCCGAGGTTACCCGTCGCCTTGCCCATAACGACAGCCTTCTGGTGGTTACCTATCCCGACGCTTTGTGCGAAAAGGTGGTCTCGCAGTATGCCCTCAAGGAGAATACCCTCACCATCAGCCGTGGCGATAAGCTCGACCTCGATTTTGTGATGGACGTGCTGATTGAATATGATTTTGAACGGGTGGATTTCGTCGTGGAGCCCGGGCAGTATGCCGTCCGGGGCGGTATCATCGACATCTTCTCCTTTGCCGACGAAAAGCCCTATCGTATCGAGTTCTTCGGCGATGAAATAGATTCGCTCCGTACCTTTGATCCTGTTACCCAGCTTTCGGTCAAGGTCCTGGATCAGGTCGTCATCATTCCCAATATGGAACGCAACAGTACCGTATCTGCGCGCCTCCACGATGAGAAGGTCTCTCTCCTGAAATACTGGGGCGGCCAGGATGTCGTCTGGGTTCAGAATCTTATGCTCGTTACCGAAACCATCGAGAAAGACTACCACGCCGCAGAGCAGATCTACGCTCGTCAGGATTCCCCTGTCGCCCATCTCAAGCCGGAACAGCTCTACAGCTCCTCCAACGAGTTTATGAAACTCCTGCTGGCCTGCAGCATCGTGGAATACGGCGCGACGTCCTATTTCACCAAGGCCGACATTCTTGAGGCGGTCAGCGAACCCCAGCCGGCTTTCAACAAGCAGTTTGAACTCCTGCGCGAGTCGCTCTGCTCTCTGGCTGAGCAGAATTATACGCTCCTGATGATGGTCGCCAACGGGAAACAGCATCAACGGCTTTCCCGGGTTATGGAGAACGGCGACTGGCCACTCTCCCGCCTGCAATGGGTGGAATCCAGCCTCGACAAAGGTTTCATCGACCACACCTCACGCCTCGTCTGCTATACCGACCACGAAATATTTGAACGCTACCATAAATATACCCTCCGCGACCTCCAGCAGAACCGCGAGGCGCTTACCCTCAAGGAACTGTTTGAACTCAAGCCTGGCGATTATGTTACCCATCTCGACTATGGCGTAGGTAAGTTCTCGGGTCTGGAGAAAATTACCAACAACGGAAAGGAACAGGAGGTTATCCGACTGATATACAAGAATAACGACGTGCTTTATATCAGCATACATTCGCTCCATAAGATCAGCCGCTATGTCGGCCGTGAAGGGGTGGCTCCCGCCCTTAACCGTCTCGGAAGCAGCAGCTGGCAGGTCCTCAAGCAGAAGACCAAGAAACAGGTCAAGGATATCGCCAGGGATCTTATCGCGCTCTATGCAAAGCGTCGTGCCTCCCAGGGCTTCGCTTTCAGCGCCGATTCCTATCTCCAGAACGAACTTGAAGCCTCATTCTTCTATGAGGACACCCCCGACCAGTACAAGGCTACCCGTGATGTGAAGCACGACATGGAGGACCGGGCCCCTATGGACCGTCTCGTCTGTGGGGATGTAGGGTTCGGAAAGACCGAAGTGGCTATCCGTGCCGCCTTCAAGGCGGTATGCGACTCCAAGCAGGTGGCGGTACTCGTGCCTGCCACCATTCTCGCCTTCCAGCACTACAACACCTTTGCCGAGCGACTCTCCGGGCTTCCCGTAAGGGTCGAGTACCTTAACCGGTTCCGTACCGTCAAAGAGAAAAACCAGATATATAAGGACCTCGAAAACGGAAAGATCGACATTCTTATCGGCACCCATGCCATTACTAACAGCAAACTCAAGTTCAAGGACCTCGGCCTCCTCATCATTGACGAAGAACAGAAATTCGGCGTGGCTGTCAAGGAGAAGCTCCGCCAGATGAAAGTCAATATCGACTGTCTCACCCTTACCGCTACTCCTATCCCGCGAACCCTCCAGTTCTCAATGATGGGAGCGCGTGACCTGAGCGTCATCCAGACCCCGCCGCCTAACCGCCAGCCTATCCATACCCAGCTTGCCGAATATGACGAGGAAATCATCCGTGACGCTATCCGCTATGAGGTCTCCCGCGGGGGACAGGTCTTCTTCGTGAGCAACCGTGTGGAAAACCTGCCCGAGATGACGGGGCTCGTCTCCCGGCTTGTGCCTGACGTCAGAGTGGCTGCCGCCCACGGTCAGATGGACGGAAAGAAGGTGGAGGAAATCCTCCTCCAGTTTATGGAAGGCGATATCGATGTCCTCGTGGCTACTACCATCATCGAGAACGGACTCGATATTCCCAACGCCAATACGATGATCATCAACAACGCCCAGAACTTCGGTCTCAGCGATCTTCATCAGATGCGCGGGCGTGTGGGACGCAGCAACCGCAAGGCGTTCTGCTATATGCTCGTTCCCTCCTTCAAGATTCTGACCGATGAGGCCCAGAAGCGCCTCAAGGCCATCGAGGAGTTCTCTACTATCGGAAGCGGATTCAATATTGCCATGCGTGACCTCGATATCCGTGGGGCCGGCAATATCCTCGGCGCCGAGCAGTCGGGTTTTATCAGCGACATCGGTTATGATATGTACCAGAAGATTCTCGACGAAGCTATCGAGGAACTCAAGGAAACCGACTTCAAGGAACTTTTCTATCAGGAAGCCGAGGAAAAGAAGGCATACGTCAAGGACTGCCTCATCGAGACCGACCTCGAAGTCCTCATTCCCGACGACTATGTAAGCAATATAAGTGAACGTCTCCTGCTTTACCGCGAACTCAACGACCTCACCACCGAGGAAGACCTGGAGGCCTACCGTCAGCGGCTCACCGACCGTTTCGGCCCGCTGCCGTCAGCCACTCAGGAACTCGTCTCCACTATCACGCTCCGCCGCATAGCCAAGGAATTCGGCATCGAGAAACTCGTCCTCAAGCAGGGAAGACTGGTATGCCAGTTTGTCTCCAACCAGGAAAACCCCTTCTACAAGTCCGAAAACTTCATCAAGATGATACACTTTGCCCAGCAGACCCCCACTAAGGTACATCTCAGGGAAACACCCGAACGCCTCACGCTCCATTGCGACGGCGTTCACAGCATACGCCAGGCTATCAGCTGTCTAACCGAGCTTGTGAGTTAAGAAGCATGTTATATGACCCGTTAGCGAAATCAGCCCGCGCGCGGTCGTTGAGGCCGCGCTGGCGCAGAGCTTTTCTTTAATCGGGGCTCCGCACTGGGGTAACTCCCTTCTATCTTCTTTTTATCTCCATATTAACTTCTTTTTATCTCCTTTTCTTAGAATAAGAGATAGAAAAGAGATAAAAAGAAGATAAAAAGAAGATAGAAGGGAGTTACGCGAGCCTGCGCGCGGGCGCTCCGCTGCGCTTGGCGTGAAGCCTCCACTGGAGGCTCCGCTAAATGGCTGTATTACAGAGGGGGAAATCTGTTTCTTTTTCAAGGGAAAGAAATAGTGAATACGTATATTATTCCACGGTCCAAGGTCCTGTCAGGAACATTGGGGGTGATTTTTGGGGGCTGTCGTGATATTTTTTTTTGAGGTATGGGAATTTTTCGTATCTTTACTCACTTCGTTCGTGAAGATACCGGCCTCGGAAATGCAAAATAAATTTTGTCATTTCGCTCGGTTTGTGTATCTTTGCAGTGCGCTATCCCGCGGGGGGTATGGCGCAAAAGACTGTATATAAATAAAATAAATTAATAAAATGATTCAAGAAAAGACTAAAAAAGAGATTATCTCCTGGGCTTTAGTGGTGCTGGGCAGTTTTCTGTTCGCTGTGGGCGACATTATGTTTGCTAATCCTTACAATCTGGCTCCGGGCGGTACGTGGGGTCTCTCGAATGTGATCAACGCGATTCATCCCTGGAAGGTTTCCTTCTATGTGATCTGTATGGATATCCCGCTTCTGGTGTTCGGTACCTGGATTCTGGGTCCGAAATTCGGTGTGAAGACTGTGGCTGCCACGATCTTCAATATCGTGTTTGCGTTCCTGATTGAGATGACGTGGGGCTATTATCCTATCATCCAGCAGGGGGTATGGGACAGCTTTGAGGCTATTCCTGACGGTCTGCAGAATCTGGTGATGCAGTATGACTATACGACCAGCCTTGAGGCGTTCGGTATGGTGTTCGCCGAAGGGGTTGAGAAGTCGTTCTATTTCCTGCCTGACTATATGTTGAATACGCTGGTTACGGGCTTGATTTATGGTATTGCTATCGGTCTGATTTTCCGTGCCGGGGCTACTTCGGGCGGTAGCGACATTGTTTCGATGGTGCTGCACAAATATACCAAGATCAGTCTCGGTACGCTGGTGATTATCGTGGACGGTATCATTACTTTCAGTACGCTGCTTATCGGTATGCTGAAGGGCTACGACAGCATTCACGACTTTACGGCAAGTCTGCGCCTGCCTATCAACAGCTTCATCGTGGTGTTCATCGAGGGTATCCTGATTGACCTTGTAGTGGATGGTTTCAAGAAGCCTAAGACCTATATCCTGAATACCAAAAACGGGGCGAAAGTGGCGAACTATATTGCGACGGAACTGGGCAAGAATGCCGAGCTGGCCAATGTGGACGGCGTGGTGATCTGTACGATGAATCATGCCGAGGCTACGAAACTGAATATCTGGCTGAGCAAGGAGGATCCGGAATGTTTCATTACGGTACTCGAAAGTAAGGAAACCTACGGCAAGGGCTATAAGGCTCTGCCGACTGAATAAGACGGACTGTCCGGAAGGCGGGAATGACGAAAGGAGTCCTCGTTTCGTCGGTCCCGCAAAAAAGATCTGAAAGACATGAAAGGTTTGAAAACATTAGTTCTCGTTCAATTCGTATTGCTGCTGTCAGGGGCGGGGCTCATGGCCCAGCCTCAGGTGCGCAGTTGGAACAAGGGACCTCTGACGTGGGCTGATTTCCAGGGGGTGACTCCCTGGAAGGTGGCTCCAAAGTTTGACAGTTCCGCAATCGCGGTTGAAACTGAGGTTCAGACTCCAGAGGCTGCAAAGGTTGCCGGAGAGGAAATCGCTGTGGAATTTGACAGTTCTGCGATTGCGGTACCCGTTGCAGGTTTTGAGGGCGCTGCGGATGAGGTGTCCGGCTGCTGGCTGGAATATACGTTTGTGATACGGAACGTGAACGATACGGTAGCGGGGCTTCCGGCAAGCCGGGCAAAACTGCTCTGTGTGATGGATACGAAGCTTTCATGGGCGGAAGAAGAGGCGCGGACCGAACAGAACCTTCGTTACAACCAGGTGCTGTTCAATCTGGCAGAAATCCAGCGTCGGAGTTTCCAGCCGCTGCTGGACCGTGGCGACAGCGGAATGAGTTATGATGATATATTGGGTACGGTGCTGGCTTATAGCGCTTCGGAAGAACAGCGGTTCAATATGGCGAGCGATATGGGTGCGGACAGTACGGTGGTGAACCGGTGGCTGGACAGCACGAACCGGCTTCTGATGGAAATACCTGCGGAACCTAAGCTGAACATCGTCTATACGGGAGAGGGATTCGGGGTCCATCTCGCTATGGGAACAACGCTTCTGGGCAAGGGTCTGCAGCAGACCTTTAAGCCCTCCTTTGATTTCGAGTTCGGCTTTGATATGGCCACGAAGCGGCATCTGTTTATGTGGAATTTCCTGATAGGGGGCGGCGGTTCAAAGCGCGATTTCGTGCTGGACGGGGCGCATTTCCCGAAAGGCCACAGCTATACGCTGTTCGATACCTATCTGGGATGGGGTTATGAGGTGCTGAATTACAGACGGCTCACGCTGGCCCCGTTTATAGGAGGAGGCCTTACGATGATAGGCGCATCGTATAGTTATGATGACGAGGTGACATTTTCGGATGTGTGCCTCTCGTGGTTCGGCGGACTGATGGCGGACTGGAAAATCAGCTGTGATATCTCGAACTGCGATCATTCCGGAGAACGCTCGTTGGACTACTTGTCGTTGAGACTGATGGTGTATGCTTCAAGGTCGAAGCTGGCGGGCTGTAACGACGTAAGTCTGAATCTGCTTCTGGCAATTAACGGAGGAGAAAAATTCCTGAAATTCAAGTGATGGACTGTGAGGAGATGCAAGGTTTCGGGAGTTCAAGATACGAAAAAGATAATTAAATATGAAAGTACTTCAGTTGTGTAACAAGCCCCCTTATCCCCCGGTGGACGGCGGTACCTTGGCGATGAACAGCATTACCCAGGGACTGTTGTCAGCCGGGTGTGAAGTGAGGGTACTTTCGATGTGGAGCGACAAGCATCCGGTGAAGGGTGACCGTATGACGGAAGAATATATGGAGAAAACCAGATTTGAGGCAGTATATGTGGATTTGGGTATTCGTATATTGGAGGCATTGTTCTGTCTGCTGTGCGGAGAGTCGTATCATGTTCAGCGGTTCAAGTCTCAGGAATTTGCTGCCAGACTGAAGGAAATACTGGAAGGGGAGACGTTTGACGTGGTGCATGTAGAGAGCATATTCCTGACCCATTATGTGCCGCTGATAAGAAAATACAGCAATGCCAAAATCGTGCTTCGTGCGCATAATGTGGAGCATCATATATGGAAACAGATGGTGAGAGGCGTGAAGAATCCGTTCAAACGCTGGTATCTGAAACATTGTGCTTTGGCTTTGGGTGTTTATGAACAGAGTCACGTGAACGATTATGATGCGGTTGCCTGCATCACGGAGGAGGACAAACGGTTCTTCAGGGAGAACGGATGCCGGAAGCCCATAATTGACCTGCCGTTCGGCATTACACCGGAACCGCTGGAGCATGTGGAAGTGGAGGAGTGTTCCCTGTTCCATATCGGGTCTATGGACTGGATGCCCAATGAAGAGGGAGTGAGGTGGTTTCTGGAGAAGGTATGGCCCAGGGTGCATAAGGAACTGCCGCAGGTAAGGCTGTATCTGGCGGGAAGAAAGATGCCTCAGGATCTGATGAATCTCGATATTGAGGGCGTGTCGATAATAGGGGAGGTCCCCGATGCTATGTATTTCATAGGAAGCAAGCAGATAAATATAGTGCCATTGTTGAGCGGGAGCGGTATAAGGGTAAAGATTATAGAGGCTATGTCGGCAGGAAAGACGGTCATCACGACCAGTGTGGGAGCGAGAGGCATCCGATACCGGGACGGAGAAGATCTGCTTATAGCGGACACTCCGGAGGAGTTTGTGGAACAGATCCGAAGGTGTGTGGAGGATCAGGACTTTTGCAGTCAGGTGGGCAGAAATGCCTATAATCTGATTGTTAAAGATTATGACAATGAAAAACTGACCCAGCGTCTGCTGGAGTTATATAATAGGTAATATTAATATATAGTGAGTAATTGCTGGATAGGATTAAAATAAATCATATATGAAAAGAATAGCACTTGTAATCTGTTGCATGATAGTTGGGTTTGCAGCTATGAGTCAGAACAGAATCCCAGGAACCCCGGTAGCTTTTGACTTTCCGCGAGGAGGCTGGAAATATCTTGAGACTATCAAAGTGGATGAAAATACGAATGTGTATCTTTACAGCTTCAGCCGTAATGAGGTGATAGATGGAGAGGGCGATACTATCCTGCCCAATATGCGTATCTACGTGAGAAAAAACTATACAAAGGGAGTCTTTGATCTCGTTATGGAACGGTATATGAAAAATCCGTATCAGTCGATAAACGAATATATGGATAACCTTCCGGCAGAAGGAATCGGGTATAACGGAATTTATCAGGACAGAAAGGATGGGAAGTATTATCGTTTCGATATGATATATTTCAAGGATAAAACGACCGCTTTCGAGTTCCGCCTGGAAACGACAAGCGATACATATAATGATTTTGAAGAAGAGTTCGCTCAGATATTGCAAACGGTGGTTGTAAAGAGAGATTGACAGTTTTGAGGGACAAGTTCCGGGTCTGCGGTTAACAGTTAATGAATCGATTAATGATATGAAAAAAATATTCTTTATATTGCTGGTGCTGTGCGGTACACATCTGGCGGCCCAGAACGGGAGCTATGAGGATCGTTATGCCCAGCTGTATAAATCCTATTTCAAGGATACCAATAATGTGGCCGCTATGGTGGCCCTGTCGGATTATTATATTGAAGAAAACAATCCTTTCAGAAATATTCCTTTAGCACAGAAATATATCAGCAGGGCCGAAGTTTTGTATGTGGAGATTCTTTCTGACGAAGACAAGTCTTCAGAGGCTCGTAAACTTCTGAGGAAGAAACTGACCCTACAGATGGTGCGCGACCGGAAAAACGAGATAATTCTGTTTGCGTATGACTATCTGACAAGTGATGAAGAGATATCGAGGGCGGAACTGAATGATTATAAGATAGCCTTTGCTGAAAGCAAGCCCATTGTACGTTGTGTGGAAAGAAGACTTACCCGGATGGACCTGGAAGAAGCATACGCAGAGAATACGATTGAGGGGTATATGAATTTTGTGGAAAGTCATCAGGGACTGGGGGAGGCGGATGAGGCAAATGTGGCAATGAACAAGCTGGCGCTTGAGATGTTTGCCCAGGCAAAAGACGAATATGAGGTGCGGCGTTTGATGGAGCAATACGAGAACAACGATGTGGTGAAGCGGGCAGCAGAAAAACGGCTGGCGCATCTGTCGTATGAAAGAGCCTGTGAGATTAACACCTTACAGGCATATCAGTCTTATCTGGCACAATATCCTTCTGGAGACGATTACCTGGAGGCGTTGAACCGGATAGAATCGTTACTGGACCAGAACTACGACCAACTGGATACTCCGCAGGAATATGCTGACTTTATATTGCATCACAGCGATAACAGGTTGGCAGAAGATGCCATGGAGAAGTTGAGAAAACTGATTGTGGAGGATCATAGCGTTGAGGCAGCCAGAATCTATATACAGAATTTTCCGTTGGATGAGAAATATCTGGATATTTACAAATTGTACTATTCCTGGCATACCCAGGAAGGAAACAAAAATCCGATAGAACGTTTCGCGGCTGAGAATCCGCAATACCCGTTCCGTGTATTGGTGGATAAAGACCTGGAAATGGCGCAGGAAGCAGACAGAATCTATCTTCTGGAGAAATTCAATAATGCCAATATTGACGTGTATGCCTCTTATATCCGGAGGCTTACAGGTAAGGGGCTTTCGTTTGTGGCTTTGCAGAGAACGCTGCAGGACTTTATCAGCGCTCATAATTGGAAAGAAGCTTCAAAACGTATGGGAGATTATATGCTGAGTTTTGACGAGAATGCCTATCAGAAACCATTTGAAGAACTGCGGGCATTGCTTACAGCCCCAGCCAAGAAGAACAGTCAGGCATACGCGGAGTATTGCCCGGCGTATGATATCAGGAATGCGGTATTGCATCCCAACGGAAAGTCATTGTATTATACCCGTGAAGTGGGCAAGATGCGTTCAATATGGGTTGCGGGAAAGGCTTCATCCAAAAAGTCGAAATGGAACAGCGGGTCGGAAGTTCGGTTCACGAATGACCCAAACAGCGATCTGACAATCTTCGGATTTTACGAGGGTGGCGAGAAAATGCTGGTGGGCCGTGGAGGAGATATCCTCAGCGCCAGTTATGAAGATGGCGTCTGGACCATTAATGATATCTTCGGACCGGCAATCAATACCGCTTACAGAGAATCGGATGCGGCTATGTTGCCAGACGGAAGTGGAATGCTGTTTGTCTCGGATCGTCCAGGCGGATATAATCTTCAGGCCAGCGGGTCTTATTTCCACGGAGATACAGCAATGGCAAGCGATATCTACTTTGTGCCCAAAACAGATGATGGATGGGGAAAAGCAGTCAATATAGGTATGGATGTGAATACTCCTTATTGTGAACGTTCCCCGTTGATGAGCAGCGATATGAAGACCCTCTATTTCGTGAGCGACGGACGGGGCGGTCTGGGGTATGGTGATGTGTATGTTACAGTCAGACAGAATCAGGAGTCGTGGACTTCCTGGTCTGTCCCGGAGAATTTAGGAAAAGAGGTTAATAGTGCATATTGGGATGATTATGTTACATTTGGAAACGACGAACGGCAGTTACTTATCTCTTCCAATTCCAATGGTCGGTATGGCTGTTATATGGCCAATGCGCAGCATACTGGGGCTAAAGCATATCAGAAGGTTACGATAAATTATGAGTCCTTGAAAGGTGTCGGAAGCCAGCTTGTAGTCCTGAATAATACCAGTCGCTCGATTATCCATACGATTCAGATGAACGAAACAGGACGGGCAGAATTGAAACTTTCGGCTGATTATGAATATGCAATCTGTGTTCCTGATGCCAAGGTGTTGATTCCGTCTGTGGTTTTCAAACCCAAGACCGGTTGTGAGGTGAATATCGACGTAGAAGCGTTCGGCAGGGCGATATACCAGTCTCAGGAGATGAAGTTTGAACTGCTTTCGTTTGAAAAGAATAAAGCTACGTTCAAATCACTCTGTGAATACGATCTGAATCAGATTCTTCAATTCCTGACTGCCAACCCTGGGTATCAGGCGGAGGTGATAGTCAATGCTCCTGAGGAAGATCCTGAGACCGCATTCAACCTCTCGATAGAACGGGGAAAACGAATCAAGGATTTCTTGGTAGAACGGGGCGTGAAATCTTCAAGAGTCGTGGTGTCGGCATTCGGAAATGTCAATTATAAGAGCAATCCTGGTTGTGGGGAAGTGTCAGTAAGGTTCAGTGGAAATTGATTGTATTTTTATGCGATGGGACTTATTAACAATTGGTTGTGGGTTTCTTTTATGAAAATGAGTGCAATAAATAAAAATTATTGAGTAATTTTGTAATCACAAATATACTCAAAAAATAGGTGGATATGGAACTGCACAGGCAAATAAATTTTGAAGGAAAAACATTGCATTATCGTGACGAGGGACGTGGAAATCAGCATGTTCTGGTTTTGATTCACGGTTTCTTGCAGAACTTGGATGTGTGGTCAACATACACATTGTCGTATATGCGAAATATGCGTGTAATCAGTGTGGATTTGCCGGGACACGGGTATAGTTCTACGTACGGAGACACCCATACTATGGAATTTATGGCCAAAGCAGTAAAAAATATTTTGGATGATGCAGGCGTATCTCAATGTGTGATGGTGGGGCATTCGCTGGGTGGATATGTGGCCTTGGAGTTCGCCGAAAACTATCCATATATGCTAAAAGGACTTGGATTGCTTCATTCTCATGCAATGCCTGATCCCCCGGAGAAGAAGAATCATAGGATGGAGGTTTGTCGTCAGGTCGAGAAAAACCGTCCGGGATATATCGTGGATTTTATCCCCAGACTATTCTATGAAGGCAACCGTTTTGCCTTGGAGCAGGAAATAAAGGACCTCCGCGATCAATGCCTGGAGACACAGACGGATGGCATTATCGCTACCCAGAGAGGCATGGCACAGCGTAAGTCTCATATAGATTTATTGGAAAAGATAAAGGTTCCTGTTATGTTCATTATCGGGAAGAACGATCCGAGGTTCGATTTCGAGTTGGCGATTACCGAGGCAATGCTCCCCGAGATATCCGATGTGTTGATCTTGAACCACGTGGGGCACATGGCACATATCGAGGCAAAAGACAGAGTAAAAAACAAAATCAGGAGCTTTGTAGAGAGCTGTTATAATTGATAAAAAAATATTTTTAGTAAAAAATTTTTTTCTATCAGAAAAACATTGTAACTTTGTTGCATCAAATAATAATCAAAATCTATACAAATCATTCAATATCATGAACGTACAAAATATTATGGCCAACCTGGAAGCCAAACATCCAGGAGAAAAAGAGTATTTGCAAGCAGTTCGCGAGGTGTTGGAAACCATCGAAGATGAGTACAACAAACACCCTGAATTTGAAAAAGCAAAAATCGTTGAGCGCATAGTTGAACCTGACCGTATCTTCACTTTCCGCGTTGTTTGGGTTGATGATAACGGCGAAGTTCAGGTAAACTTGGGTTACCGTGTACAATTCAATGCAGCTCTCGGTGCATACAAGGGCGGTCTCCGTTTCCACAAAGCTGTAAACGTATCCATGCTGAAATTCCTCGGTTTCGAACAGATCTTCAAGAACAGCTTGACCAATCTTCCTCTCGGTGGTGGTAAAGGTGGTTCCGATTTCGATCCTGTTGGAAAGAGCGATGCTGAAATCATGCGTTTCTGCCAGGCCTTCATGTATGAATTGTGGCGCAACATTGGTCCAGATCAGGACAGCCCTGCTGGCGACGTTGGAGTTGGTGGCCGCGAAATTGGTTACCTCTATGGTGCTTACAAGAAACTCGCTCGCGAACACAGCACTGGTGCCCTCACTGGCAAGAGCTATGGCTGGGGTGGTTCCCTCATGCGTCCAGAAGCTACCGGTTTCGGTGCAATGTACTATGTTGACCGCATGGTAAAAGAAAAAGGTGATACCATGAAGGGTAAGAGAATTGCTCTCTCTGGTTTCGGTAATGTTGCTTGGGGTGCAGCTCAGAAAGCTACCGAACTCGGTGCTCAGGTTGTTGCTATCTCCGGTCCTGACGGCGTTTGCGAAATCGAAGGCGGTATGGACAAAGCTATGTTCGACTACATGCTCGTTATGCGTGCTTCCAACCACAACAAGGTTGAAGAAATGGCTCAGCAGTTCCCTGGAAAGGCTAAATTCACCGCTGGTAAGAAAGCTTGGAGCGTTAAGTGTGATATCGCTTGCCCATCAGCATTCCAGAATGAATTGGCAAAAGAAGATGCAGAAGAACTCCTCCGCAATGGTGTTCAGTATGTAGCTGAAATCTCCAACATGGGTTGCCAGCCAGACGCTATCGCTACCATCCAGGCAGCTGGCGTTCCTTTCGGTCCTGGTAAGGCTGTTAACGCTGGTGGTGTTGCTACCTCCGGTCTCGAAATCTGCCAGAATGCAGGTCACATCAACTGGACTTCTGAAGAAGTTGATGCTAAACTGTTCAAGATCATGAACGACATCTATGACCTCTGCGTTGCTTACGGTAAACAGGCTGATGGTTCCATCAACTATGTTAAGGGTGCAAACGTTGCTGGTTTCATGCGCGTAGCTAACGCTATGATGGCTCAGGGCATCATCTAATTCAATCGATGATTGACTTTTGATTAACATGGATTACGCCTTGAAGGTCTCCCTTTGAGGCGTAATCTTTTTTTATATATTAAGAAAACGACTCTTGAAAAGAAATGGAATGCGCATTGCGGCTCCGCCCATTCGTAAGATTCGTGCAATTCGTGTTCTTTAATTAATTTCTCGCGACTCGTGTTTTTTTAAACACGAATATCACAGAACCAGACGTTATGAAGATCATCATCATCAACGGACCCAATCTCAACCTCATCGGCACACGTCAGCCCGACATCTATGGCACCGCTACCATGGAACAGGAACTGGCTGTCCTCAGAGAACGGTATCCACAGATTCACATCGAATACTTTCAATCCAATATCGAAGGCGAACTTATCGGCAAGATTCAGGAAGTGGGCTTTTCGTACGACGGCATCATCATCAATGCGGGCGGCTACAGCCATACCAGCGTAGCACTGCACGACGCAATCCTGTCTGTTACCGCTCCAGCCATAGAAGTCCATATCAGCAACATCTTCGCCCGGGAAGAATACCGCCACCACAGCCTCCTGACAAGTGCCTGCCGCGGCATGATAAGCGGCCTCGGTCTCGACGGATACCGTCTCGCCATAGAATGGTTCGCCGACCGTCAATAGGGGAGAAGTAACGCAGATGATTTCCTGACCGTGGTAGCAGATAATATAGCCCCCCCCCGATCCAAAGCCATCCCCAGAACCAGAAGTCAGAAAAGCCACATATCAGCAACTTGAAGACTTTTTATGATAAAGCAATCCTCATTCTTTACACCTTGGATAGGAAAAGACTACGAGAAAGGTCTCGGAGGAATTAAGACCCTTGTTCTGGGCACAGCCCATGTATGTCTGCTGCAGTGCCGATATAAGGATTTGTGCTGTTCTACATTCTTGCTATGTCATACTTCCCTGGTAGGGCCGGGACTGTGGTGTGGTTTTGGTGTCTCACAGACGGCCGAAAGAGGGAGTTACCAGGGAGATATTAGGGAGATACCTCAGAGATACCAGCCGGCTCGGAACAGTGTCAGTTTGCTCATTTCCCCGTCATTTTCCTCCGCAGATCGGTCGTCTGTCTGCCCAAACTATTAACCGTAACAAATCCGATGCTGTTCCGGTAGGAAAAGTAAATAACTGCTTTTTTACGACATTTACGCTATTCTGTTGATTCATAGCGAGAAGCATCCGACATTCATCCGACACTCAACCGACATTGTGTCGGTTAGGTGTCGTATGAAATCGAAAAAATACCCAATTCCCATTTCGGAAGGACGATTGCTTTCCTGAGTCCGAACCGACATGAACCGACATCAATGTCGGTTCATGTCGGTTGAATGTCGGATGCTATCCACAGAATACCAGAAAGATACGCAAAAAGTCATCAAAAATCGAAATTTCATTCATTCAACTATCGTTCCTTCTTCAAGAAACCTTTTTCAAATGCTCCAGGGTAGAGAAATTTGCGCTCTTGGTCGGAGAACTGTAGAAATATGTATTTTTCGTCGATCGCCATTACTGTGCCATTTCCGAAACTCGTATGGAAGATTGTGTCACCTACTTGAATCGGTTTTTCTTTGAGTGGTTCCTCAACGGTGGAAATTTCCGGATTTGGGGTCGGAATAGGTTCCGTCTCTTGTTGGGATTGAATCATCACCGTGGTATCCACCGAAGTGTCCCACAATCCCATCACCGTACCTTTCCGTGTGTCTATACCAGTATAACTCAAGCTTGAATCTTCATAGCGTTTGAACTTATATACGGCATCGTTCATCAACTCGCTGTTGAAGACCCCGAGACTCACCAGCAGCTCAAAATCTTTAAGCGAAAGACCCGTCACTTTGCGGAAAAGTTCGGGTTCCAACTGCGAAATCACATCTTTCAGACAATACTCCCTATAGTCGGTCAGATACATAAATACCGGTATTCGGGTGGCAAACTTGATTAGCTTCTCTTGAATTTCTTTGCGCTTGCTTTTGTATTTCTTTTCATCGTCCGTCAATTCCTTTTTCTGCTTGTCAGTCAGCTGGTCGCCTTTCTCCTTTTTAATCTTTTTCACATGCTCACTCTTATTGATGATGGTTTCAATGTCGCTATTGAGCGAACGGAATCCTTCAATACTCATCAGGGCGTTCATCGCCTCCGGGTTATTCATCAAACGTTGCAAAGTCACATTGTCCACATTCACCAGCACGGCGCTTTCCCATCTTCTGGCCAACAATGTTGCCGTGGTGCCGCTCATAGCCATATCCAAAATACCTGCTGCATCAATCTCTTTCATGCTGCTGCCATCGTAAGCCAGTATGGGCAGGAATCTGATAAACTCTTCTACCTTTTTCTCAGGATTGCTCTCATTTACATTTAGCTGACAACTATACTCTTCCACCTGCCGCAAGGCTCTATTGGGCGCAAAATCGAATACATAGCAAGTCGGTTTCAGCACCACCTCTTTACCCTCCTCGTCTTTCGTCGTCCAAGGCGACTGCACACGGAACGCTGTCTGGAAATAGGTTTCTGGACTCTGCGTATTTCTCAACATCAGTATTCCTGTCCAAGGCTTCACAGTGACGCCAGTCGAAAGCTTTCCACACGATAAAGTAATCGTCTTGGTATTCTGAGGGTCTTTCATGGCGTTATACACAGGCTCCACTGCCTTGGCGCCCATGCCGGCCTCATTGCCGGCAGCGATCACAACCGTATAGTCCTGAAAAAATCGGTTGCAGGGCTTTTGCAGCAATCTTGCCATCGCCCTGCATGCCGCCACGCTGGGCAAAAACCAATAGGTGTGTTGCAGATAGCTCACCAGGCGGACATCACTATAGGGCATAGGCGGCTTTTCGACTCCCATTTTCAAATCACTTACCACATTTTCTACATAATTCCCTCTTATCAGATTCAGCCATTTCTGCACATACTCTTCATGTACGAAACCATTATCTTCAGCCTTGAAAAACTCATTCAGGTCAAACTCATCAAACTCCCCTTGACTGGCCACCTCAGTAATACTCTCGGGCATCTGATAGGTAAGCATCACCATTTTGGGGAGCGACAGATAGGGATTCTTCTCCCCCTTCCATGCTGCTTTGGCTCGCTGTTCATCGCTATAGGTCCAGTTGCATATCTGCTCTTCTATAAACTCACCACTGCTGATGGCTCTGAAAGGCGTGCCGCTCAAATACAGATAATGTCGCGTTTTCAATGGCATCAGATCTTCGTCAAACAACTCTCTGCCTTCCAAGGTACGCTTGTCGTCATCCTCTGCCATCATGTCGCTTACCTCCATGGCGCGAACCAATGCCGGATCCTTGGCATTATAAAAATTTTTGGCATTCTTTCCCCATGCGCCATAATGATATTCATCAAGTACGATACAATCCCAATCCACCATTTTCAGCCACTCATTCGTACTCTTGATGCCGCCCGCATCATTACGGCCCAACACATCCTGAAACGAAGCGAAACAGACAAACGGCTTACGCTCGTTCACATAGTTGAACTCCCTATCCTCCTGTTTCTCGCAGAACTGCCACCCTTCAAAATCCTTATGGCTCAGCAGATCTTCTTCCCAGGCCGTTTTCACGGCAGGTTTGAACGTCAGCACCAGCAGTTTGTTCCACCCCATACGCAGGGCAAGTTGGTAGGTGGTGAACGTCTTGCCGAAACGCATTTTGGCATTCCACAAAAAATGGGGTATCAGCCCTCGGTTGGAAGGGTCGTTGTAAAAAGAGGTAAAATACCTTGCCGTCTTTTCCACCGTAGCTGCTTGCTCGGGCCTCATGGCAAAGTTCTGGGTACGTCGCAACATCGTCGCGCTCCCCTCTTGGGCCGATCTTACAGCCCTTTCCACATCGCTCAGCTTGCACACAAACCACTCGCCCTCAGGATTGGCAAAGCCCGCTTTGCGCAAAAGCGGATGCACAGCACCCTTGTCTGTGAACGAGGTGCCATCGTGGCGCATAGCTCGCCATTGGCCGAGGATCTTGAACTTGGTACAGGCAGTTTTGTTCTGCTCCTCTATACGTTCCCTAACATCCCGCGTGGTGTAGCCCACCTTTATCATCCCTTCGTGCTCTTTCACACCAAGATGCACGTAAGCATAGATTCGTGGTTGATGATTTATTTTCGACAGCAATAACTCTTCTTTCGCCATATTCGTTTATCGTTTATGGCGTTCAGAGAAAATAAAGAAAAGAATACTACATTTTTTGATTTTACAAAAATCTTTTCTCTATTTCAAAGAACGCTCTGATTGTTTTATCAATCGTAAGAACTCTCATCGTAGTAGGAGTCGTGGTCATCCTCCTTGTCGTACGACGAATAGTCGTATTTTTTTTGGGATTGACGTGCCTGCCAATTCTCATCAGAACGGTCTTCATCAAAGATATCCTTTTCCACTACTCGCCCGAAAATATCACGGGCATAACCATATTTTGCTTTCTTCGGCATAATTCTCAATATTTTTTATTTGAAGTATTCTTCTGTCATCTTTACAAATTCATTCTCCACGACCTCGGAGTCAAACTTAAAAAGAGGTAAGACGGAGTCTCTATCATCCATACCAAAATAGAATTTGATGATTTGGGGTAAGTCCACTTGCGTAATTTTGACCGACAATCCTTTCCTCTGCATATCTACTAATAAAAACACTTTCATAATCAGGTCGCATCTGTAATATTCTTGAAAAAATACTTTTGTCTCAATTAGCCCATCTTTGTATGTTGATAACCAGGATTCCAATAAAGACCTGACCTGATTTTCTTCATTAATACGAATTTTCTTTAGCTTAGGCTTTTTCTTAGACGACATAGGGACAACGTCAATCCTCCCTGTCTTGGCCCATTCTGATTTTGATGTTTTTTTGGGGGGAGTCGGAGTTCCCCAAGCCAAATAAAACTCACTATAGTCAGACGATTCTATGTGGCCATCTTCGCCAAGCCTTACTTCTGTTGTTCCGACAGTTCCGTCGGGGTTGATATAATACATAATCTTTATTTTTAGTTAATCCTTAGATATATTACTCCATGGGGCGGATCATACTCTCTATAAAGGCAATTTCCTCCTCCGTCAAATTGTATTTCTTGTACAACATCTCATCCGTCCAGGGATGCGAGAAGTCTTGAAGGGGGACAAATTGATAGACTTTCTGAGTGGTATGTTGTGTTATTTTTTTTAACCCAATCATAAAATGGAAAAATTTCGTATTAATATAGGAAACAACATTTTCCGCCTCATTTTTTGATTGATATGGTCCATTCATAATATATGTTTCTGTATTAATTGAACCAGGTTCACTAATAATCGACTTAAAAATATCCTTACCCATTTCGCCTGACCCAACAGCTTCTGGAATAATTACTTTCCATTTGTTAATATATTCCTTTCCAGAGGGGATTCGTTCTCTCTTTATATATTTTATTGTCTTTTGAGCATAAACTTTGACGAGTCCATCTTTTGGTTTGTCGCTATCAAATTCAGAGAAAAATGTTCGAAGTCCAAAGGTCATAGCAGGAAAGACTATCTGACTAAAAGAAGAGGCCCCCGACTTTCTAACCTTTGTCAGAATTGAGATGGCTTCATTTTGTCTGATAAAGGTATCACATCCTTCCTCTTTTAAATCTCGTTCCATTTTTGACACAATCATATTATCCTTAATCGTTGTCACTTCTACTTTACCTTTATTATCTCTATCCCAAAGGAAATAACATACTCCACCTTTGATTTCTACACCAGGAAAACAATCAGATGCATTAGGAATATCAACAATTTTTCTTATACGTTTATCTAGTAACATTTGGTCCCGGAAACTTGCTAAATCCTTACCTCCAGCATACCATCTTGCGGGGATAATCATGCATATGTATCTAGGTGCAATAATTTTAGCTTGATTAACGAATAACTGGTAAATCGGTTTTGCACTAGCGCCAAAACCTCCATCATCCAACTGATACGGTGGGTTTCCTATGATGACATCAAATTTCATATTAAAGATTTTCTCGGGGTTGTCGGTATGAATAAATTGATAGGCATATTGCTCGGCTTGGTCGCCTCGGTCATATACCTCTTGGCTGGCTCCGCAGTAGCGACATTTGCCTTTCTCCCAGGTGTGGCGCAGAGGGGTATAGAGCAGATTGCCTTCGGGGGTGTCGAAATGACTCACACTGTGATCTCCGTCAGCATGTTTGCTGCAATACAGGCTTCGGCGGCTCAAAAGGCTCGTCAGCTCGGTGATGGCTATGCCAAAGACCTGTTTGTGCATAATATGGTCGATACGTTCGCAACGGTCGGGGATGATGCTTTGCAAGCCACGGTCGAGCCGTTTCACTATCTCGCGCAAAAAGACACCACTCTTGCAGAAGGGGTCCAAAAAGGTGGTCTTAGGGTCGCGGAACAGCTCCTGGGGCAGAAGGTCGAGCATCTGGTTCGCCAAGGCGGGAGGGGTGAAGACCTCATCGTTGCTCAAGTTCGCCAAGCAGTTGAGCACATCGGGATTGTAGCTATTTCTCTCCATAGCGCTCCTTGTTTAGTTCGAGAAAATAGACGGGTGGGAAGGTGGCACAGGGCACATCGCTGAAGAGGTCGGCCTCGCTGCTGTCGCCCACCAGATAGCTGAACTCATAATCCCTGCGGTTCATCATCCCGCCCCCTATCATGCTCCATTCGCTCACCACAATCCACTCCTTGGGCTTGTCGGCGCGATGGTAGCTGAGGGCATCGCCCTGGATGATGTTCTTGCTGAGCAGAAAGCGGACACTTTCTATGCACTCGGGCTTGCATCGGTCGTGGAAGAGCTGCCCATACTGCTCCACAAAATAATTCAGCAGTCGCTTGCGACAGGCTTTGGCGTTGTCCGCCAGTAGCTCTATGCCGTAAATCGACGACACGGCCAGAACGGCATTCTGTTCGTACTGCAATTGGGTATATTGCCTGGCTTCAACCCTCTGGCGGCACACGGCCAGTTTCCTTCGGAGTATCTCGATCAGGAAATTGCCGTCGCCGCAGGCGGGTTCGAGAAAACGCGAGTCGAGACGCTCGGTTTCCTGTTTCACCAAGTCGAGCATGGCATTGACCTCGCGGGGATTGGTGAACACCTCCCCATGATCCGCCACACGCTTTTTCGATTTGATCTGGCTGCCCCCAGCGGGAGCAGACGTGTTTTCGTTCATCTGCGCATTTTTTTTGTGCGAGTGCTTATCATTCTGGCTTGCGGGCAACTGCAGGTCATCAAAAAAGCGCGGACTCTTGACTATCCACGCTCTGAGGCCCTGAGAACTGCCCGCAATCATCGATAAGTCACGTCCGCGCTTGCGCAGGACGTTTGGCTGACTTATTCGTGATAATTGCAATTGAAATTTCTCAGGTTTCAGAGCAGTGCCGAATAAATAGCAAACGCTATGTTTATATTATTAGTTTCTTTCTATGTTCTTTATATTCAGTTTTTTGATGGTTTTATTACATTTGTTTGATACTGCAAAGATACTAAAAACCTTTGATTTGACAAAAAAAAACAATATTTCTCGCCGAAACCACACCTTATTACACATTCATTTTCCCTCCGAAAACTTGGGTTATCCGGACATAGAGCGACTGTTTTTTTCGGGATGCAAAATTACAAACTATTTTCGACAACTTGTGTCGTGTGGTAAAAAAATCATTTTTCCTTATAAGATGCTGTCTGTTTTCGGGGGTCCGGTTTGTGGGTGTTTTGAAAAAGGAACAGCCTCTGTATGGGTTGCAGAGGCTGTCGTTGTGTCTATAGGGATTCTTTTTATCTGAATCGGATCATGTCGATGAGGCGGACGCCGTCGAGCCATACGGTGATGCATCCTACTACGCCCTGGGCGTCGTCCCAGTCTTCAATGGGCTGGAGGGTGGTGTCGTTCACAATCTCGAAATATTCGGGTTCAAACATCAGTCCGTTGGGTTGGGGATTGATTTCATGGAAACTGCTCAGCTGGTCCATTGCCCATTCTTTTATGGTCTCCACGTCTTCATATTCCGACATTTCTACGGCCTGCTGGAGGGTGGCGTAGATGGTGGGAGCGATGGCGCGTGCTTCAGGTGAGAGGCGCATGTTGCGGCTGCTGAGTGCGAGCCCGTCTTCGGCTCTTACGATGGGGCAGGGGACAATCTCGATGGGGTATTTGATCTGTTCCAGAAGGTTGCGGATGATGGCAATCTGTTGGAAGTCTTTCTCTCCGAAGAAGGCTTTCTGGGGCTGTACGATGTCAAACAGTCGTCTTACCACCACAGCTACACCAGAGAAATGTCCTGGGCGTTGGGGACCTTCCATGACTTCCTCGATCTGCCCGAAATGATATACGTCGGTTACGGGTTTCGGGTACATTTCTTCCACGCTTGGGGTGAGTACGAAGTCGGCATTTGCGGAAGCCAGTTTCTCCAGGTCTGCATCCAGTGTGCGAGGGTATTTCTCCAGGTCTTCTTTGTTGTTGAACTGAATGGGGTTTACAAAAACGCTGACCACTACCACATCGCACATCTCCTTGGCTTTGTTCACAAGGCTGAGATGTCCTTCGTGGAGTGCGCCCATTGTGGGTACCAGACCTATGGTTTTGTTTTCCTTTCTTACGGTAGCC
The DNA here is from genome assembly GCA_045640985.1 of Bacteroidales bacterium. GTDB lineage: Bacteria > Bacteroidota > Bacteroidia > Bacteroidales > P3 > Colimorpha. The sequence continues at coordinate 29,346 of JAZUFZ010000003.1, forward strand.
AAAGCTTCTTGAAGGGCTGCCACTGTGTTGAATGTCTGCATTTTCAGTATATTTGTTTTAGATAGTGTTTATTCTACTTCTTCGTATGGGGTGAATCCATCCTCATCGGTATCGTCGAGGTTACGGTCTTTGGGCTCGTAGGGCTTCCGGCTGATCCATTTATCGGGGAGCTCCAGCAGCGAATCGAACAGCGTCAGCAGCAGGCTGAAGAGAAGTCCGTCCCAGAATGTATTTACTTCAAATCCTTTTACGATTCCGGAGGCGAGCATGATGATTATGGCGTTTATGATGAAGATGAACAGTCCCATGCTGACAATGGAAATCGGAAGGGTTATGACAATGAGTATCGGGCGAATGAAGTTGTCGAGCAGAGCTATGACGACTGCCGTGACAATGGCTGCCCAGATCCCTCCCAAGGATACTCCCGGCAGCAGTATTGCCGCCAGCATACATCCGAGTGTCATTACGATTACCCGTGCCGCAAATCCGTATTTGCTGGCTCCGAATGATTCTCCATTATTTATGATGTTGTTCATTGATATTATTGTTGTTTTTTTTTCTGTGCATGTTATAGGCTATTCCCATGCTCCTTTTCCTGCCCTGATCAGTTCCATCTCGTCTCCGCTGCAGTCCACTACGGTGGAAGGCTCGATGTCACCTATGCCTCCATCAATCACTACTGCAACTTGCGTGCCAAACGTCTCGTGGATCAGTTCCGGGTCTGTCAGGTATTCTTTTTCCTGGTTTTCGTTTGTCAGTCTGACAGAAGTGCCAATCAGCGGGCAGCCCACTGCCTCAATGATGCTTTCGCATATTTTGTTTTCCGGAACCCGGATTCCGATGGTATGTCCTCCGTTCTGGTAGTTGCGCGGGACGCGGTTGTTGGCCTCCATGATAAAGGTGTAGGGACCGGGAAGGCATTCTCTCAAGATGCTGTAGGTGTCTTTGTCCATCGGCCGCACATATTCCGATGCCTGGCTCAGGTTCTTGCATAACATCGAATAGTGTGCCTGTCTGGTGCTGAATCCTTTCAGTTGCGCGATTTTTTCGACGGCTTTCTTTTCTTCCATACTGCACGCGAACGCATATAAGGTATCTGTGGGAATTATTACGATTCCTCCGTGAGTGAGTATGTCGGCTACCTTGTTGATTTCGCGGGCATTCGGGTTGTTTTCGTAGATCTTTGTCAGCATTCCTGGTTCTTTTTGTGGGTGCAAAATTACAAAAAATATTTCATTTGGCAATAAAAATTTCATTTCTTCGTTTATTTTCCAAAATAGAATACTTGTATGATGAAGAGATTTCTTTTTGAACTTTTGCTTCTTTTGTTTCTGTTCCCTGCATCAAAGGCTCAGGATTTCAATACTTTTTTTGAGAACAGGACGCTCCGCGTGGATTATTTCCGTCAGGGTTCCAGCGCAGGCGATACGTTGATATTCTCCCGTTTTGTCAGGAAAAGCGGCGGCTGGGCGGGACCTGTCACCGAACTGCTGGATCCTTTTGATAACGGCCCTTACCGCGTGCTGCTGGCAGATAGTGTCTCCGGTCGGGAACTCTATTCCCGCTGCTACGGCTCTCTGTTTGACGAATATTGTGCCACTCCCCAGAACGGAAGTGCCCGGTTTCAGGAGGTCGTCCTGCTTCCCTGGCCCAGAAAGACCGCTCTCATACGCTTTCAGAAACGCGATGCGCAAGGGCAGTTCTATACCCAGGCTCAGTTTACCTTTAACCCTGACCGTTCCGGATGTGCAGTCATCAGGTCTCAAAAGACAGATTATGTCCTGCTTGAGAACGGTGATGCTCATCATAAGATGGATATCGTGATAGTGGCTCAAGGATATGGCCCCCGCCAAAAGAAACTAATGAGGAGCGATATGAAGCGCTTTGCGGATAATCTTCTGCGTCAGGAACCTTTCCGTTCCCATTGTCAGGACTTCAATATCTATGCGGTCTCCGGTGATGCCGGTGCTCATTTCAACACCCTTGGGAGCGACCGTTATCTGATGACCGAACAGCTTTTCCAGCTGCATGACCTTCTTGACGGGATTGATTATGATCATATCATCATCATGGTAAACAGTCCGGTATATGGGGGAGGGGCTATCTATAATTTCTATGCCTGCAGTTCCACTCATCCCATGAGCGACAAGATTCTTCCGCATGAACTCGGCCATTCAATCGGAGGGCTTGCCGATGAGTATGTCGATCCGGAGTTGAGCTATGAAGGTATCCATGCGCTTGACAGGGAACCGACCGAGCCTAATATTACGACCCTGGTGGATTTCTCAAGCAAATGGGCTGACCTGCTGCCTCCGGGAACGCCCATACCCACAGCACCCGTCCAGGGCCTGAAGCCTGAGGAGTGCGGTCCGGTCGGCGTTTACGAAGGGGCGGGATACCAGTCCAAAGGAATCTACCGTCCTGTGACGAACTGTATGATGAATTATTATGCGGACTTCTGCCCTGTGTGTACCCGTCGGCTCGAAGCCGTGTTCTCCCATTTTTGCCGGTAGGAACATTACAATACAAATAAAAAGAGAAGCCCTGAGGCCTCTCTTTTCTTTTTTCAATCACGTTAGCGTGAGTCGTGGCAGAATTATTCTGCTGCGGTTTCTTCTTCAGCTGCAACGTTGCGGGTGCTGTTCACAACCACAACTTCACTGCTCTTAGGATTCAGAATGCGGAAGTTTTCTGCCTTGATATCCTGAACCTTTACGCGCTGAGCGATATCGAGGTTGGTGATGTCAATCAGGACTTCGCTTGGCATGTTTGCAGGAAGAGCCTTCACATTCAGACGTCTTTGTTTGTAGGCAAGTTTACCGCCCTTCATCACGCCCTTGCTGGTACCGCAGGTATGAACAGGAATGCTCATAACGATTTCCTTATCGTCGCTGAGTTCGTAGAAGTCAGCATGATAAACGATTTCGGTAACTGGGTGGAACTGAAGATCCTTTACCATTGCACGGTATTTTGCGCCGCCAAGGTCGATTTCAACGAAGCAAGGTGCCGGGTTGAAAAGAATACGCTGGAACTGGGTCTGGGGAAGAGCAAAGATTTTCTGCTCATCTTTACCGTACATTACACATGGAACGAGGTCTGCACGACGCAGTGCTTTAGCATCCTTTTTCCCTACGTTCTCTCTCAGAGAACCGCTCATTGATACTACTCTCATGATTTTTAATTTTTTTTGGTTAATAATAGATTGTTTATAATGTATTTTACAAATACTCTTGATTTCTTATCGGCTTATCAGTTGCTCAACTTGATTCCCTTGCTGTGGATGGTGGTTTCGTAGAGGTTGTCGATAGATTCGTGACTTACGATTCTGTGGAGGGCCTCAGCCAGAAGCCAAGCGGTAGAAAGTACGTGAATCTTGCTGCTCTCGCGTTTCAAAGGAATGGTATCGGTAACAACCAGTTCTTCCATTACGGAGTTCTCGATCTTCTCGATAGCATTGCCGCTCAGTACCGGATGGGTAATCATGGCGCGGACGCTCTTGGCACCTTCAGCCTTGATGATTTCGGCAGCCTTGCAGATAGTGGTACCGGTATCGATGATGTCATCCACCAGAATGACGTGCTTGCCCTTTACGTCGCCCAGCAGTCTCATTTCACCGATCTCGTTAGGTTTGTTGCGGTGCTTGTAGCAGATTACGAAGCTGTTGTCCATCGTTTTGGCATACACGCTGGCACGCTTGCTGCCACCCATGTCAGGACTTGCAAATACCACATCCTCGGTCGGGAGATCCAGCGAACGCAGGTAAGGCATGAAGATTGAAGAACCGAACAGATGATCTACAGGAATGTTGAAGAATCCCTGGATCTGATCCGCATGAAGGTCCATCGTCACGACGCGATCTACACCGGCAGCCATCAGCATATCGGCAATCAGCTTGGAAGCGATTGGCACATGGGGCTTGTCTTTTCTGTCCTGGCGGGCAAACCCGTAATAAGGTATTACGGCAATCACTTTCTGAGCGGAGGCACGACGGGCAGCGTCAACCATCATAAGAAGTTCAAAAAGATTATCGGTTGGCGGAATTGTGGATTGGATGATGAACACAATACCACCGCGAATACTTTCTTCGTAGGAAGGCTGAAATTCGCCATCAGCATACTGGAAAACGGCTGATTTACCAAGCTCGATTCCGTAATTTTTTGCTACTTCGCCTGCCAGTTCTTTAGTGGCGCGACCAGCGAAAATGAACACTTTATCAGAGGTTTGCATGAAATTGTATGTTTTATTTGAGACTGCAAAATTACAACTTTTTTCGCAATTAGCAAAAAAAATTTTGCCAAATCAAAAAATGTTAGTAATTTTGCACCCGATTTCGAGAGAGAAATCTGCCGAAAGATGCAAAAGCCGAGTGAAACGGCAAAAATGATTTTTGACATTTCCGAGGCTGGTATCTTCACGAGCGAAGCGAGTAAAAACGCAGGCCCTGGTGGCGGAATGGTAGACGCGGTAGACTCAAAATCTGCTGTCAGCAATGGCGTGAGGGTTCAAGTCCCTCCCGGGGTACAAATTTTTGATTGGTAAATTTTTTCATGGGCGTGGCGTGCAGTTTTTCTGTACGTCTTTTTTTATATGTTATACGCTCGTTGGCATAAAATCTCTTAATCCGTTGGCGAAATTAATGTGGCGTTACACATAAAATTACTGTGGTAATTGCCGGCCCTTAGCCTATGTGCGGTCGCTCCGCTGCCTTGATTGAGGCCCATCGCGCAAAGCGTCAGCATTAATCCCTTCCAAAGGACTTGTTTTACTGGCTATTTACTATGATAATTCCCTTCTATCTTCTTTTTATCTCCATATTAACTTTTTTTTATCTCCTTTTCTTAGAATAAGAGATAGAAAAAAGATAAAAAGAAGATAAAAAGAAGATAGAAGGGTGTTACCCTATACAAGTGGCTGTATTGCAGCACGGAAAAGTTTGTTTCTTTCCAGGCTTGAACTTGAAAAAGAAATTATTAGCAAGTTAATTCATCCGACAGGTTCTGTTTTCTTTTTCAAAGCCGTTTATACTTTTTATTTGTATGTTTTGGGACTTTTCTCCGGTTGGCATAAAATGGCAGAAATGGAACTGTTTTATGACTGGCATGGTTTTTGATAGAAGACAATTATAGAATGATGAATTAATATAAACCGGTATGAAGAATTTGAAACTTTTTTGCTGCGGAAGCTGTGGCGAGGTCGTGGCTACTTACGGAAATGCGGAGATAAAATGCTGTGGGAATGAGTTGAAGCCAATCAAGATTGAACCTGCGGGAATTGACGATGTCCCGGAAATTTCGGAAATGGATGGGGATTATGTGCTGGAGTATCATCATGTGATGACAAAGGAGGATTATATTGTGGCAGTTGTGGCAGAACTCTATGACAGAATGGAGATGATAAGGCTTTTTCCGGAACAGGAATCGCTGGTAAGACTTTCTCAGGATGTGGGCGGCAAGATGTATTCGATAGGTGAGGATGGGAAGCCTCAATTGCGGCTGAAAGGTTGCAGACTTTATACGGTCTATTGCAAAGAGGGCAATGTGCGGGCAACGCTGCTCAAGGGATGAACTGATGTCCGGTGACAGTAACCCCTGCGGTGGAAGGCGATGAAGTCGGAATGCAACGAAAAAACAGGAAAGTGCAAAAAAATTTGCACAGGTGATTTAAGTTTTATATCTTTGCATTTGCTTGTGTTTGTTCGCAAGTGGTGTATATTTTTGTAAATGAATAACATAATTATTATAAATGGCAAACTTTTTATCTAAACTCTTTGGAAGCAAGGCGGACCGTGACATGAAGGAGGTGAAGCCTTTGCTTGATGCGACGCTGAAGATTTACCCCGAAATAGCAAAGTTAAATAATGATGAACTGAGGGCGAAGACGCTCGAATTCAAGGAGCGTATCCGCAAGGAAATTGAAACGGAAGAAACTGAACTGGCTCAGTTGCGTCAGCGCATAGAGGAAGAGTATGATATGCCGGTTGCCGAGAAACAGGAAATCTACAAGAGAATCGAGCAGCTGGAAGATTCGTCCTATAAGAAGACCCAGAAGGTGCTGGATGAGATTCTGCCGGAGGCATTCGCAGTTGTGAAGGAAACGGCAAAGCGTTTCGCTGAGAACGAAGAGGTGGAAGTGACTGCCAATGACCACGACCGCGACCTGAGCGCGACCCGCGAGAATGTGGAAATACGCGACGGCAAGGCCTATTACAAGAATCGCTGGATGGCCGGCGGCAATATGATACAATGGGATATGGTGCATTACGATGTGCAGCTGATTGGTGGTGCGGTGCTCCATAGTGGTAAGATTGCGGAGATGGCTACGGGTGAGGGTAAAACCCTGGTGGCTACGTTGCCGGTATATCTGAATGCGTTGCCTGGAAAAGGTGTGCATGTGGTTACGGTGAACGACTATCTGGCAAAGCGTGACTCGGAATGGATGGGAATGCTGTTTGAGTTCCATGGCCTGACGGTTGACTGCATCGACAAGCATGAGCCTCACAGCGATGAGCGTAAGGCGGCTTATAATGCTGATATCACATACGGTACAAACAACGAGTTCGGTTTCGACTATCTGCGCGACAATATGAGCCGTAATCCTAATGAACTGGTGCAGAGAAGCCATAACTACGCTATCGTCGATGAGGTCGATTCCGTGCTGATTGACGATGCAAGAACGCCTCTTATCATCAGCGGACCTACGGGAAAAGGGGATGAGGATCAGGAATTTGACCGCTTCAAGCCGGTAATTGAGAAACTTTACAATGCCCAGCGCACTTTGTGTACTCAGATACTTGCCGACGCTAAGAAGGGACTGGCGGAGAATCCGGATCCCAAGCCGGAAGAGGAGCCCGCAAAGCTTTTGCTGCGTGCCTATAGAGGTTTGCCCAAGAGCAAGCCGCTCATCAAGTTCCTTTCCGAAACAGGTATGAAGGCAATTCTGCAACGCACGGAGAACTTCTACATGCAGGAGCAGAACAAGAATATGTTCATCATCGATGACGATCTGTATTTCACGATTGATGAGAAGAACCGTCAGGTAGAACTGACCGACAAGGGTATGGATTTCCTGACGGATCTGGGCGAAGACAGAAACTTCTACCAGTTGCCTGATATCGGTAGCGAAATTGCCGAACTGGAGCACATGGGACTTGATCCTAAGGAACTGCTTGAACGCAAGGAAAAACTCTACAGCGATTTTGCCGTACAGAGCGACCGCGTGCATACCGTGGACCAACTGTTGAAGGCCTATACGCTGTTTGAAAAGGATATAGATTATATTGTGACCGAAGACCGTCAGGTGAAGATTGTGGATGAGCAGACGGGCCGTATCATGGAAGGCCGCCGATGGAGTGACGGACTGCACCAGGCGGTAGAGGCCAAGGAAAACGCCAAGGTAGAGGCTGCTACCCAGACCTACGCCACCATTACCCTTCAGAACTATTTCCGTATGTATAAGAAACTGGCGGGTATGACCGGTACGGCTGAAACGGAAGCAGGCGAGTTCTGGAACATCTATAAACTGGATGTGGTGGTAATCCCGACGAACCGTCCTATCGCCCGTAACGATATGGATGATATGATCTACAAGACCAAGCGTGAGAAGTTTACGGCTGTGATTGCTGAGGTGGAGCGCCTGGTAGGAGAGGGGCGTCCGGTATTGGTGGGTACCACCAGTGTGGAAACCTCCGAACTGTTGAGCAAGATGTTGAAACTGCGCAAGATTCCGCATAATGTATTGAACGCAAAACTCCACAAGAAGGAAGCCGATATCGTGGCAGAGGCCGGTGAAGCGGGTAAGGTGACCATCGCCACCAATATGGCAGGTCGTGGTACGGATATCAAGCTCAAGGGCGGTGTGAAAGAGGCAGGCGGTCTGGCTATTATCGGTACGGAACGCCATGAAAGCCGTCGTGTGGATAGACAGCTGCGTGGTCGTGCCGGCCGTCAGGGCGATCCGGGAAGTTCACTTTTCTTCGTTTCGCTGGAAGATGACCTGATGCGTCTGTTCGGTTCTGAACGTATCGCCAAGGTGATGGACCAGATGGGCCTTCAGGAAGGTGAAGTAATCCAGCATTCGATGATTACCAAGCAGATAGAACGTGCTCAGAAAAAGGTGGAAGAGAATAACTTCGGTATGAGAAAGCGTCTGTTGGAATATGATGACGTAATGAACAATCAGCGTACTGTGATTTACAACAAACGTCGCAATGCCCTCTATGGAGACCGTTTGAGCATCGATATCAGCAATATGTTCTACGATACCTGCGAGATGTTGTACAACGAAGCATACGAAAGCGGCGACTACGAGGGTTTCAAGATGGAAATGATTCGTGTATTTGCCTGCGATGTGCCTTTCACGGAGAAGGAACTCTTCAACGGAAAGCGTTCAGATGCGGTACAGAAACTGTATGACCTTACTTTCAACGCTTACAAAGAACGTATCCAGCGTCTGTCAGAACTCGCCTATCCATTTATCAAGCACACTTACGAAAATACGCGATATGAAAATGTGCTCTTCCCCATCACCGATGGAAAGAAGACAATGCATGTGGTTGTGCCGGTGAAGAAATCGTATGAAAATCAAGGCCGTGAGGTCGGACTCTCCATCGAGAAGAACATTACCCTCGCGATCATCGACGACCAGTGGAAGGACCATTTGAGAGAACTCGATGACTTGAAAACGTCGGTACAGAACGCGTCCTACGAACAGAAAGATCCGCTCTTGATTTACAAGTTTGAATCCTTTAAGTTGTTTGAACAGATGCTGTTGAACATCAATCGCGAGATATCTTCATTCCTGAGCCGGGCAAGTCTCCCGTTGCGCGAGAATACAGAAATGAAGGAGGCCCGTCAGCCCCAGAGCGATGACCGGAATCTTAAAACCTCAAGACAGGAGCAGGTCGCAGCACAGCGCACCGCACCCAGAGAGAAGCCTCAGCCGGTTCATGTAGAGAAAAAAATCGGTCGCAACGACCCATGCCCCTGTGGCAGCGGCAAGAAATACAAAAACTGTCACGGAAAAGATTCAGTAGAATAAAACTTAAAATCTATAATCATGAAAAAGTTATTAGTGATTGCAATGATTGCCATCCTCGGTCAATCCGCAGTAATGGCACAGAAAGCAAAAACAGTAAAAGAACAGGATGTTCCCAGCACATACGTGCGTGACTTCCAGAAAACCGCACCCAATGCGAAGGATGTGAACTGGACTATGTTGGACTCGGTGTCATACGAGGTATTCTTCCTTTCGGAGAATAACAACAAAGAATCCATTCTCTTCACCAAAAAAAGTACAGAAACCCGCTACTATATTGAGGACAAGTGGTATCCACAGGCAATCAAAGATACAGTAAGCAACATGTATCCAAAGCATAAGATTTCTTCACTCTATGTCCGCAATGTGAAGAATAACGCCACATATCAGGCACGCGTAGCCCGTATGAAAGGCTGGTTCAAGAAAAAAGAGTCCGATGTGCATTTTGTGAACTTCGGTACAGACTGCAAATTCATCAGCGCAGAATAACAGATAAGGACTCTTGAAAAGAAACTTATAGAAACTCAAAAGCAGGATGAAATATCCTGCTTTTTTTGTTCATTCGTAGAAATGCGTAGGTAGAGTCATATAGGGCGAAGATTTCCAACTTGAAGAATCTAATGTTTGTATCTTCGCATTTTGAATTTAGGTGTAAAGCAACTAAACTATGCTCTTCGTCGAACACTTACGAACAAAAATTGAATTGTTTTCGAATGCCACTGGGGCGGAATGGAAGTATGCCGCCCGTGGCGGCAACAAAAGCCAAGACTACAAGTATAGCGTTAGCGACAATATTGACGACGTGGGGTGGTATGATGGCAACAGTAGTTCAAGAATTAATCCCGGCAAGACCAAATTCCCCAATGAATCGGGATTGTACGATATGAACGGCAATGTGCGGGAATGGTGCAGAGACTGGTATGGGGACTATAGCAGTCGCTCACTGATCAATCCTACAGACCTTGCCGGTGGCCCTTCGAGTGGATCCTGGCGGTGACTGGTACTTCAATGCGAGATGCTGTCGCATATCTAACGGCATGCGAATGACGTACCCCCTCCCTAAAAAATAGGCACTACGTACTTGGCTATCATTTCAAATTCCTAAAGGGATTAATTCTCCCAACAGGTAAATCTAATTATTCTCTATGATATGTAACCATATCACCCTTGTCGTTTCGATACATTTCAATATAGTTTAACAAATCTGGTCTAATATCTCCATCATAATGGAAAACGAAGGTTCTCCTTCCATCGCTAGATTGGCAACGAAGTGTAGAATCGTCAATTTTTCTCATCCGACCAGTGACAAGTGGATTGTATGGAGGTATCATAAATTCGAAGGTCTCGCTATCAAATTTATAATAAACATCACGATGGGTTGGGCTATCGCCTATTTTCCCCCCATTTCTCCAAAGGCTATTTCTTGGAGAACTGAAGACTGTGTAATCATTGCTTGAACCTATTTTATGTGCTCTCATGAAATAGTTCTTAATATGACTGCCATAGTCGGCACACAACTGAATGTTCATTTTGTATCCATTCAATCCAAAAGTCTTTTCAGAAAAGCCATAATATCCTTCACCATATTTCTCAACGTAGTCAAAAACCTTGTCGCAGACAGAAAAATCGCCAGACGGTATCCTATCAAGTAGGCCGACTGAAAGGTAGTCAAGTTCAAAATCTATTTGGTATGTCTCCTTCAAATACAAGAACGCAGCGAGGTAAATAGCCTCTGGTTCAAGTTTATCTGTACTAAGAGAACCCTGTTTTTTTAAGTTTGCAATGCTCTCCTTAACATATTGTTCAACAGGATCAATAGAAGAATCAAAGCCGTTTCTCTGTGATGAAGGCTTTGAATCCATCCCGTTTCCGAAAATCATATCAAAGAAGTCCATATTATTTATAGGTTTTATAGTTTAATACTCGATTTCTTATTTTATTGTAATTATAATTGCATTCATTGTGGATTGCCTTAAATAGATTATTCAAGTCATCATTGGTTAATGCAGAATCGCCAGATTTTATATCGTTGTAGAAACCAAAAGCAATGTCTATTGCTTGCATGTGCTTTTGGTCAACAATCTCGCCATACGTCTTCTCTTCTATATCAACATAACCAGCTGTATCATTAGGACGTATATCTCCATGCTGATAGAACGTAAGTGATTTCATGTAATAATTCCATCCTGATGAAATCGATAATTGAGGAGCAATATCGTTACAGAAATGTGCATAATACAAGTCTGATATATATAATAAATCAGGATTGAAGCCAAATGGCAATATCCCCCTGGCGAAAGGGTTCCTTATTATTGATGCTCTATTTACGTATGAATGTATCTGAAAAAGAGGGTCTTTTGCAGTGCAAGCCATCTTTGTAAGATATAGAAAATCATACTTAAATATCTTCTGATATATAGTAAGTTTATAGTCATCAGGACACATTAGCAGAAGAAGACGGAACGTATTTGCAGCACCTGCTATTCCGTATTCGCTGTTCCAATACCTATTAGGAAATGAAATAATTTGCTTGACACTTCGATATAGGTAATCTATACCTTCAGTAATTTGATTTCCATATACGAAGGTGGCAGCAATATCTGCTAGAATATAAGGATGGTCATATTCCTTAAATTCGAAGATAATGGAATTAAGCGCTAACCTCGGAATTTGTTTTAGAGCAAGCGAAATGCCTTTGGTCTTATATGGAGAATGTAAATCCTTGAATTTATATTCTTCACTTTCTGCATTTTGTGTACGCCTTACATAATTCTCTACGTATGAGTCATCAATGCAAAGAGCTTTATTTATCCTTATGATTTCATTCAAAGGATTAGATATGCAGTCTTTGTGAAGTTGCATTCCTAACTGCTGGAGAAGGTTTACTATCTTCTCATTGCAGACATCCTTTGAGTAGAAATCATAAAGCATAGGAAATAGCCAATCTCCTTTGTCCTGTTGAAAACAAAGGGAATGTTCAGAAGCGAATCTCTCAAAAGAGGATGGGTCTTCTGCTTCAATCTGAATTAAGATGTTTCTAATGAGATCTCCACTTACCATTCTTATTAATTATCAAATATTCATGTCAATTCAACCTTCTATTTATTAGTCTCCTATGGTTTGCACAGCAAACCATAGGAGACTAATATTAGTTTGTGCCCCAGAATGCGAGAGCATCTCCGATGCTCATTGTAGGGAAACTTGCCAAGGTACTTACTAACTTCCAAAGTTTCACCTCTGAATCATCAATATCACAATCAGCAATCATGATAGCTGCAAGGTAGCCACAAGCATATTTTTTCTGCTCATCGTTCATACTTGCAAGGGTGAGAATGGCTTCACCAGCCTGAAGCTCTTTTGACTTTACAAGAAGTGCCGCAGCCTGAACTCCGTTAACACCAAAGTTCTTCAATTCATTGATGATTGCTGATTTTTCAGAATCATCAAAGTGACCATCTGCAGCTGCCATAACAATGCCAATGTTTACCAAAGCTGCGAGTTCTTTTCCACTGTAGTTCATAATTTAGTTTAATTTTTCGTCGTCAGACCTAATGACGAGGATTTTAATTTAATTTAGTTTTTTATCCTTCGTCGCCTGAGGTCTGAGATTACTATATAAATAATTCATTTGACTAGGGATAATTTATATCTTTATTTCAATTTTTCTAATTCTGAGTTAAAGGATACAAGTTCTTTACGTTTTGTCTTCACCTGCTTGTTCATCTCCGTCTGTATGTTGAACTGCTTTTGTTATGGCTTTCGTAGTATTTGATCACCGAAATGGTGGTGAATGTCTTGCCGAAACCTAGAGAGTCGGCAAGGATACATCCATTGTAGGCCTCCATTTTGTTGATGATGACAGAGTGGATTCCCTTTTGAAAGTTATAGAGATTGTTCCATATCTGCGAAGACTTAAAGCCCGTGACTACATTGAAAAGCATATCCTCCGATATATCTTCCAGAAATTTGTTGAAGATATTGTAGAGCGTGACAAAGTAGATGAAGTTGGGCGAATTTTCGCGATAGACATTCTCTATGTACTCAATAATAGTGTCGGTAACGTATGAACCGCGTTCCTTATCCTGCCAGAAATCATTAAAATTTTTCAGATATGTATCCGATGCTGGTGTGGACAGTTTCTGTACCAGCTGAAAGGATGCCGCGGCCATAGTGACTTTAGAGTCTTTGTGTAAGGCAACCTTCAGATCATCAATAACTCTTGACGTGATATTGTCGAATTGCTTTGGAGATTCCATACTCTTCTGCGCTTATTTTGCGTATGCTTATCATTCATTCGTGCTTTTACGGGCTTCGCTATGGGCATAAAGAACGTGGACTTCACCAATCCACGTCTTGAGGCCTTCGCATTGCCCGTAATAGTCAGATAAGTGCCGTCCACGCAAGCGCAGACATCTGCATACCTATTCTCGACTATTACATTTTTGAAAGTTGCGAAGTTTCAAGACAGTGCCGAATAAATAGCAAACGCTATATTTATATTATTGTTTTCTTTCTATATTGTTTATATTCAGTTTTTTGATGGTTTTGTTACATTTTGTTTGATACTGCAAAGATACTAAAAACCTTTGATTTGACAAAAAAAAACAGCATTTCTTGCCGGAATTTGGTGGATTTATACCCCATCTCATCCACGTTACACTCTAAAAAACAGTTTTTCCCGACATTTAGAGGCTGTTTTTTCCGAAGTGCAAAAGTACAGACTATTTTCGACAACTTGTGTCGTGTCGCAAAAAAAGATTCTTGTTCAAGCGTCAGTCTTTTCCCCACGGGGCAAATTCATAGAAAACGTTCACGAAGAGGCTCCGCCTCAACCTCAAGGCTACCTATCTCACCGGGGACTTCCCGGTAAAGGATTTTACAAAAGAACTCGCCAAGGAGAAGTTATGAGACGATGGTCGAATAACTCAGCCAGGCCCTCAACTGCCTCTTAGACAAAGAGTAACCGGACAAACAAACCTAACACCTAACAATCCAAAAAATGGATATACAAACCCTCTTTATATACTATTTAACTAACTAATATATAGATAGTTATAGGGTGTTTGAAGAAATAATGATACCCTCAAAAATTGGACTGTTAGTTGTTAGTTGTCAGGTTTTACAACTCAAACATTTCTCTAAAAAGCACAATTACAATGAAATACAACATTACAAAAACCACCTCACCCAAGATGCCGGAGCTCGGCAAGGGGGCAGAATGCCTCAAATTGGGGTATAAAAAGGGCACATAAGGGGGGAAATGCTCCAGTTTCAGGTTCGGCTTCCCATTTTTTGCGAAAAAACAGGCGTTGAAAAATTTTCAACAATTGAGGGCAAACGGCTAATCTGCGGAGGATAGTGGCGGGAAGTGGAGTAAACTGTCCTATCCGGCCACGGAAATCCGCAGGGATCTTTCGCGACTTGACACCGCCGCTGTTTGGCCCG
>JAZUFZ010000004.1:0-77675 GCA_045640985.1 Bacteroidales bacterium
TACGAGACTAATAGAACCGTGAGGGATTCCTACGCGGAACTCATCAAAAGACATGTCATCTTTGACGAGTCTCTCCATAATTGGAACTACCTTATTTCTCCTCTCAATTTGTCCCATGTTATTTTTTAAATGTTACTTAACTTCTTTTACAGCCTCATTTATCGAATAGGTTTCGAGGAGTGATTTCGGTTGCAAAGTTACACTTTTTTCTTCATTTACGACAATAATTAATCAAAAAAATAACTATTATTTATGGGGGGTGATTATCAGTCAGTTAGTAGTAATCCAATCTTTATGCAATCTTACTACTTGACCTAATCGACACATGTTATATACCAGGTTGGTCATCGCAATATTGGCTTTTGCCCGCACAATTCCTACCCCTCGAAAAATCAAACCATGCATTGTTTGCTCCATAAATCCGAACACATGTTCAACGCGGCTTCTCGTGGATGATTTCTTTCTGTTGTTCTCTTTCTGCTTTTCTGTCAGGGGATGGCCACGGTAACCTTGTATGCCATATCAAGACTCTTCAATTATTTTGCAAAGATATGAAAAAATATTGACATAAACAAATGATTAACAATTTTTTAATTTATAGAACTCCCCTAAATCCATTTTTTACTGTTTTCTTTAGAAACGATATTCTGGCTTAATTATTGTACAAATTGCGATATATTTTGGTTCTTTTTGTAGAAATATTTGCATTATATAATAAAATGCTGTATATTTGCATTTTGAAATGAAGAAGTATGTTCTTATCATAATAACTTTGCTATCAGGCTGTTTCCACGCCTGGAGCCATCAGGCGGAACCGTCTAAAACGATGGGGAGAAGGGTCGGCTTTACCGAAAACAAGGGACAATGGCCCGAAAACACGCTGATGCGCACCCAGACGGACCTCTCGGTGCTGTGGCTGGAGCGGGACCGCTTTACGTTCGTGGTGGGCAAAGCCGCACTGGATACAGCCCAACTGCACCCGCTGGACAGGGCCATGATTGAGAACAACGATGTGTTTCACCACTATATGCCCCACAAGCACCACGCCTACCAGATGGTGTTTGCGGACGCCCGCAAGGAGGTGAGGATTGTGCCGCAATACCCGCTGGAGGGCTACGAGAACTTCTATATCGGGAACGACGAGAAGCACTGGGCTACGGGCTGCAAATCGTACGGAATGGTGGAATATGAGGGGATTTATGAGGGAATAAGTCTGACGGTGAAAGGCGCCAGCAAGGCGTTCAAATACGAGTTCACAGTGGCCCCACACGCCGACCCGGGACAGATAGGGCTTATATACAAAGGCATTGAGGGGCTGAAACTTACCGACGGCAGGCTCTGTATCGGCACCACCATCGGCGACATCCTGGAAGAGAGGCCTTTTGCCTATCAGGTGATTGCCCGCGATACGGTGGTGGTGGAATCGCGCTACCGCCTTGACGGAGACACGCTGCGCTTTGAACTGGGAAGATACAACCCGGAGGAGGAACTGGTGATTGACCCGCTGATTTTCTCGACCTACACGGGCTCAGCAGCCGACAACTGGGGCACCACGGCGGCATTCGACAGTTACAAGAACTCCTATACCGCAGGAATCGTGTTCAGCGCGGGCTACCCTACCTCGCTGGGAGCCTACGACAACACGTACCACAACAATGCCGATATCGGAATATTCAAGTTCGACTCCACGGGCAGCTCACGGCTCTTCGCTACCTATCTGGGCGGCAACTGGGCGGATATGCCCCACAGTATGTTCGTGAACCCGATGGACGAACTCGTAATCTTCGGCACTACGGGAAGCGACGACTTTCCGACAACCGAGAACGCCTACGACCGGAGCTTCAACAGAGGCACCAGCATAAGCTACCTCTGCCTCTACAACTATGAGGCTTACCGCACGATATACTACCCCAACGGAAGCGATATCTTTGTTTCGAGGTTCTCCTCCGACGGCTCACGCCTGGAGGCTTCAACCTACATAGGCGGGATGCAGAACGACGGGCTGAACTACCGTGACGCCTACAACAGCACCGCCGCCAGTATGATGCTGGGCAACGACTCGCTATACTACAACTATGGAGACGGAGCCCGCGGAGAAATCATCACCGATGACCTGGGGAACGTGTATGTGGGCTCCACAACCATGTCGCTCAACTTCCCCACTACTGCCCACAGCGTGCAGCGGATTTCCCAGGGCAAGCAGGAAGGGGTGGTGTTCAAGATGGACTACAACCTGAGCAACCTGCTCTGGAGTACGTTCCTCGGCGGAAGCGACAACGATGCGGTATATTCGATTGACGTGGATTCGGACTATAACCTGCTGGTATGCGGGGGCACGACCTCCTCGAACTTCCCGGTGACCAGCGGATGCTATATGCCAGGGTATCAGGGAGGAAGTGTGGACGGATTCGTAGCGAAGATTTCCTACGCCGGAGAGAACCTGATGGCCTCGACCTATTTCGGCTCGGCAAGCTACGACCAATGCTATTTCGTGCGGTGCGCGGGCAACAACGACGTGTTCCTCTTCGGGCAGACCAAGGCAGCGGGAAGCACGATGATTCATAATGCGGGCTACAGTGTGCCCAACAGCGGGCAGTTCATCGCCCATCTGAGACCGAACCTGGATACGCTGGTATGGAGTACGGTGTTCGGGACGGGCAACGGAACCCCCAACATCTCCCCTACGGCGTTCGGTGTGGATATATGCAACCGGGTATATGCAGCAGGATGGGGACGCGACTTCGTGGGCTACAACAATATACAATGGAATACTCTGGGAACCACCAATATGGAGATTACGCCCGATGCCTACCAGGTGAGGACCGACGGACAGGACTTCTACCTGATGAGTCTCGCGATGGACGCTTCAACCCTTGACTACGCGACGTTCTTCGGAGAATACCACGTAACCGCCAGCGACGGCGGAGCAGACCATGTGGATGGCGGCACCAGCCGCTTCGACAAGTTGGGAACACTCTACCAGTCGGTATGCGCCAGCTGTGGAAATCACGACGATTTCCCGACTTCGGAAGGTGTATGGTCCGACGAGAACCTGAGCAGCAACTGCAACAACGCGCTATTCCGCTTCAACATACATCAGGACTTTGCCGTGGCGGAATTCGTACAGCCCCCGATCGGATGCGCCCCCTATACGGTGATGTTTCACAATACGGGCCGCGGAACGGATTTTGAATGGGACTTCGGGGACGGGACCACCTCTACCGAACGCGATCCCGTTCACACCTACACCCGTGCCGGAGAATACACCATAAGGCTGATTGCCAACCTGGACGGCGGCTGCACGACCAGCGATACAGCAGAACGCAAAATCATGATTCTCAACAATACCTCCCGCACTATTGAACCGACGCTCGCCTGCGACGGCAGCTTCATTCAGATTGGATACCCGCCGATGCTGGGCTGCTCCTACAGGTGGATTTCGGGGGCGGTTTCGGACAGCACGATATCCAACCCCTGGGTGAACGAGGATGGCGATTATGTGCTATATATGACCTCCAACAGCGGCTGCGTAGAGACCGACACGTTCCGCGTGAGAATGATCCAGATTATAGACTCGCTGATTATCCGTCAGCCCAGCTGCTACGGCTACCACGACGGAAGCGCCACCGTGGTGCTGAACAACACGGCATCGGACAGCGTGATATATGTCTGGGACGGCGTGCAGAGCAACGACTCAATTCTCGGAAATCTGGCGGCTGACTTGAACACGCATACAGTAACCGTCTCCAACGGCCGCTGCACCAAAACCGAGAATTTCAGAATCCAGGATCCTGTCCCGATGGCAATTCACAAGGAGACCTTCCAGACTTTATGTACCGACAGCTGCTACGGTTGGATCCATATCGAGACCTACAACACCGACACACTGATGGAAAATCTGTGTGAGGGGGTATATACGCTGATGCTGAGGGACAGCAACAACTGCGAATATCATGACACGACGGATATCCGCGTGGATCACCAGCTGGACAATGTGCGCGTATGGGCGGACGATACCACGATATTCCTGGGGCTGAACACCCAGTTGCACGCCACCGATGTTCCTGACGCCACATACCAATGGTCGCCGGCAGAGACGCTGGAATCCCCCGAGAACGCCACTACCACCGCTACCCCTGAGGATACTCTGACACGATACGATATTGTGGTATCGGACAATATGGGATGCCAATACGAAGGGAGCGTTACCATCCACTGCATCGAGGTGATATGCGGGGAGCCGAATGTGTTCATACCGAACGCATTTACCCCGAACGACGACGGACAGAACGACCGCCTCTGCTTCCGGGGAGACTATATCACAGACTTTCATATCGCCATATTCACGCGATGGGGAGAGAAGGTGTTTGAGACCCATGACGTGAATGACTGCTGGGACGGGAAATACAAGGACAACTTCTGTATGCCGGGAGTTTATACATACACGTGCCAGATCACCTGTGAGGCTGGCCATACGGGCGAATTCAAAGGCAACATCACGCTTATCAGATAAGGCTTATGAACGAGAAAAAAGAAAAGAAAGACCAGTTCGTGATTGCTTATCTTCCTGACTTCACTCATGAAGATACGGTACTCAGCCATGCCGCCCTGATAGCAAGGATGCTTGACAAGGGGCTGATTCTGCTATGCAACCAGGATCCGAAATACGGCACGGGCGAGAATCCTGAGTCCCATCTGAAAGAACTCCAGCAACGGCTCTCGTGTGGGATACAGGTAAGTTATATCGCGCTGGCGACGGATACGAGACTGCTGATAGAGGCGCTGCCGCTGAAACTCAACGGAGTTGTGGCGATTGCCGCTGCCGACCCTAAGGCTTCCCGCAAGAGTGCTTATCATCCGAAAGAAGTTCTCGCAAATTTCGCAAACTCAAAAATTGCATATCTTACAGCGCAGGAGCCCTTCGGAAAAGAACGATACAGTGATGCGGCTCTCTG
This sequence comes from Bacteroidales bacterium, assembly GCA_045640985.1. GTDB lineage: Bacteria > Bacteroidota > Bacteroidia > Bacteroidales > P3 > Colimorpha. Next base: position 4,956 of record JAZUFZ010000004.1, read on the forward strand.
CATCGACTTCCACCGCGAAAGCAAGGAAAAACTTATCTGGAGCAGCTATTTTGCCCGATTCGGCAAGGCTAACCTGCATGTGCTTTATCACGACTACAAGGATGACGGTCTAAAGCAGAAATGGTATAACAACATGCTGTTTCTTAATAAATTCTATGCAAATCTTGGAATCGGTTTCCTCCCGCATATCATTCCAAAGAAATCTTCGTCACCGGATATGGATGCGCTTCCGTTCATTGCCGAACATCACTACGACCTGCTGGTTGCCATCACGACCAAGGAGAAAGATATCATAGACTCGATTCTGGGGGCACAGGAGACCCGTATCATCAAGAACCCGCAGAAGATTCCAGTCCTGTTCCTCAATCCACGGGACGACATCTACGTGCTGTGCGACTGAAACTGGCGGACCAGGAGAAAGACTCACGACCGAAACTGGCGGACCGGGAGAAAGACTCACGACCGACAAAACAAAAAATAGGTTCCAATACAAAATAAAACAGGTTCCAATGAAGATTGAAACCTGTTTTTGTATGATTGGTTTAACGGTTAGCGAACGACCTCTATTACACCGTTTCTTTCGATGGTACCGTTGTAGCCCTTTGCTACGAAATGGTAATAATAGGTGCCATCGGGTGAGTTGGTCTTATTAGGATCCCAGAACTCCTGCTCACTGTCGATATTCTCGGCGTAGAACACGCGTGAACCCCATTTGTTGAACACTTCCAGACGGTTGATAGGATATCCGAGACCTTTCACGAGGTTGATGATCTCGAATGTATCGTTATATCCGTCTCCGTTAGGCGTTACGGCATTCGGGAACTGGAGGAAATCGTTTACCATAAGAATGGAGTTTTCAACGGTGTCGATACACTGGGTCTTGTTGCCGCTGGGGCCGTAGTTGGTTGTACGTGCAATCAGACGGACGATATATGAACCTGCCAGCTCTCCGTCATCGGTATCGGTCGGATACCATTCAAAGGTCGGATTCTTATCGGTCAGCGTCTCAAATGAATAATCATTATCTACATTATACTGGAACTCCCAGAAATATTCGTTGTCAGGATTGTCAGGAGTGGTCCTGTTTTCCATTGTAATTACAGGATTGGTAACCGAAGGATATACGGGCTCCCAGGAATATTTTGCTACAGGATTAGGAAATACCGTAACAAGGTGAGGATAAATCAGGGAGTCTATACAGCCGTCCTCGCTTTTCACATAGTATTTCACGTCGTATGTGCCCGCCAGATAGGTATGGTCCGGATTGCGCTCTGTTGAAGTATCGCCGTCACCGAATATCCATTGATATTCCGCTCCGTCTATGGAAGTATTATCGCCCTTGAATACAAACGGTTCGCAGCCCTCCAACGGATAGACTCCCGGATCGAAGCTCGGGATAGGCTGCAGTTTGGTATCAATCACTATGGTATCCAGGCCGACACACCGCTTGCCCTCCGAAACAACGTTGTTGGTGGCCTCGACGACGTATGTAACACTGCCTCCGGTATAGGTTGCCGTCTGGATAGTACCCGTTTCCTGACCGTAAGGCTCCCAGGCGTAGGTGTAATTCTGGGTAGCCGAATGTGCATCGGTAGCGTCCAGAACGATAGATTCTACGCTGCACAAGGTGGTATCGTTACCCAGACTGGGAAGAGGTGTCCAGATAGTGGTGATACCCACCGAGGTGTCCCACACACAATGGAATTCATCATATACCGTTACCAGCACGCGGAAATTTCCTGCCGTATCGGGGCTTGCCACGTAAGCGTTTACGCTGTCCGCCTGCGAGATGGTCAGACCTCTGTACTTTCCGGTAAGCCAGTCTCCCCTGGAAGAATCGGGCAGCCATGTAACGGAATCAAGACCCACCTGATATTCGCAGCCGCTGCCAGAATTGATGTTGCAGATATCCAGAGACCAGTTGAATACCCAACCGTTATCACGACCCAGATAGTCACAAACCTCAATCTGCCAAATGCCATTCAAAGGACAACCTTCCAGCTCGCTGAAATCGGAGGCTGGCATATAATAGTTGTAGTTGGAATCCGGATCAGGAGAATGAACGCTCGGAATTTTGGTCGTTACATCTCTAACCAATACCTCACCGGCGTGAAAGAATCCTGCTGGAATCGGAGGATACTCCACATGATAGGATTGTGTAAATTCATAATTCCCCAGATAGTGAGAACCTGACTGGTCCGTATTTGCAGGCAGACCGTCAATCAAGGTATAAGCAGAATTTCTGGAAAAGCAATAATCCAAACCCAAGCCATACGGATTCCCCATGGAATCACACTCTGGAGATGAGTCGTATGACAAAAAGTCGGGACCACCTGCCGGGAATCCCGTAAAGGTACCGCCACCACCGTAAGACCCCGAAGGACAACCAGTCCCTGTAGGGCAATCCTTATATTTCAGAACAGCCTTTTGGTTGTTAGGGCAGATAATCGACAACTGATAGTCGCCCATATAAGTGTGCTCATAATTAATACATATCGAGCAGATATCTTCTTTGGTTTGAACAGTTCTGCCTGCCGGAAATTCGGTAAACTCTACCGGCGCGGTATAGCAGTTGGTTGGAGCGCCGTCAGGACTCTGACAACGAGGTCCATCGGGAATGAATGTTCTGATTTCGTTGGTCTTGGATTCCGTCTTCTTGAATTCCAGTTTACTCAACGTCAGCGTACTGTTATCACCGTCATAACCCACGTTTACCAGCAAGGAGTCATCGTTGCAGATGGTATTCAAGTCATAGATAGTCTTGATAGGATTCTGCGCGATACGGACCCTCACACCGTCCGTCACCTTGGACTGACAGCCGCGCTCATCGGTCATCGTAAGCGTCACGTCATAGCAGTCGAGTGCTTCATAGCAGACAAGCGGAGGATTTGTCAGACCGACAGAATCAAATACCTGTCCATTACCGAAATTCCATAAGAATCTGGATGTAGAATCCGATGGGGTATAATGTCCCGTATAATTGGTATATTCGCCATAAGCCCCAAATTCCACACAGTCACCAATACACACTGGAACATCAAAGAACTGGTCAATAGTATCGCCTGCCGTATCAATCTGGTAAACAAACTCTATCTGACCTTTGAAATACATCTCATCGTCTTTGTATTTGTAGTATGTGCTCGAAATATGAGGAACCACCAATTCACAGGGAATATCGCAGCCAGTCACGAAATCAAAACCCATGTGCGACTTCACACCAAACGGACCCGTTTTGAAACGGACGGTAATAATACCCGATTCATTATCAGGACCAGCATAAATTTTATTGCTACTACTCAGCGGATTGAAGTTATTGTTGCACTTCAAGATCAGACGGCTGTTAGTATCGGGGCCGTCATAGAAATACAGCGTATCGCCCTCCATTACCACACCGTCCGCAATCGTTTCACCGCCATAGATATCAAAAATCAAAACAGCAAGCGAAAGATATTTCGGATCAGTACATTTACCCTTTATCGACATGAAATAGTCTTTATTCTCACTATAATGGCCATTGCCATCAGCATTTTCCGACAGCAGATACATATCGGTGGAAGGTACCTCCATTGTTGTCCCGTGAGTAGTGGAATCCAGATAGTAACTCCCGATATTCTGGGCTTTCACCGTATGGACTACCAAAAACAAACAAACTGTAAACAAGAATAATTTTCGGTTCATGGCTGAAAGGTTTATTTGGTGATACTGTTTACTTCTTCAATCGAGCGAACTCCGAGGTACTTGTGCGCAGAACCCGGAGTCCTAAAATATAACGTTTTGCCGTAATTGCTCATCTGAAACGCCATAAAGTTATATGCATAATAGCTCAAAGTGTTCAGATCCACCACAAAGTCCTTCGGCAGACGGGTCATATCCTTATAGAAAGTCACATCCGTAATCTCATATACCACTGCATCCGAGGGAACCTTATCGGCCTCGAAAAAAGTATTCTTTGAAAAAGTGCATAAATCGTCAAGTTTTTCTGAAGAATACTCCATCATTTCGTCATATAATGCCAAATCATAGTGAAGTCTTGGCAAAACAATGGCCTTGCAGTCCTGTGCGCTTGCCGATGCAACGTGCACCAACATCATGATTACCAATGCTGTAGAGAGATATTTTTTCATAACGACATTATTTATTTCAATACTATTTTCGGTGCAAAGATAATAAATATAATTCATACGACCAAATTTTTTTCAAAAAAAAACGCATTTTTCTGAAAAAAACTTTTTTTGAGCTCCCTTTCCGATAATTCTTTTCGAGGATTTTGAGAAGCCATTCCAAAAGCCAAGCCACAAGCAGCGAAGGCATGTCCCCGTGATAACCGTAGTCCAGCTCCGTGGTATCGCCGTCATTTCGAGGTCCCGCACAGAGCCCCACCAGGGAGATACCAGAGAGATACCAGGGAGATACCCGAGAGATACCACCCCAAAACGTGTCCCGGGAAAGTCCCTCCGGACACCACCGCAAAAGGGCTAATTCTTCAGTTTCGTCCGGATAAGCGCCATCAGAAATCCCAGACAGATAAAGCCGCCCGCCGGAAGAACAAACATAAGCATTCCCCGCTCGGCGAACTGCCAGCCGAACAGACTTCCGTTACCCAGCATTTCCCGGACCATTCCCACAAGCGTCAAAGCCCAGGTAAACCCCAATCCCATGAAAAGTCCATCCAGAAGCGAATGCCAGACGCCATTTTTTGAAGCGAATGCCTCTGCCCTTCCCAGCACGATACAGTTCACCACAATCAGCGGAATATAGAGCCCAAGCGCATCAAAAAGCGAAGGCAGATAAGCCTCCATTAACATCTGAACCACAGTCACAAATGTAGCAATAACCACAATATAAGCCGGAATGCGGACCTTGTCGGGAATCACACTTTTCAGAAGCGAAATAAAGGTGTTGGAGAGCGTCAGAACGAATGCCGTTGCGAGCCCCATACTCATGCCGTTGATTGCCGAAGTCGTGGTGGCAAGCGTCGGACACATACCCAGCACGAGTACCCAGGTCGGATTCTGGCGGAAAAGGCCGTCTTTTATGATTGTTGAAGGTTTCATTTTTCAAAAATCTTATATGCAGTGTTGATAGCTTCACAGAAGGCCCGCGAAGTGATGGTGGCTCCGCTGATGGCATCCACTTCTCCCCCGTCTTTAGCCACTTTGAGCGGCTCGGCTCCCGGATTTTTCCCGATTACGCAGCCCTTGCCGTCCTCCTGGAACCAGGAATCCGCCTTGGCTCCAAGACCGGGCGTTTCGTGCGTCTCAAGTATCTGATATCCAGTAATGGTACCGTTGCTGTCGAACCCCACCATTATGCTGATATGACCGCTGAAACCGGCGTCCGAAAACGACTCAACGGCTACCCCGACCGGTTTTCCCTCCGGGTCAGACGCCATCCAGCACGGAAGTCCTGCAATCGTGTCATTCCGGAGCTCCTCAAACTGCGGCAGAACGATTTTTACGGCAGACGATTTCTTTTCCTGTCTCGACTTTAGGATAGGCTCCGCCGTGGCCCGGTCCGCCAGAGCAAGCACGCCCGCCGACACCACACTTATAGCCGTGAGCACCAGCAACATATTCAACAGATTGGATTCAGCCTTTTTCCGCATGACAATTCATTTTAATCAGCAAAACGTTTGGGATGGCACACCTTGTTAATCAACGGCGTTACCGCATTCATCAGCAATATGGCAAAGGACACGCCCTCAGGATATACTCCCCAGTTCCGGATAATTATCGTAAGCAGTCCGCACCCGATTCCGAACACAATCTGGCCGCTTTTAATCATCGGAGAGGTACTCATGTCGGTTGCCATGAAACAGGCGCCCAGCAACAGTCCGCCCGTCAATAAAGTGGTTACCGGATCAATATACATCGAAGGATCAACCAGCCACAATATGCCACTGAACACAAAGGCCGTCCCGATAAAGCTAACCGGTGTATGCCAGCTGATTACGCCACTCACCAGCAGATAGACCGCCCCTATCAGCACGGCAATTGCCGACACTTCCCCCAGCGAGCCGCCCATCTGTCCGAGCAGCATCTGCCACACTCCCGGAAGGTCTATGGGAGAGCCTGTTTTCAGGCCTTCTTTTATCATTCCTAAGGGGGTAGGACCGCTCACGGTATCCAGACCCATAGGGAACCATTTTCCGACAACGGGCCAGGTGGTCATCTCTACCGGAAACGAAACCAGCATAAATACCCTGCCAGCCAGAGCCGGATTGAACGGATTCCGCCCGATGCCGCCGAATGCCATCTTTGCCACCCCTATGGCGAACAAAGCCCCTATCGACACGATCCAGATCATATCGGACGTTGCCGGGACATTAAACGCCAACAGAATGCCTGTCACAACAGCCGAACCGTCCTGTATGGTGGTGGGACGCTTCATAATGTATTTTTCTATCAGCCACTGACTCAACACACAAACGCCAACGCTGACCAATGTGATCAGCAACGCATTCAGGCCGAAGTAGGCGACCGACACCAGAAATGCCGGTGATAAAGCCAGACAGACACGCCACATCATATTTCCCGTGGTGTCGTGACTATGGACGTGTGGTGACCCTGATACTACAAACATTATCGTCTAAGTTTTTGTTTTCCCAATCTGATTTCATCTACGAGAGGCTTGTTGGCAGGACAGCTCCACTGGCAGCACCCGCATTCCAGACAGTCCAGCAGATGGAGTTCGGCAGCCTTGCGCAGCTGTCCGGCATGGAGTACCAGCGAAAACATATAGGGCTCCAGCCCCATCGGACAGGCCTTTACACACTTGCCGCATCTGATGCAGTTCGTTTCCACTCCCCTATGACTTGTACGCTTGGGCATCACGAGGATACTTGCGCTTCCTTTCACTATCGGACTATCGAGATTACAGATAGCCTTGCCCATCATCGGACCTCCTGAAATAACCTTTTCTGTTCCGTCCGGCAGCTCTCCCCACGCGCGCTGTATCACGTCTTTGAGCGGTATTCCCAAACGTATCTTATAGTTATGCTGCGAGGTCATATCTTTTCCCGTGACCGTCACCAGGCGTTCCACCAGCGGCTTATTCTTCTGAACCGCCTCATATACGGCATACGCCGTACTCACATTGCTTACCACGCAACCCACATCTATAGGCAGTTTCCCGCTGGGCACCCGGCGCCCCGTCAAAGCATCTATCAATTGTTTTTCGCCACCTTGCGGATATTTCATCTTCAAAGGTTCTATCCGGATATCCTTGAACTGCGCCGCCAGATGTTCCATCTGCATGATAGCATGGGGTTTGTTGCATTCGATACCGACAATGACCGGCGCCCCATTCAACGCCTTTTGCAAGATACTGATGCCCACCATCAGCTCCTCTGTATGTTCTACCATCAGCCGGCCGTCCCCCGAAAGATAAGGCTCACATTCCACACCGTTTATCAATAGATAATCGGCGTGTTTGCCTTCCGGAATCGAATATTTTATATGCGTCGGAAAGGTAGCGCCTCCCAGACCGACAACGCCCATCTCCTTCAGTTTGGCAACAATCTCCGGTGCTTCCAATTCACACTCGCGCTTCACCTCCGGAGTCCGGTCAATGGTATCCAGCCATTCATCTCCCTCCACATCGATATAGACGGCGGTTCTGGGTATTCCGCCTGCATCTTTCGCCCATCCGACCTCAGTTACAGTACCCGAATACGGGGAATGGACATTGGCACACATAAACGCCTCGGCACGGCCTAACAGCTGCCCGACCTTCACTTTATCCCCTTTTGCCACCACAGGTGCCGCCGGAGTACCTATATGCTGCGTCAGCAGTACCACCCCTTTCTTCGGCAATGGAAACATTTCCAAAGGCGCATGAGCCGCAAATTTCTGCGGTTTCGGATGGATGCCACCTAACTTAAATGTTTTCATCGGTCCTCCTTTCCGGTTCCGGGAAATTCACTTTATGAATAGCCCCTGTAGGGCATCCGTCAGCACATTTTCCGCAACAGATACATTTTGTATAATCTATATAAGCCAGATTCTGACTTACATGAATAGCCCCGACCGGACAGTTCCGCTCACATTTTCCACACCCGATACATGCCACCATACAATTCTTCCGGGCTGTGCCTTTCTCAAGGTTGCTGCACGCCACATAGACACGCCTGAACCTATCTCCCACCGGGCGCATTTCAATAATATTTCTCGGGCACGCACGCGCACAAGCCCCACAGCCCACACACCGGCTTTCATCAACCTCTGGAATCCCCGTCTCTACATTCATCGTGATAGCCCCGAACTTGCATTCTTTCGTGCAGTTACCCAGCCCCAGACAGCCGAAAGCACATCCCGATTCACCACTGAATACCGTGTTGGCAAAAGCACAATCCTTTATCCCTTCAAAATGGGTCTTTTTCACCGCATTGGAGCAAGTACCATTACAGTGCAGCACAGCAACCCGCGGCTCCACCTTTTCGGCCTCACACCCCAAGATCGCAGCTATTTTCCCGGCCACAGCATCACCGCCCACCGTACATCGCAATCCATCCAGATCGCCCTGTTTGGCAATCGCTTCTGCCAACGCACGACAACCGGCAAAACCGCAACCGCCACAGTTCGCACCGGGAAGCAGTTTTTCAATCTCATCTACCATAGGATTGTCCTCAACGAAGAACTTTTTTGATACCCAATACAGCACAATTCCAAAAATTGCGCCTATTCCGCCAAGTACCAAAACAGCCTTCAAAAGAGTGTTTATCATTATGTTGAGATATTTAATAGCGATATTTCCACATCATTTCAATTTGCAAATATACAAAAAATATTTTAATATTGATATATTTCTAACAAAAAAATAAAGGAGCCACCCAAAGGCGGCTCCTTTTCCGGTCGAAACCGGAGGTCGAAATCTGGAAAATTTACTCTACAATAGTTTATATGTCATCTTCCGACTCGGGAATCATTTCGCTCCAGTCAAGCTGGATAGGATATATATCATCGTGAACCACAGTTCCCGGGTAAAATTCCTTGATATGAGTCAAAAAGCAATAGGCCTCCAGGCGGGTACGGAAATCGCCGACCTTTATCTTGAAATTAGGTTCGTCAAAAATCACATAGACCTCAACTCCAGCATACTCCGACTTGAATTTATCCTTCAAGGCGAAAGCGTTATTCTTGGCATTCACGCCCGAAAGGGACGCAATCTGAATTCTGTATCCAGGGATGGTACGCACCTTTTCGTTAAAATCGATGTGCTTGCGGACAAGGCCATTAACGGCCGTATCACCCGTAATTGAAGTCTTTCCCTGACGGGGCGGATAAAGATTCCGCTGTGCCTGCAGCGCTCCCGCAGAAAACAGGACAATCAACAAAAGAAATATATGTTTTCTCATAGATTATTTTGCTGCGCCATTGATTTGTTCGGGACGGACCGAAACCACTGGAATATTGGAATCAGTAATCATCTGCTGAGCGAAAGTACCCATCAGGAGATTGGAAATAGCCTTCTCCTGCTCGGTCATAATCACAATCATATCCGCATTGATTTCAGAAGCATATTCAAGCGTTGTCAAAGTAAGATTCTTCGGCACATCCACAATTTTGGTAACATAACGTATGTTATTCTTGGCAAGATGACGCGCCACCTGGTTCACGAAACTGCTCACAGTACCGCGAATATCCTTGGAATCAGAAGTATTAAGACCGAGGATGTGGATTTCCGAACCGAATGTACGGGCGAATTTCTCTGCGATATTCACCTTCTGACGGGTAACATCCGTGCTGTCGAGCGGCAGAACGATACGGTCAAGATTCTTGTTGAAATTATAGCCCTCACGGACCGAAAGCACGGGCACCTTGGAATCGGTAATGGTACGATAGGTATTCTTACCCATCCAGTTGCGCTTGTAGCCCGACATACCGTTGGTTCCTACAATCACCAGAGAGGCATTATCCTCTTCTGCCTGCTTAGTAAGTTCCGTAGATACAACACCTTCACGGATCACATATTCCAATTTAATGCCTTTCAGCAGATGAGCCACACCTGCATTGCGGCGCTCAATTTCCTCACGGATAGGAGCCTCATCCTGTGCCTGTTCTTTCACATACACCAGTCTGATATCCTTATGCCAGCGGTTGGCAATATCAATAGCCAAATCAACAGCATTGGCTGAACCTGTCGAAAAATCGAAACCTACAATAATATTTTCCATAATGTTGATATATTTAATTCGTGAGGACGACTATATGAGCCGAGCCTTAATGATACAAATTTGCGGTGCAAAATTACAAATAAATTTTGAACTGACAAAATTTTTTTATTATAACCTGAATTTTCTCAACAGGAATACGCCTCATAAAACCTGTTGGAAGAATTGATTTTCCTGGATTTCTTTCAGTATGTACTACAGTCACTTGTATGGGGTAACTCCCTTCTATCTTCTTTTTATCTCCATATTAACTTCTTTTTATCTCCTTTCCTTAGAATAAGAGATAGAAAAAAGATAAAAAGAAGATAAAAAGAAGATAGAAGGGTGTTACCGCAGAGCGGAGCCCCCGATGGTGGCTCTGCGCCAGCGCAGCCTCAGCGACCGCACACAGGCTCAAGCCAGAATTACAACTTGGAATTTTGACCTATACGCCTTAATTTTTTCCAATGGAAACAGACCACATAAAACAAAAAAGAGATGAATCCGGGGATCCATCTCTTTCGGTATTGCCATAAATGATTATTTCTCAGGTACAGCAAGCAGCACTTCGGTGAGGTACTTGAAGAACTTCTGTACACTTGGAATATTCACGCGTTCGGCTGGGCTGTGAGGGCTCATAATGGTAGGTCCGAAGGAAATCATATCCCAGTTAGGATATTTACCGCCGAGAAGGCCGCATTCAAGGCCTGCATGGATAGCCATAACCTTAGGTTCCTCATTGTACAGACGCTTGTATGTCTGCTTCATGGCAGCGAGCAACGGTGATTCCATGTTGGGCTTCCAGCCGGGATAAGCACCGGTAAGTTCGCAAGTGCCGCCTACGAGTTCTGCCAGACAAACCAGACGTTCTGCCAGAGCATCCTTGGCTGTATCAACAGAACTGCGGAGGAGCGCCATAATGGTCAGTTCCTTGCCGTCAGTCTTGGTGATAGCGATATTCAAAGAGGTCTCCACGAGGTCAGCCATACTGTTGCTCATACGCTGAACCGCATTGGGAATTACCATCATTGCATTGATGATTTTCTGGGTATCGGCATCAGTCATCACCTGTGCAGGAAGTGCGATATCTTCATATTTCATGCAGAAATCAGGATCAACGGCAGAGAGTTCCTTCTTCATCCAGCCATAAACCTTATCGAATTCATCAAGAATACATTTCTTGTGTGCAACAGGCAAAGCAAGCTCTACGACTGCCTCACGCGGAATAGCATTTCTCATATTGCCGCCTTCGAGGCAGATGATACGGATACCGCATTCAGCCACCCAGCGCAGCATACGGAAAAGAAGTTTGTTTGCATTGCCACGGCCGAGGTTGATATCCATGCCGGAGTGACCGCCCTTGAGTCCGCCGAGGGTGAGACGTACAGCACAGTAATCAGCAGGAGTTGCCTCGTATGCAGTGGGTATATGCATGGTTGCATCCACACCACCGGCGCATCCGACATAAAGTTCGCCTTCAGTCTCGGAATCGAGGTTCAGGAGCAGATCGCCCTTCATGATGCCTTCTTTGAGGTTTTCTGCGCCGGTCATACCGGTTTCCTCATCGATGGTGAACAGCGCCTCTACCGGTCCGTGCTGAAGCGTTTTGGAAGCCAGAACGGTCATTGCAGCGGCTGCACCGATACCGTTATCGGCGCCCAGAGTAGTACCGTCAGCCCATACCCAATCTTCTTTGATGACAGTGGTGATAGGATCTTTTACAAAATCGTGAACCTTATCGTTATTCTTTTGGGGAACCATATCCACATGGGCCTGAAGGATGACACCACGGCGGTTTTCCATACCTGGAGTAGCAGGCTTACGCATGATGATGTTTCCAATTGCATCAACCTCATGTTCGATATTGTTCTTCTCGGCGAAGTCCACCAGCATGGCACGAACGATTTCTTCGTGTTTGGAAGGACGTGGACACTGGGTCAGGGAATAGAAATTATTCCACAATTCTTTTGGTTCAAGATCTTTGATAGTGCTCATGATTGTTATATTTTAATGTCAATAATTCTTTTGAAAATTTTTGCCAAAGATACGCAGTTTTTTTGAATAGTGAAGAAAAAAGTTATTCACAATCACACATCCGTTCCACTATTCTCAGCGCCAGTTCACTCAGTATCAGATTCATTCTGCTCTCGGCAAGTGTTTTTATTTTTTGAATATCGCTTTCCTTCAAACCGGAATAATTCACCATAAATGTCGCATCAAATTCCCCAGTCTCCGAAAGATTCATATATTCCACTTCCGACACGCCGTTGTCGGCAAATTCGCGCCAAAGGGCCTTCCATTCCACCTGAGAGGGTTCGTCTTCCGGAGCGCTGGAATGGGCACTCTGGAAATCCTCATACATCTGCTGGCATTGTTTTTCCATGGCGCACCCTACGATGAAGATTATCTTGTCGTACTGGGAAAGGACATCCCATTTGTTCCCGGAAGAAGGCATCATCAGCTGACCGCCCGAGGGCTGTTCCACCACATAGTACAACAGGCGGTGCTCTTCGTCATAGTAACTGAAACAGGGATATCTGACCTGAGTGTCGCTGTTATTCGAGCGGGTGAACACAGTGAGGTCGTCTTCGCGTATGAAGGACCAGCGATACAGCAGATTGAGATAGCGGACAAACTGGAAGTTGGAATAATAGGTATGCCAGAACATCACCTGCACCTCATCCAGCTGCAGTTCCGGCAGTTCCAGTTCGTAGGTTATCGCTTTCTTCTTCATTTATTTTCCTTTAACGTGAAAGCATCTGTTTTATTGCGCGATAAAGCAAATATTTTATTTGTGGTCATTATTGCCAGAGCCCTCGAAAGCCTCCCGCTCGGAGAAATGCGGCTGATAGTGCTGCTGCGAGGAGAAATCCTGAACCCAACCTTTATGGAATCCCAGGTCATAGAAATGTTCCACTACCCGGTCATATTCCTCCCTGGTAAGGGTCCGGTTCAATTCGTCCGGAAGATCGATATCTTCGGGCGGAGTATATTGCGACATAAGGGCGATATGAAGATTCAGAGAAAGATTGTCTGCAATCCAGTCAAGCACCTTCAGCGAATTATCCACCTGTCCGGGCAGAATCAGATGACGCAGAATGATTCCCCGATAGGCGAGCCCGTCATCATCCACCGGCAGTCCTGAGCCCTTCTGGCTGAACATTTCCTTCAACGCCTCCCCTGCCCGCTCCGGATAATCGGGCGCATGGCTGTAGCGGGCCGCAAGGTCTCCGTCCATATATTTGAAATCGGGAAGATATACATCAACGTATGGCGCCACCATCCGGAGCGTTTCCACGGAATCATAGCCGCCCGTGTTGTACACCACCGTAGGGAAAAGGCCTCTTCTATGGAGTTCTTCCACGATATCCGGCACGCAGAACGCGTAATGCGACGGACTCACGAAACCCACAATATTTTCGGTCTGCCCCAACACCGCTTCAATACGGTCGCACACCTCCTTGAGGCCATGATAGAACACCATCCGGGAATCCACCACTCCGCGACTGATATCCCTGTTCTGGCAATAGATACACTGAAGATTGCAATGGGCAAAAAAGACATTACAAATTCCTTTCTCGCCACAGATGGGCGGTTCTTCCCCTTTATGGACACATATAGAAGCCACCTCGGGCTCCAGACTGGCATGGCAGAAGCCCATTGAACGGGTTCGGTCGATTCCGCAGCTTCGCGGACATAACGTGCAAGTATTCATCATATTCGTCATCAACGGGTGTTCATCATCCTTTTCCATAAATCGGGACCATTGTCCGGATTGGAAATCACGAGAGACCCTCCTTAAATTTTTGCAAAATTACAAAAAAAAATCCAGACCGGCAAAAAAAATAATTCTGCAAAAAATAAGGGTCTATACCGTATGCCTTCGGGATTCCTCCGGAGCAAGGCCGTGACAGAGCCGTTCCGGCGAGGTGTCACACACGGCCCAGAGAGGGAGATACCTGGGAGTTACCACGGAGATACCTGGGAGATACCACAAAAAACGGCTTGAGAAAAATGGCATGATTCCGGTTCAAAAAAGCGGGACGAATGATACGCGGGAGATCGTGCCAAGTGCCAGGAAACAGAGATTCCGAAACGGATATTCTCAAAAAAAATATAATTATAGTAACAATATATAAAATAATTTCGTATCTTTGCATCATCAAAAAGGCTATGCCGAAAACGGAGAATTGTGAATAGCGAATTGAAAAACAATAAATTGTAGAATCACGAACCAGGGATTTGAACTGTTCCGCATTGCCTGACTGTTGAACGAAGCGGGTTCATCACGGCTGGAAGTTGCACCATTAAACAAGAATCATGCGCAAGATACTCTCAAAAATAGTAACACATCTCAGTACGATATACAAGATACTGGCGCTGCTGGTGACGATATCGTTAATTCTGCTGATGTTTCCCCAGAACCGCAAAAGCACGCATTACGAGTACGCAGAAGGAAGTTTCTGGAAAGGAAGCGACCTCTACGCGCCCTACGATTTTACGGTATTGCGGTCGGAAACCGAGATGAACCAGGAGATGGTACTGGCGAAATCGCAGTCATTGCTCTACTACCACCGCGACAGCGCTGCCCATGCGCTTGCGCGTGAGCGCCTGGCCGCCAGCAGTCTGAGCCGGAAAGAACAGCAGGCGCTGAGGCGGACTCTGGACAGCATCTATGAACGCGGATACATGGAAATGCCAGCGGACATATCGGACCCGGACGGTCATACGATAGTGATTCTTTCGGGCAATGTGGGCGAGGAACACCGCGTGGAGGAGTTTCTGTGTGAGGACAATATCGAGAGCCGGTTTCTGGTGGACAGCATTCTGGTGCCGAGTTTGAAATATGATGCGGAACGCACCCGTCTGGAACTGGATTCGCGACTGAGCCAGACAAAATACACTTCCGATATGGTTCAGGCGGGAGAACTGATCATCGCAAAGGGCGAGCGGGTAACGGAACAGAAGGCGAGGGTCCTCGGTTCGCTGGAGAAAGAGAATGACATAAGATTTGCGGACCAGTACAGCGGAATAAACCATTATCTGGGGCAGTTCCTGCTGTGCCTGATGGGATTTCTGACGCTGTATGTATTTCTCAAAATCACGAAACATCCCATTCTGGAAGACGACCGGAAGGTGACTTTCGTGCTTACCATCGTATTGCTGATGGCGGGACTGGTGGCGCTGATTCTTCAGATTGAACCCGATTGGATGCTGCTGGCTCCGTTGTGCATCGCGCCTATACTGATGCGGGTATTCTTCGACATGCGGGTGGCGCTGTATGTGCATCTGGTGACCATCATCGTACTGGGAAATATGGTCCCCAACAGCTTTGAATTCACGTTCTATCAGCTTATCACGGGTATGATTACGATTATATCTGTGAAGAGTTTCGAGCGGAGAAGTAATTTCTTTATCGTGAGCGGACTGATATTCTGCAGTTATTCGCTGATATATGTATGCGGACTGCTGACGCAGGACACCAATTTAGGAGGACTGGACTGGCAACGGTTCGTGATATTCTTCCTGAACGCCACGCTGACGCTTCTCTCCTACCCGCTGATATACCTGTTTGAGAAGATATTCGGAATGACTACAGACCTGACATTGCTGGAAATATCAAGCACCAATACCCCGGCCCTGCGCGCCTTGAGCCGTCAGGCTCCTGGAACCTTCCAGCACGCCATGCAGGTGGCCAATATCAGCGAGGACCTGATCAACGAAATCGGAGGAAACGCCCTGCTGGCACGCGTGGGAGCCATGTATCACGATATAGGCAAGACCACAGCGCCGATATATTTCTCGGAGAACCAGAATACGGAATATAACCCGCACGACGAACTGGACTGCGAGGAGAGCGCACAGATCATTACCCAGCATGTGCGCGACGGCATCGCTCTGGCAAAGAAATACCGTCTGCCAGGCGTGGTAGTGGATTTTATCCGCACACACCACGGAACCACTACAACGGGCTATTTCTATACGAAATTCAAGAACCTCCACCCCGATGAGGAAATCGACCCGACGATATTCGTATATCCAGGACCAAGACCATTCTCCAGAGAGACCGCAGTGGTTATGCTGGTGGATAGCGTAGAGGCCGCATGCAAGAGCCTTAAAGAACCAGACAAAGAAAGTATAAGCAGACTCATAGACAAGGTAATCAACGACAAAATCAGCGCCAACCAGTTGAGCAACTGCGATATCACCTTCAGCGATATCAGCCGCATACGCGACATTCTGAAGGATAAGATGCTGAGTATATATCATGTAAGAATCACATACCCTACGGCTGAAAACCTACAGGGAAAAACCTTGAACTGAAAAAGAAAACACAAATGAATACCAAGACAAAAAAACTTCTCACCCATGTGGCTCTGGCAATAGTAATGCTGCTGGCAAGCTGTATCTATTTCATGCCTGTGCTGGAAGGTAAAGCCCTCCCACAGGGCGATACCCAGAAATTTGAAGCCATGGCTCACGAAAGCCATGTATATCATCAGGAGACCGGAGATTACGCCCACTGGAACAACTCTATGTTCGGCGGTATGCCGAACTGCCAGATTGGTGGCGGAAAACCCAGTGCATCCTTGTTCACAAAAATAAAATGTGCGCTTGACGGAGAATACATCGGATGGGGCCAGCATATCGGAGTGCTGTTTCTATACCTGATAGGATTCTATATCGCACTTGTATGTCTGGGCTTGAACCCCTGGATTGCCGCCATTGGTGCGGTTGCATTCGGACTGGGAAGCTACAATATCATCATCATCGAAGCCGGTCATATTACCAAGGCAAGAGCCATGGCTATGATGATGCCGATACTGGCGGGTATGATGCTGTGCCTGCGCAACGAAGGCGAAGATAAGAAGCAACGGATACGCAATCTGGTTATGGGTGGAATTCTGTTCGGAACGGCTCTCGGTCTGCAAATCGCCTGCAACCACATACAGATCACCTATTATACCGCTATCGGATGCGCCGTGCTGGGTGTTGTATATTTCATCTATTCGCTGAAGGACAAATACCTGAAACGGCTTCTGATGGGAGTCGGTGTGATTCTGGCCGGATGTCTGTTTGCAGTAGGCGGAAACGCCCGGTTGCTGATGCAGACCAAGGAATATTCCCAATATACGATGCGCGGAGGCAGCGAACTTACAGTAAGCCCATCCGACCTTTATGGAGGAGAGAACCGCAACGCCGAAAATAATGCAGAAGGACTCGATATCGATTATGCTTTCAGTTGGAGCTACGGCATAGGGGAAACCTACACACTTATGGTGCCAGGCGCTATGGGTGGCGGAAGTACAGAGAAAGTCGATGAGGAAAGCGCATGCTACAAGGCCTTCCGCCAGAAACAGATGCCACTCTACTGGGGAGACCAGCCATTTACGAGCGGACCTGTATATTTCGGCGCAATTATCGTATTCCTGTTCATACTCTCACTATTTGTGGTGAAAGGACCTGAAAAGTGGTGGATTCTGATTGCCACGATTATTGCGATTCTCATGTCCTGGGGCAGAAACCTTATGGGATTCAACGGATGGCTGTTCAACAATCTGCCACTATACAATAAGTTCCGAACCCCATCCATGAGTCTGGTACTTGCAAATGTCACAATGGTACTGGGGGCCATGCTGGCACTGAAGGAAATCATCAACGGCAACATCAAAAACAGAGCGCTCTACTGTGCGGGAGGAATCAGTTGTGGTCTCATTCTGCTGGTGATGGTACTGAGCAGCGGATTCAGTTTCAGCGGTGTGGGAGACCTGCAGATGAAAGAGGCCTACGGAACCCAATGGCAGATGATATCAGACCTGCTTGTGAAAGACCGAAAAGCCTTGTTCATGGGTGACTCCTGGAGGAGCTTCTTCCTGATTCTGATTGCGGGAGCCATAATATGGCTATACATAAACCAGAAACTCAAGAAAAAAGGAATTCTGTTCGGCATTCTGACCCTATTGATGGTGGTGGACCTCTGGGGCATAGACCGCCGCTATGTAAGCGACAGCAACTATGTAAATCCAAGACAACTGAAACTCACGCCAGAGCCCTACGACTATGAGATTGACAGAATAGCAGCCCAATTCGGAGATCAGGATTACCGAGTACTCAATATGGCAGTCAATACCTTCAACGACTCCAAGCCGAGTGCATTCCACAAACAAATCGGTGGCTACAGTGCCGTGAAGATGAGCCGCTATCAGGACCTTATCAACTTCTATCTTGCAGGAAGGGTAAGTATTCCAGTGGTAAACATGCTCAATGGGCAATATCTCGTGATGAGAGACGGTCAGGTACAACGGAATCCCGGCGCACTTGGAAACGCCTGGTTTATTAAAGAAATCCAATATGTAGAGGATGCCAACGGGGAAATCCTGGCCATGGACAACTTCATGCCAGAAAACACTGCCATCGTAAACAAGAACGAATTCTCAATTGGTAACTTCCAGTTTGATTCTACTGCAACTATCACACTGGATCACAAGAAGCCTTATAATCCCGACCACCTGACTTATCAGACCTCATCCAAGACCCCACAGGTAGCCGTGATGAGCGAGATATACTACAAACCCGACTGGAAAGCCTATATCGACGGGGAACCCGCTGAATATTTCAGAGCCAACTATGTGTTGAGAGCGATAGAGGTTCCCGCCGGAAACCACACCATAGAATTTATCAACGAAGCTCCCGCAGATAAAAAATACGACATGCTCTCATTCTGGATTTCACTGCTGTTTGTGGTACTATCCATAGGAGCCGTGATATGGCTGACCAGAAAAGACAAAAAAGAAAATTCCAAATGATATCTGTAATTATCTGTACATACAATCGGGAGAAATACATATATAATGTATTGAAGAGTGTAGCTGAAAACAATCTCAGCCACAAGGACTACGAGATTGTCCTCGTGAACAACAACTGCAGCGACAATACAGAAACCGAATGCCGAAGATTCCAGCAGGACTTTCCAGATATACAGTTTCAATACCTCATAGAAACCCAGCAGGGGCTTTCTTACGCCCGAAACTGCGGCATACAGAATGCCCAAGGAGACATACTTGTATATGTGGACGATGACGCCACAGTAAACAAGGAATACCTGAAGACCTACAATGAGTTCTTCAACCGCAACAGCAAAGCTGTGGCTGCCGGAGGGCCTATCATTCCTAATTATGAAGGAGGGCTTGAACCCGAATGGATGTCTCACTATACGCGCCAACTGATTACCGGAAAGCTCTATCTGGGAGAAAAAGAAAAGGAATTTCCATCCGGAGCTTTTCCCGGAGGCGGAAATGCGGCCTATAGGAAAAGCGTATTTGAAGAAATAGGACTTTTCAATGTAGAATTAGGACGCAAGGGCGACAGCCTTATCGGAGCAGAGGAAAAAGACCTTTTCGACAAGATGACTTCCCGAGGAATGAAATTCTACTACCTTCCCACTGCGATACTCTACCACAGCATTCCCGATAAAAAGCTCACCCAGGAATATTTCGACAAACTCACCTACAGCATCGGGATAAGCGAACGATATCGGACCAGACAGATATCGGAGAAAAAATACCTGCAGAGAATACTCAAAGAAGGCGTAAAATGGGGCGGAACCATAGCCCTATGGATTACCTTTACCCTTAAAGGCCAACCCCAGAAAGGTAACAAACTCCTCGCCTTCCGCCGTAACGTCACCAAAGGCTTACTAAAGAAATAAGAACAATAACATGAGAGAATTTTTAGCCAAATTAGCCACAAAGATAGGAATATACAGATTCATTGTCAAAATTGATTCCAAATTCCGGGAGTACCGTATGAACAAGACATTCAAGCAATACGGATTAGAAACTCTACTAAAAGGAGATGAAGCCTTTCGTCACATGGGCGCAAAAATGATTCCCATTTTTGGATCCCTACTGGGAGCATATAGAGAACACGGATTTATTCCTTTTGATAACGATTTGGACGTAGCAATATTAGCAAAAGAACGTAAAGACAATATTGCCGAAGAAATGAAGAGCTTCGGATTTGAAAGGTCCCGACAATTCTACATCAAAGAGACTGGTGAGATTCTGGAAGAGCAGTTCATGTACAAAGGGGTGCAGATGGATGTTTTCTACATCTTTGAGGAGGACGAGTTAAACTACAAAACCTATTGCACCAGGAAACACGAATACAAGGAATGGCGCGAAGCAAATAAAACAGATGGATTTCCCTGTGTAACATGGGTAACACCCAAATGTAAATTTATAGAAAATGATTTCCTCGGCCACAAGCTCTATATGCCCGAAAAGACAAAAGAATGGCTTGAATTGGTATATGGAGCCTCTTTTATGACGCCAATCAAAAACTGGTCTGCAGAAACGAAACCTCACAAAACAGGGATAAGAGTATATCGCAAGAACTACTAATATTAGAAAATATGCAAGCAATCATATTAGCAGCCGGAATGGGTAAACGACTGGGAAACCTTACCCAGAACAATACCAAATGTATGGTGACCGTAAATGGAACCCCCATAATACATCGTATGTTAGACCAACTTACGCAATACGCCCTAAAACGAATTGTAATGGTGGTAGGATATAAAGAGCGGGAATTGATTAATTTCTTAGGTTCAACGTACAACAATACTCCCATTGTATATATAAGTAATCCCATCTTTGACCAAACAAATAACATATACTCACTGGCTCTCGCAAAACAGATGCTCCAGGAAGATGATACAATTCTTCTGGAAAGCGATCTAGTATTTGACTCAGGAATGCTTGATCTGATCATCAGCGATCCATACCCCAACCTGGCATTAGTAGCAAAATATGAATCCTGGATGGACGGAACCATGGTAAGGATTGATGAGGACAATAACATTGTTGATTTTGTACTCAAAGCCGCATTCAAGTATAAAGATACAGATTCATACTATAAAACGGTCAACATATACAAGTTCTCCAAAGAATTCAGTACTACGAAATATGTTCCATTCTTGGAAGCCTATTGTAAAGCCGTAGGGAAAAACGAATACTACGAAAACGTATTACGAATCATATCCTTCCTTCAAGTAAATGATCTGAAAGCATTGCCGATCACAAACGAAAAATGGTACGAAATTGACGACAAACAGGATCTCGATATCGCTGAAGCCATATTTGCGGAGGAAGAAGATATTCTACGAAAATTTTACGGAAGATTTGGTGGATATTGGCGGTTCCCTAAAATGCTTGATTACTGCTATCTGGTAAATCCATATTTTCCATCAACAAAAATTGTTGATGAAATGCAGGCCAACTTTAAAACTTTATTAACCGAATATCCATCAGGGATGAAAGTAAACACTTTATTGGCCAGCAAGTGCTGGGGTGTAAGCGAGGATTATATCATTCCTGGGAATGGAGCCGCTGAACTCATAAAAATATTAATGGAAACCCTGAACGGTAATATTGGTATTACCCGCCCTACATTTGAAGAATACCCCAACAGACTTCATACGAATAACATAGTAGAATTTTATCCCACAAAAGAAAATTATAGGTATGACATCTCTGATCTGATGACATTCTTCGGAAATAATCCCATTGACACGTTACTACTCATAAATCCAGACAATCCTTCTGGAAATTTCATTCCAATAAAGGATCTATACACCTTGGCAGAATGGTGTAAGAATCGACAGATAAGATTGATTATTGATGAGAGTTTCGTGGATTTCAGCGACGAATGGGAAATCAATACTTTATTGAAGGATTCCACTTTGAATCAATACCCAAATCTCATTGTCATAAAATCAATTTCTAAAAGTTATGGTGTTCCTGGAATACGACTCGGATTATTAGCCACAAGCGACAGGACATTAATTGCCAAAATGAAAAAAGATGTAAGCATTTGGAACCTTAATTCTTTTGCAGAAAATTTCATGCAAATCCTCACCAAATATGAAATTGATTATAAAAAAGCCTGTGCAAAATTCGTACAAGAACGACATGACTTTGAGCAAAAACTCAGAACCATTGATTTTCTAAAAGTCATGCCATCTCAAGCCAACTATTTCTTAGTTGAAGTCAAACCACCATATAAAGCTACTACAATTGTAATGACACTATTAAAAAATTTCAATATTCTCACACGTGACTGCTCTACGAAAAAAGGATTTGATGGGAAACAATACATGAGAATAGCAATCCGAAATCACGAAGAAAACGAAAAAATTATTGAAGCTTTTAAATCACTTAAATAATGAGTACAAACATCTGTATCTGCGGAGGTGGATCATTAGGTCATGTATGTGCCGGGGTTTTATCATCCCAGGAGAACATTAAAGTCAATATATTAACACAACATCCCTCACTATGGAGCAAAGAAATTGTAATTAATGACATTAACAAAAAGCAATATATCGGAAAGATCAATCTTGTTACCGACAATCCGAAAGAGGCCCTTATGGATTGTGCGATTGTATTCTTATGCCTTCCTGGATTTGCCATTGAAGAGACAATGCACAGAATCAAGCCATATCTGAGAGAGCAATCTATCATAGGATCAATTGTATGTAGTACCGGATTCTTTTTTGCCGCACACAAAATATTAGATAAAAGAACCAAATTATTTGGATTTCAACGAACGCCATATATTGCGCGTACAGTTTCCTACGGTCATAGTGCCAATCTTCTTGGTTATAAACCAGAAGTTGCTATTGCAACAGAAAATATCAGTAATACCGAACAATTCAGGATATTGATTGAAAATCTATGGCTTACACCGACTAAGCTTCTAAATAATTATTACGAGGTTTCGTTAACAAACAGCAACCCAATTCTCCATACTGGACGCCTATATACTATGTGGAGCGAACCTAAAAACTATCTTTCTGACCACCAAATCCTATTCTATAAAGAATGGACCACCGAAGCAAGTCAAACCATAATTGATATGGATAATGAATTTATGCAGTTATTACAAGTTCTTCCTATAAAAGACAGAGCGATTCCTTCTTTATTGGACTATTACGAAAGTACAGACGCCAATAGCCTTACACAAAAAATCAGTTCCATCAAAGCCTTCCAAACAATTCTCGCACCAATGATTAAAACGCCTAATGGGTGGGTGCCAGATTTTCAAAGCCGATACTTTACTGAAGATTTTCCTTATGGTCTGCATTTTATATATCAGCTAACCAAAGAAAAGAATATACAAGCACCCACTATAGAAAAAATATATCAATGGGGTATCAATAAAGTTAATTGTGGAAAAGTATTTGAATAATGATTTTATGATTACCAATGGGGCCGTAGGTTTGAATCTTGCTTTATAATCGAGATTCAAAATCTACACATATCCAATTGGCAGATAAATTCCACCTTCAATATTAGGTGACTTTTTATCTCTCATTGCACATAGATCTTCATTTCAACCGTTTTTCATATACTTATTTGATAGAAATTCATCCGGAATATAGAGGATTGTTACGACATATTCAATTCTACCGGATCTCATCAATAATCAACAGTATCATTTTTCTATTCAATTAAGATTTTTTTTGTAATTATCCCATCATATGTTTTCAAATGCAGAATATACACTCCTTTTGAAAGATTCTGCACATTTATTAACACCTCTGTTCCATCACCAACACCCTCTACTAACTTTGTTCCAACAATAGAGATTAATTCATAAGATTGAATTTCTATTGGGCATTTTACATATATATTGTCATGCGTAGGATTGGGTGTGATTATCGGTTCTATCATTGATTCCTCTTTGATTGCCAGGGGATTCTCACATACTCTGTTTCCACCTATATTGTGGATATAGCCTTCCCAATTGGAACTCAACCCAATCACTTGTGCAATAAACCAGGATGAAGGAGATGTATATAGAACATGATTCCCCTCTGATATTCCCACTTTCGCGTAAGAATATCCCGTTGAACCTACCGGAGAGAAATTCTGAACATGTTGATTATCCAGCATTACTTGATTTGTATTATTGGACGGAGTTACCACATTCAAATAATAACGCGACTGATAACCATCTTCCATTTGGAAAGTAGTAAAATAGGCTCCATTTTCATCATGATGAGACAATGGCAATAAGGTTGTCATCGCACAATCGCCAAACTCCATTCCTCCACCACTATGGCGACTATCCACATAATACGCAACTGAGACTGGTTTACTTGTGTTGATATAAGTAGCATTCGTTATCTGATCAGAATAACTTTCGTATGACGAAAGTGTAGCTTTTAACACGCCATCAAAATAGACCCGACAAGTATCGGCACTTGCTGTTACCTTAACATACGCATTTTCATGGCCTGTTACTGGAACCGCAATAAACTCTGATCCCCAAGAGTGAACAGGGATAGACTGATTAAACATCATATCCGAACTGGCGCCGGATATTGGAACCATTGCCAATCTATTACCTTCAAAAACAGCAATTTTAGAACCATCTTGTGATTGAATTACAGTTCCTGCAAAATCTTGAAGACCACCATCTTCACTCGTTTGGAAATGAATGCACTCACCAGGATTTACTAAAATCGTCTGATGTGATCCAGCAGACCAGCCATTGCTTGTATTTGCCGTCAAATAAACATCAATCAGATTTTTTCCATTAGAACCAACTGCGACAATACAAAAATTAGAACAACTCGCCCTTTGTACATTTGTATTGATTTCATAACTTTGAATTACATATTTACTACCCAACTGTGAAGTCGGCATAATCTGACAGGCATCAATTGACCCTGAGGAATTACGCTGGGTACAAACAGCTAAAGTGATTGGCACTGTCGATGACACATACAAACCAGAATTGATTGGAGTTCCGATAATATTCAAAAATTCTGCATCATTGGTTACTTCCCCATAGGGATCCATTGATCCTATTGTCGAATTGTATTCTTTATTTCGGGTTTCTCCTGCAGAAACCTCTATTGTATCACTCCACAATGTATTGGGATTACTAATAGTTACTACACCAGCATCACATGACGTTATTGAGAAAAGCAGATTATCACCTACATGAGCCTGTGAATGCGGAATAAAGCCTAACCAGAAACTTGTATCTGGGCCATACCACGATTGTGCCCTAAGGGTACACAACATAGAACTAAAGAACAGCAGAATAAATAATTTCTTCATAAGATACTGAATTTAGTTGGGGAAATTCATCCCATTAGATTACACTGTCTTTTTTATGCAGGAAAACACAACAGACAAACACAAAACCACGATTATCTGCGTAGAAATGCCTACCGTTGTTGCTACAGCTCCCACTACAAGAAACTTCAATCCATAATATAACATCTTTGACAAAACTATTGCAAGCAGCATTGATTGAAAAACGCTCAGTCTGGATTTCGCGAATTCAAAAACTGCCACGTTGCAGATGAGTTCTACTGCCATTAAAGCACATTTTCCGCCCATAGGAAAGCCTGTGGCAATAGTTGAGAACAACGGAATCAACAAAGCTAACAGGTATGCGTTCCGGCGATCATTCACCAGAAGCATTCCTGCAAACAAGGCAATTCGCATCGGTTCTATAGCCTGTAAGGAAAACCCAAGCAAATGACTGATACCTGGAACCATAACGATAGCTCCTAAAATCAGAAGGTCAATCCACAATGTTCGTGACGATACATTTATTTTTATTGTATTCATAATTTTATATAGTTTTCAAATAATTTTCTAAGAATGATAAATCCTGAGGATAGGTGATTTTGATATTCCGTTCATCGCCTTCAACAATATGGATTCTTGTTTCGGGCATATACCGTGACACCATTCCACAATCATCGGTCGCGGCAATCTCGCCTTGTTCGAGCGCCTTGCGATAAGCACTCTTTATGATTCCAAAACGGAATCCCTGAGGAGTCTGTGCACGCATCAAACTTTTTCGTTCGGGAATACTTTCCACGATACCGTCCACTACTCTCCACACAGTATCCGTACAAGCCACAGCAACTCCTGCCGCCTCACATTCATCCAATGCAGCAATTGTACCTTCTATCAACGCATTGCTGACCAACGGGCGCACGGCATCGTGCAACAAGATTTTATCTTCATCGGAGGCCTCAGGAAATGCCTTCAGGGCATTTAATGTTGATTCGTAACGTTCCTTCCCGCCAGGTACGACCCGTTTACATTTTGTCCATCTATTGCAGGAAATCAGATATTCCATGTGTTCGAGCCAATCGGGATGCACAACCACAATAATCTCATCCACCTCTTCGCTGCGGTCAAAAGCATCAATCGTATATTCTATGATACACCTGTCGCCCACAGTTATGAACTGTTTGGGAAGTGCGCTACCCATTCTTGCACCAATTCCCCCTGCTAATATGGCCACGTATGTTTTCACGTCTTTTTTCAAAAATGCGATGCAAAATTACAAAAATATTCTTAACTGAACAAATATATTGATTTTTTTTTGTACTTTTGCATCGTCATTCATTTTATATTATATGAAAAAGTCATTGAAAATCATAACAGTTGTAATTGCTTCCATTCTTGCATTATTTGTACTCGTCACGCTTTTGGTATCCCCTATAGCCACAGCTTATATCAACCAGAACGGAGATAAATTAATCGGCAGGAAACTACATGTGGATAAATTGAAAGTTAATGTTTATTCCGGTCATGTTGCCATTCACAACCTTACCGTCTATGAAGACGACCAGACTTCTGAATTTGTCAGTTTCGACACCCTTGACGTAAAGGCGAAACTACTCAAACTTCTCAGCCACAAGGTCTATCTTCAACACATCACATTAGCAGGACTGGATGTAAATGTGCTACAAAATGGCAACCGGTTTAATTTCACGAGTCTCATTGACCATTTTGCTTCCGAAGACACCATATCCGAAGTCCAAGACACCACCCCAAGTGACTGGATGCTTTATTTCTATAATATCCGCCTGAGTCACGGAAAGGTATATTATGCCGATTTACAGAGAGACTGCGACTGGAACCTCAAAGACCTCAACATCAAGATTCCTGGTTTCTGCATCGGAGGAAACGATGCTACAGATGCCGGATTGAGCATTGAACTTGCGGATGGCGGAACTATCACGACAGATGCCCATTACGACGTTAATACCAACGATTTCCAGGCTACCGTTGATTTGAGCAAATTCAACCTTTCAAATATCAAAGCATACCTTTCCGATTTCATGAGAATTGGAGAAATGGACGGTAATCTGAATGCCCACCTGACAGCAGACGGTAATCTGAGCCATATAACCAATATGAACATCAACGGTAATCTAAGCCTCAACCAGGTAGATGTGAAGTCCGACCAGCAGCAACCGATACTCGCGTTCAACCAACTGGCTGTTGATATAAACAATATCAATCTCGACAATCAGTTATACAACATCAATTCCGTAACTATCGACGGACTTCAGGGCCGTTTCGACAGATACGCCGACGGCACCAATTTCAGCCGGATACTCATCCCATCTGATACCCCAACCGATACGGCATCCGAAGAATCACAAGACACGGCCGCAACAACCAAAACACCGATGAAACTTTTCTGCAATAACTTTTCCTTCACAAACGGAGCATTCACCTATGCCGACCATACCCTACCCGACATCTTTGAATTTCCTGTTACTCATATCGACATTCAAGCACAAAACATAGACCTCAACCAGAAGAACAATGCCCTCATTAAAGCCCAGCTTCCTCACGGCGGTAACGCCCTCATCAAATGGGAAGGCACTATCGACAATATCAAAGAATACCAAAACCTTACGCTGAATATCCGAAATCTCCAGATGGCGGATCTTTCCCCCTATACCGTGGCATACCTTGGACATCCCTTCACGGAAGGCGTATTCTCGTTTGTAAGCCACAACAAAATCCAGAACAGCCAACTGGATGGGCAGAACCATCTTGATATCTTTAAGCCCACCGTAGGGGACAAACGCAAGGACGTTGATGCCCAGATCAACATTCCCCTCAAAGCCGCACTATACGTTCTCAAGAACA
Organism: Bacteroidales bacterium; assembly: GCA_045640985.1. GTDB lineage: Bacteria > Bacteroidota > Bacteroidia > Bacteroidales > P3 > Colimorpha. Next base: position 33,093 of record JAZUFZ010000004.1, read on the forward strand.
AGGATGAGCAGATACAAATCGACCTGCCGATCTCCGGAAACCTCGACAATCCCGAATTCAAGTACATGAAGGCCGTATGGAAAACCCTCGGAAACCTGCTTGTGAAAGTAGCAACAGAGCCATTCCGGATGGCTGGCGACCTTCTGGGCATATCTCACGAGGATGAGACCTTCATCGCTTTCGACCCTATGCAGCACGACATTTCTTCAGAACAATACTACAGTCTTGAGAAATATGCAAACGCCGTACTCCAGACTCCTGAACTTTCGCTAAACCTGGAGCAGCAGATTCCTGACAATGCGGACTCTACCATTCTCAAACTGGCAGAATACCGCAACAAGATTGTATATGACCATCTCGTGAATGAGATGAATGTCTCCCCTTCCCAGATCAACCTCACAATCCAGCCCGTCGAGAACCTGAAGAAATGCGGCTATTTCATTACCGGAGAGCTCAAGAATCCTGAGGAATAAACTCCACAGACCTACGCCGAGAAAAGCCACCAGAATGGCCTGATACGAGGAGCTGGTAACATTGTCATAACTATACCTTACGGTGCTGATTGGTTTGGGTTTTTCCCCTTGGCACGAGCTCCCTACTACGGAGTTACCACGGAGATACCCGATAAAATCACGACCATTTCCCCCAATAACCGCACAGAGAAAAAAAATGAAGGCGTCCCGATTGGGGCGCCTTTCATTCTATTTCTATATTGACTTTCCGCTATCTATTCCTTCTGGATGTCGGTAATCACTATCTCAACCTTGGCATCATTGCGTTTGTCCTTGGTAAGGACTGCGGCGGCGGCTCGTTTCACTTCGGTCTGGGTCATACCTGCTACCGATATCTTTTCGGCCGGAAGCCCGTTCTTTACGAAAAACTCTTTGACTGAAACGGCACGGGCAAGGGACATCTGGACATCGCCATCTACATCAAATCCGTAGGTCTGGACATATCCTTTAATAAGGAATGATACATTAGGATGATTGCGGAACATTGCCACATAATTCATCAATACGGTATCGCTTTCGGGGAGAAGTTCCGACTCGTCGTTGTCGAAATAGATGTCGCTGATCGGATAACGGGTGCCGCGTTCTATACGGTTCATCAGAAAACGAAGGATTGTGTCGCCTTTATAGATATCGGCGTTGAAGTCCTTGTAGATTGAGAAATAGCCGTCACGCTTTGCGTAGAGGGTATATTCAAAATGTGGCACGAACTTGATGACGCCTTTACGGAAATTGGGGTTCTTCACAATAGCGCGGTTATCGGTATTCTTTTCAATCACAAGCAGATCCACATCTATGGATTTGTGGGTCTTGGTGTCGTAGAACAGGACTACGGGCTCGTATGAATCCACGAAAAGGCTTGCCTTGATGGTGTGACCGGAACCTTTGGCAGAAGCATTATCTACGCAGATATAATACACTTCGCCTTTCTTCACAAAGACAGACTTCACAAATGAGGTCATCTGATGTTTGGTAACGAAGGTTTCCTTTGCGTCCTTCTTCATACCGATGGCGCCAGTCTTGGATGTCGTATCGATTGTATTTACGACACCGGCAAGGGGCAGCACTTTGTTCTGTATCACGTGGTTGCTGAAATAAACATCGGTGTATTTGTAAAGGAGAAAATCATAGTCGTCCTTGGGGTTGGTCGGGGTAATCGTAAATTCAAGAAAACCGTTATATGGCACTACGAAACGATACCACACGCTGTTATGTTCAAATTCAAAAAGGTATGGATGCTTTTTGTCTGCCTGGATTTCGTTTACCTGGCCGCCGCCCTGGGGCGCGGTAGTCGGGCCAAAGGCGATGTCTGCCTCAATATCCATCGGGAAAAGGCAGTCATTACTATTGTAGCGCAACTCTTTCTCCACAACTTTTGGAGGTTCTGCGACCTGCTTTTTTTTCTTCGAAGACTTGGAAGTGGTGGTCTTTGAAGTGGTTTTTGAGGTTTTTGACTGCGCAGCAATATCATTCGCTCCAAAGAGTAAACATCCGCAAATCAGTGCAATAAGTAATTTTTTCATAATAATATATCGGTTTTTGCGACTATAATTCAAGAGGCAAAGATATATATATTTTTTGAATGTACAAATTTATTAAACAATTTTTAACGTTTTTTTTATAATTTCCTACTATTGCATAAATCAATCTCTTAATGACGCTTGCAAAGAAACCGGTTTTCCCCACTGTAATATAGCTATTTGTAATGTGTAACTCCCTTCTATCTTCTTTTTATCTCCAGTTTATCTTTTTTCTATCTCTTATTCTTAGAAAAGGAGATAAAAAGAAGTTAATATGGAGATAAAAAGAAGATAGAAGGGAGTTACCACGGTGAAAAGCCTGAAAAACAAGCCCCCGGGAAAAGGATTATTACGGATATTTTGAGCGGAGGCCACCAGCCGAGGCAGCGGAGAAACGGTAGAGGCTCTGCGACCGCAGCCCCAGCGGCCGCGCACAGACTGAGGGCAAAGGAGCCCTATAATAATTTCATGCGCAACCATAGATTAATTCCGCTAACGGGAGAAAGAAGATTTTTTTGAATATTTTTTGAAATTTTCTTGCACGATATGAAAAAAAATCGTAACTTTGCATCGTCTTTACACAAGCGGAATATGATAAAAAAATTCATAATCAACCAATTGCATTCTGCGGCGTAGGGGCATTATGTCCATAAGACAATTGTTAACAAAAAAAGATACTAAATAATACAGTTTTAATCCATGAATGAAAACATCTTGAAAGCTCTCGAGAGCTATGGTATCCAAGGGACTAAGGAGATTACCTACAACCCTTCATACGAGGAACTCTACAAAAGAGAAATGGACCCCAGCCTGACCGGTTTCGACAAAGGTCAGGAAACCGAACTGAACGCCATCAACGTAATGACGGGCGTCTATACCGGCCGTTCTCCTAAAGACAAGTTCATCGTAATGGATGAAAATTCAAAAAATACCGTATGGTGGACTACTGACGAGTACAAAAACGACAACCATCCGGCAAGTGAAGCAACCTGGAAAGCAGTTAAGGAAACTGCAGTTAAAGCGCTCAGCAACAAGAATCTTTATGTAGTAGATGCTTTCTGTGGTGCAAATCCTGACACCCGTATGGCAGTACGCTTCATTATGGAAGTTGCATGGCAGGCTCATTTCGTTGAGAACATGTTCATCAAACCTACCGCAGAAGAATTGAAGAATTTCAAGCCTAACTTTACCGTTTATACCGCCAGCAAGGCAAAGGTTGAAAACTACAAAGAACTTGGCCTGAACAGCGAAACCGCCGTTGTATTCAACATCACCAGCCGCGAACAGGTTATCCTCAACACCTGGTACGGTGGAGAAATGAAGAAAGGTATGTTCAGTATGATGAACTACTATCTGCCACTCAAAGGCATCGCAAGTATGCACTGCTCCGCCAACACCGATATGGAAGGCAAGAACACCGCCATCTTCTTCGGTCTCTCCGGCACCGGCAAGACTACTTTGAGTACCGATCCTAAACGTCTGCTCGTAGGCGACGACGAACACGGCTGGGACGACAAAGGCGTGTTCAACTTTGAAGGCGGCTGCTATGCAAAGGTTATCAACCTCGACAAAGAAAGCGAACCTGACATTTACAATGCCATCCGCCGCAACGCACTTCTGGAAAACGTTACCGTTGATGCAAACGGAAAGATTGATTTCGCAGACAAGAGCGTTACCGAAAACACCCGCGTAAGCTATCCTATCGACCACATCCAGAACATCGTACGTCCTGTAAGTTCAGCTCCAGCAGCAAAGGACGTTATCTTCCTGAGTGCTGATGCTTTCGGCGTTCTGCCTCCAGTATCCATTCTTACTCCGGAACAGACCAAATATTACTTCCTGAGTGGTTTCACCGCTAAGCTGGCTGGTACCGAACGCGGTATCACCGAACCCACCCCTACTTTCAGCGCCTGCTTCGGCCAGGCATTCCTGGAACTGCACCCGACCAAATATGCAGAAGAACTGGTTAAACGTATGGAAGCCAACGGCGCTCGCGCTTACCTGGTAAACACTGGATGGAACGGTACCGGAAAACGTATCTCTATTAAAGATACCCGTGGAATCATCGATGCTATCCTGAACGGCGACATCAACAAGGTTGAGACCAAACACATTCCTTACTTCAATCTGGAGGTTCCTGTTGTTCTTCCTGGTGTTGATCGCAGAATCCTTGACCCACGCGACACCTACGCACAGGACGGCGTATGGGAAGAAAAAGCAAAGGATCTGGCAAGCCGTTTCGTAAAGAACTTCGTAAAATACCAGACCAACGAAGCCGGAAAGGCACTCGTTGCAGCAGGCCCAAGCCTCGACTAATTTTACGACAATCCATAAAGAAAAGGTTTAGGAAATTTCCTAAGCCTTTTCTATTTTTATGATATTTTTTAGAAAAAGATAGACGGATTAAAATAAATTTTGTATCTTTGCAGTTACTTTAATTAATAAGATAATATCGTAAAAAATTATATATCAATGGAAATCGCATCAAAATACGATCCCAGTATTGTAGAAGAAAAGTGGTACTCGTACTGGTTGAACCAAAAATTATTTCACTCAACTCCCGACGGCCGTAAGCCATATACTATTGTTATCCCACCACCTAACGTAACCGGGGTACTTCACATGGGACACATGCTGAATAATACAATCCAGGATGTTTTGGTGCGCAGAGCCCGCATGAAAGGACTGAATGCCTGCTGGGTTCCCGGAACCGACCATGCAAGTATCGCCACCGAAGCCAAAGTGGTAAACATGCTCAAGGAACGCGGTATCGATAAAAGAGACCTTTCTCGCGACGAGTTTATGAAATATGCCTGGGAATGGAAAGAAGAGCATGGCGGAATCATTCTGAAGCAGCTGCGCAAACTGGGAGCAAGCTGTGACTGGGAACGAACCGCATTCACCATGGATGACGTAAGATACGAAAGCGTTATCAAGGTATTTGTGGACCTTTACAAGAAGGGGTTGATTTATCGTGGCGTGAGAATGGTAAACTGGGACCCCAAAGCCCTCACCGCTCTGAGCGACGAAGAAGTCATTTACAAAGAAAGCCATGGCAAACTCTTCTACCTGAGATATAAGATTGAAGGCGAAGACCGATATATCGTAGTTGCTACTACCCGTCCCGAAACCATCTTAGGCGATACAGCCGTTTGCGTTCATCCAGAAGATCCACGCTACCAATTCCTGAAAGGCAAACGCGTGATTGTTCCTTCCGTCGGTAGAAGCGTTCCTATCATCATGGACGAATATGTGGACCGTGAATTTGGTACGGGCGCGCTGAAAATCACTCCCGCCCACGACATCAACGACTATAATCTCGGAATGAAATATCATCTCGAAACGATTGATATCTTCAACGACAACGGAACACTCAACGAGCATGGCGGAAAATATGCAGGAATGGACCGTTTTGCCTGCCGTAAGCAGATTGTAAAAGATCTGGAAGAACTTGACCTGATTGAGAAAATCGAAGATTACACCAATAAGGTTGGACATAGCGAAAGAACCGATGCTGTTATCGAGCCGAAACTCAGTGCGCAATGGTTTATGAAGATGAGCGACATCGCGAAAGTCGCTTTACAGGTTGTGGAAGACGGTCAAATCCAGTTCCACCCCGACAAGTTCCGCAATATCTACCGTCACTGGATGGAGAATATCAAGGACTGGTGCATCAGCCGTCAGTTGTGGTGGGGACAAAGAATCCCGGCATATTATCTTCCCAATCATGAAATCATCGTAGCCGAAAGCAAAGATGAGGCATTCCGGATTGCACAGGAGAAATTCCCGGGAGTTGTAACCGATATGGATCAGTTGCGCCAGGACGAGGATGTACTTGACACTTGGTTCAGCAGTTGGTTATGGCCCATCAGCCTTTTTGACGGCATCCGCAATCCCGACAATGAGGAAATAAAATATTACTATCCTACAAACGACCTCATTACAGCTCCAGACATCATCTTCTTCTGGGTAGCCCGTATGATTATGGCCGGTGAGGAATACAAACATGAAGTACCATTCAAACATGTATATTTCACAGGTATTGTTCGCGACAAACTCGGCAGAAAGATGAGCAAAAGTCTCGGCAATAGTCCTGACCCGATTATGCTGATTGAGAAATACGGTGCTGATGGCGTTAGAATGGGTATGCTGCTGACTGCTCCAGCAGGAAATGACCTTCCGTTTGATGAAAGTATATGCGAACAGGGGCGCAATTTCAGCAACAAAATCTGGAATGCACTACGACTGATTAAAGGTTGGCAGATTGATGACTCCATAGCACAGACCGAGGATAACCGGTTAGCCATCGAGTGGTTCCGCAACAAGATGAACTCCGTGCTTGAAGATGTGGAAAAGGATTTTGAATCTTACCGTCTGAGCGAAGCTTTGATGACCACATACAAGCTGATTTGGGATGATTTCTGCAGCTGGTTCCTCGAAATCATCAAACCCGCTTTCGGACAGCCTATTGATGGAAAGACCTACAATGATGTTATTGATATTTTCGACAACCTTATGCGGATGCTTCACCCGTTTATGCCTTTCGTAACCGAAGAAATCTGGCACACTCTGAAAGAGCGTACTCAGGACGAGAGTATCATGGTAGCCGATATGCCACAGCCTCAAACTTACAACAAACAATTGCTTGACGACTGTGCCATTGCTCAGGAAATCATTACTGGGGTAAGAGGTTTGCGCAACAGCAAAGGCCTATCCCCCAAAGAAGAGCTGAAGCTCAGCATCAAAGGTCTGCCTCAAAGTGTAGAGAAATTCTACGGAATCATATCCAAGCTTGCCAACCTGTCTGATATCAGCCATGTCAGTGAGAAAGTGGAAGGCGCTATCAGTTTTATGGTAGGCACCGCCGAATGCTTTGTACCGATGAGTCAGAATATCGATAAGGAAGCCGAACTCGCCAAGCTTCAGGAGGAACTCAAATATACCGAAGGATTCCTCGCAAGCGTCATGAAGAAACTTTCCAATGAAAAATTCGTCAACGGCGCGCCCGAAGCCGTAGTAGCCAAAGAACGCCAGAAACAAGCTGATGCTGAAAGCAAGATTGCTTCCATCAAAGCCCAAATCGAATCATTACAATGACCTATCAAGAGACATTAGATTATATGTTCAACAGCTTGCCGATGTATCACCGCATCGGCAAAGCTGCTTATAAAGCTGACATTACAAATACGGTAGCCATGATGGATTACCTCGGCCACCCGGAAACCGGTTTCCGAAGCATCCATGTCGCCGGAACCAACGGGAAAGGGTCTGTAAGTCATCTGCTCGCAAGCATATTGCAACAGGCTGGATATAAAGTCGGCCTTTACACCTCACCTCATCTGGTAGATTTCCGGGAAAGAATCCGCATCAACGGCGAAATGATTTCCAAGAAAGAAGTCAGCAACTGGATTACCAGACACAAAGATTTTCTCGACAAAGAGCAATTGTCTTTCTTTGAAATGACTGTCGGTATGGCGTTTGACTTCTTCGCCAGAGAAAAGGTTGATGTAGCCGTTGTTGAAGTCGGTATGGGCGGACGTCTGGATTCCACCAATGTCATACGCCCCGACCTCAGCATCATTACCAATATAAGCTTTGACCATACCCAGTTTTTAGGGGACACTTTGGCCAAAATCGCTCACGAAAAAGCGGGTATCATAAAACCGCTTACCCCTGTTGTGATTGGTCAGACCCATCCGGAGACAGAGCCTGTATTCCAGACAAAAGCCAATCGTCTGAGTGCCCCTATTACCATGGCCGATCAGCATTATAGAATCCGCCAGATTTTAGACCGCACCACTCCCCTGCTCCGTTTTGACGTTACCAGAGATGGAAAAACCATCCAGCAGGACCTCTTATGTCCACTCTCTGGAAGTTATCAGCTAAAGAATCTTGCCACGCTTTTTGCCGCATTGGACCAACTTCAAAAACAGGACTACAACTTCAGCGATATTGACATCAGACATGGCATCCGTAATGTCATACAGGACACAGGACTCCACGGACGTTGGGAAATCATGGAAGAGGAGCCACTGGTAATCTGTGAAACCGCACACAATCAAGATGGAATAGAATCCATGCTTGAGAAGCTGCAGCACTTGAGATACCGTCAGTTACATTTGATATACGGCTGTGTGAATGATAAGGATTTCGGCCATATTCTTCCGCTTCTGCCTCCAAATGCCATACGCTACTATACCAAGCCTAATGTCCCACGAGGGCTGGATGTTGAGATTCTCGCAAAGGAAGCAAAATCATTAGGTCTTGAAGGAACCTCCTATCCCACAATCCGACAGGCCCTCTCTGCCGCAAAAAAGCAGGCCTCACCGCAAGACTTCATTCTGATTACGGGCAGCATCTTCTTAGTAGCTGACGCAGTAGCGCTATACAAAAAATAACGCATGAGCTGCATCTCCTTCTCGGGACTTCTTATTGGAATTGCCACATTTCTTATGATCGGCATATTCCACCCCATCGTAATCAAAACGGAATACTATATCGGGAAACAGATATGGTGGGTATTTCTCTTAGCGGGAATACTCAGCATTTTAGGATCCCTGTTTGTAAAGAATCTTGTCCTATCCATTCTTTTAGGCATATTTGCTTTCAGCTGCTTATGGTCCATATTGGAACTGTACGAGCAGGAAAAGCGAGTACTGAAAGGCTGGTTTCCCCGTAACCCGAACCGAAGACATCCTTACCCGGACGAACTTTCAAACAATAAGCCATGAAAAAAGCCATAATCTTCTTCGCTTGCACTGTAATACTGGCCGTGGCATACAGCTTCGCGCCTACCCGTTCAAGCCACCACAGAATTAAAGTAATAACCTTCAACATCCGCAATAGCTCTGCCTGGTCCACCCAACACGACGGCATCAATTGCTGGGCCAACCGCCGCGCCGCTGTTGCCTCTATGATTGCGCAGGAGCAGCCAGATGCCATAGGACTACAGGAAGTACTTAATGACCAGCTGCATTTTCTCGATAGTGCTTTAGTTGATTACGAGCGCATAGGCGTGGGCCGTGACGACGGCGACACAAACGGCGAATGTATGGCTGTATATTTCCGAAAAGACCGTTTCCTGCTTGAGAAATCGGCCACCTACTGGCTGAGTGAGACCCCGACGGCCGTTTCCAGAGGATGGGACGCCGCCTGCAAACGTACAGTCACTATGGTACTGTTGGAAGACCGGGAAACCCATTACGAATGGCTATACATGAATACGCATCTCGACCACGTCGGAGCGATTGCCCGCGCAGAATCCACCAGACTCCTCCACAGACTTGCCGAGGAATGGGCTGGCGATTCAATTCCTGTGGTAATAGGTGGGGATATGAATTCAAACCTTCAAGATACCATTTTCCGTTCCTTCTCAGAAGACGGATGGGTTTCGGTCCGAGAGATGCTCGCCCCGGAAGACACCTTGCCCACCTATACCGGATACGGAAAAGAGAAGGCCTCCCAGATTGATCATTTCTTTGTACGGAATCTCAAACCCGCCTCCATCAAGACCTTGAATGGCAACTATGGGGTTCCCTATATATCCGACCACTATCCAGTCATGATGGAATTTGACTGATACGCCATATTTTAACGGCTTTTTCCTGCGGTAACTTCCTGCTATAGAAGGGAGTTACCCTATGTAAATGACTATACTACAGCTGGAAAATCCGTTTCAATTGAATGGCGCTGCGATGGTGAATTATGATGAAACGATATCGGTTTCATATCCTGTTTCTTTATGATAAATAGTTCGTTTCCGCGAATATCCGACACCAGCTTTCGGGGCTCTATGTACGGCCAGCAGGAACAATCCATAAAAAAAACCTCCCGTTTCACAACAGGAGGCCAAAACAAAAGCGTATGAAAAAAAAATTATATTTTTTCTTATTATTTCTTCTTGAGATATTCCTGAACGTTATCTGAAGGCATTACTTCTTCCTCGAAAACGTAGGCGTTTGTTTTAGGAGAACGGACCATGCGGATAACTTTTGCATAGTTCTTACCGGTCTGAGTTTTCAGTGTTGCAACAACTTTCTTTGCCATAGTTCAATTTCCTCCTTTTGATTTGTTACTTGATTTCTTTGTGAACAGTCATTTTCTTCAAGAACGGATTGTACTTCTTCAGTTCAAGACGTTCTGGCGTGTTCTTTTTGTTCTTAGTGGTGATATAACGGCTCATGCCGGGAACGCCACTTGCTTTCTGCTCGGTGCATTCGAGAATAACCTGTACTCGTGCGTCTTTATTTTTCTTTGCCATTTCTAATCTTTTTTTGAGGTTGCAAAAGTACTAACATTTTTTCAATTGACCAACTCTTTTGCAAGTTTTTTTTCTAATATTTTCGTAACTGCTATATTTTTCAGCACGTTACAAATACACAATTTTTGCTTATCGTTCTACTTTCGTGCTTGTAAATCGCACCTTTTCGGAGCTTTTTTTCCATTTTTCGGCTATTTACCAAACACCTTTACTGCCTCTTTCATCCGCTGACGGATGGAAACATCAAAGGGACAGCGACTTTCGCATGCGCCGCATTCCACACAATCACTTGCGTGATGTTCCATGGCGTCATATTCCTGCTGGAGTTCCGGAGATACCTTTCCTTCCGCTACAGCCCTATCCAGACACTTGTTTACCTTGGCGATGTTGATGCCTTGGGGACATGGCGCGCAATGACTGCAATAGGTGCAATCTCCAAGACTTACGCTCTGAACATTGGAAACGGCAAGCACGCTCATATACTCTTTCTCGGCGTCAGTTGCGTGCAGATAATGAAGATCCGCCTTCAGTTCGTCGATATTACCCGCTCCGCACAATACGGAAGCCACACATGGTTTTGCCAGACTGTAGGAGATACATTGTACCGGAGTAAGGGCCACCTTGAGGGGTGAAGTCTCTGCCTGGAGCAATTTTCCGCCCCCGCCGAAAGCCTTCATTACCGTAATCGCGATGCCGTTCTGCGCGCAATAGTCGAACAGTTCAACTCTCACCGGATCGATTCCTGCGAGCATCGTTTCGTAGCTCTTCGGATCCCACACATTTGCTCCGGCCTGCAGACGGTCGAAAGCCGGATTCATTGAAAACATAATCACCTCTACCTTGCCGCTTTTGGCTGCCATAAGGGCCACCTGTGCGTTATGGCTGCTCACACCGATATGCTTGATTCTGCCTTCGTTTTTCAGTTGCTGCACATATTCCATAAACGGGCTCTCTTCCAGTTCCTGCCACTGTTCCGGTGTGTCGGTAATATGAATCATACCGACTTCGATATAATCCGTGCCAAGCCGCTGAAGCATATCTTCAAAGCCCTGCTTCGATTCTTCCACATCGCGTGTACGCTTATACTGACCATCAACCCAGCAGGTGCCGATATGGCCTTGTATCTGCATCTTATCGCGACGGCCCTGGATGGCATATCCTATATTGTCTCTCACCACGGGATTGGCATCATAAAGGTCTATATAATTGACACCGCTGTCAATGGCCACATCCATAAATGCCCGGGCTTCCTCTTTTGTCATTTCTCCGAAACCGCCGCACCCAAGACCTATTTCCGAGGCTGTAAGTCCGGTATTGCCCAATGAACGATAGACCATCGAGTTTTCGGGAGTCGTTTTCCTGTTTCCGCAAGCAGCCATTACCGCCGCCGCAACCATGCAAATCAGAATTTTCGTTGTCGTTTTCATAATATTACCCATTATAGGATTGTTTTTTGAATTTATGCTAATATGAAGTTCACAGTCTTTATGAGAAATGTATTTATTCTTATATGTCAATTATTTATACATATTTCCCACTCAAATACCAATATGCAAAGATACATAATTTTTCCGACACCGACAAACTTTTTCCAAAAAAATTTGACCCATTGAAAAATAATATGTACTTTTGCAAAATCAAATCCTTATGAAAAAGAAGTAAAATCTTATTAGTATCTAATACCACTAAATATGAGTTTAATCAAATCAATTTCCGGCATTCGTGGCACCATAGGTGGCGTGCCCGGCGATGGACTCAGTCCTGTCGATGTCGTAAAATTCACCACCGCATTTGCAACCTTTCTGCAACGTCGTTCTCCAGAGAAACGTCTCACACTTGTAGTGGGGCGCGACGCCCGTCTCAGCGGCGCCATGGTGGACCATCTGGTTGTGGGAACACTTATCGGAATGGGAATCGATGTTATTGAAACCGGATTTTCCACCACTCCTACCGTGGAAGTCACCGTCGTGGACAAGCACGCCGACGGCGGTATCATTCTTACCGCAAGCCACAATCCCCGCCATTGGAACGCACTCAAGCTCCTCAACGCACAGGGCGAATTCATCGATGCCGCAGAAGGCAACGAAGTACTCCGCCTGGCTGAAAGCGATGAACTTTCCTACGCCGATGTAGAATCCCTCGGCCACGTAACCGAAGATTTCAACACCATCGACCGCCACATCCAGAAAGTGCTGGCGCTCCCTCTGGTAGATGTAGAAGCCATCCGCAAGGCCAACTTCAAAGTAGCTGTCGATGCCGTCAATTCCACCGGCGGAATTGCCATTCCTCGCCTGCTGCGCGCCTTGGGCGTAAACCAGGTCGTAGAGCTCAACTGTGAGCCCACAGGAGACTTTGCCCATCTGCCCGAACCCATTCCTCAGAACCTTACCCAGATTGCTACCGAAGTACCACAGCAGCATTGCGACCTCGGTATCGTAGTGGACCCCGACGTGGACCGGCTCGCACTCATCTGCGAAACCGGCCAGATGTTCGGTGAAGAATACACGCTTGTTTCCGTTGCCGACTATGTGCTTTCCCACACCCCCGGAAACACCGTAAGCAACCTCTCCTCTACCCGCGCCCTGCGCGACATCACCCTCAGCCACGGCGGTTCCTACAGTGCCGCTGCCGTAGGTGAAGTGAACGTGGTTACCAAGATGAAAGAAACCCATGCCATTATCGGCGGCGAAGGCAACGGAGGCGTCATTTATCCAGAACTGCACTACGGACGCGATGCGCTGGTGGGCGTTGCCCTCTTCCTCAGCCTCCTGGCTCACAAAGGATGCAAAGTGTCCGAACTGCGCAAGACTTTCCCCAACTATGAGATTTCCAAGAACCGCAAAGACCTCACCCCCGACATGGATGTGGATATGATCCTCGCCAGAATGGCTGAGAAATACCAGCATGAGCAGGTCAATACCATCGACGGCGTAAAGATCGACTTTGCCGACAGCTGGGTACATCTGCGCAAGTCCAACACCGAACCCATCATCCGCATCTATTCCGAGGCAGCCACTACCGAAAAGGCCGACGCACTCGCACAGCAGATTATCTCTGATATCGAATCCTTAATAAAATAACACCATGGAAGAAGAAAGATCATACAAAAAACTCACCCGCAGCCTGAGCGACAAAAAACTCGGAGGCGTTTGTGGCGGTTTCGCCAAATATCTCAATGTGGACCCGACCGTGATGAGAATACTCTTTCTCATTGCCTTCCTCTGCGGCACTATCGGTCTTTGGGTTTATCTCGTATGCTGGCTGGTTATGCCCGAAGGCGAATAGTCTGCCACAACAAAGAATCCATTTATTGCGGAGCCCTCTGGACTCCGCATTTTTAGTTTCTCCACAAAAATACGAGACAGGAGCAGACATCAGATGAAGGTTGTGCTGATGATACCAGATACTGGCACGGAGAACCGATACTCCCAATACCAATGAGAAAGAACAGGACGCGCTCAACTGCCTCTTAGACAAAGAGTAACCGGATAAACAAACCTAACACCTAACACCTAACAATCCAAAAAATGGATATACAAACCCTCTTTATATACTACTTAACTAACTAATATATAGATAGTTATAGAGTGTTTGAAGAAATAATGATACCCTCAAAAATTGGACTGTTAGTTGTTAGTTGTTAGGTTTTACAACTCAAACATTTCTCTAAAAAGCACAACTACAATGAAATACGACATTACAAAACCCACTTCACCCAAGATGCCGGAGCTCGGCAAGGGGGCAGAATGCCTCAAACTGATGCCATTTCAAGCCTCAAAAAGGTTGAATGGCTCCAGTTTCAGGTTCGGTTTCCCATTTTTTGCGAAAAACAGGCGTAGAAGAATTTTCAATAATTGAGGGAAAAAGGCCAATCTGCGGAGGTAAGTGGCGGAGAATGGGGAAAACCGTTCAATCCGGCCGCGGAAATCCGCAGGAATCTTCGCGACCTGACACCGCCGCTGTCCGGCTGGTAACTCCGGGGTATCTCCCTAGTATCTCCCCGGTAACTCCCTCTTCCGACCGTCTGTGGGACAGCAGAACGACACCGCCGCCCCGGCCTTACCGGGGAGGCATCACACGGGAAAGAGTAAGCGTATGCCAATCATAACTATGACATACGCATTCCCATGAAGGACGCTTTTATTTCCCGCTTTTGCGCCGGTTGCAGTCACGACAGAGCATCTGACAGTTCTCCGCAATGGTACGCCCGCCGTCACACCACGGCGTGATATGGTCGGCTTCCATCTGCTCTATCTCAAAATGGTTTCCGCATATAGGACAAACGCCCAACTGCCGCTCATAGACTTCCCGTTTGGTATTGGCATCGAATGCCCGAATATCCAAGTGGTGTTCATCGTGGTCAAAAACGTAGGCATAAATGCCTTTTTTGGACTCCACATCGCTGTCTGACATCAACCGGGCCACTTCTTCCTCCAGGAGGACAGCATCGTAATTCTGGTCATGGTATCTGTCATACAGCGCTCCCCAGTCTATGCCTTTCATTTCTTTGCGATACTTGGGAAATATTGCTTTCGTCCAATTTATCACACTCTGAAAATAGTTCCATAGCGCAACAGCATTAGGGTCGTGCTGATGGTTTCCCATATAAATTTCAATGTTCCCCTTGGAAATCCAGCTGATAGCGGTCTCAAGATATTTCTGCCGATTGACTTCGCCTGCCACATATTTGTTAGCCAGATTGTAGGCAGCACAGTTGTTCTTGCTGAAATATCGCTTGGCATCGCTAACCCAGGAACCCGCATACACAGCATTTCTCAACTCCTGTTCCGTCAGTTCTTCTCCGGCGATATTGATAGTCTTGAACCATTTGAGTTTTTCGCTGTCGCTGCCATTGCAGATATAGACCTGCAGCTCATAATCAAGAATCTGATTCTGCTCGTCTTCCTTCAGGTTGTGGAAATAACGGAACATATAGGCAAAGTCGCCATTGACATATTGGCAGATACTGATGGTGCGTTGCTGACCGTCGATGATTTCGTACGACCCGTCTTCGCGCACAGCCCAATACATCACATTGAGAGGAAAACCTTGCGTTAGAGTATCAATAACGGCATCGCGCTGCTTTTCTTTATATACAAATTCGCGTTGATAGGGCGGTCTTACATCCAATTTGCCACCAAAAGCACATACGCCGTTTTCGGCATTATCTTCGTAACCTTGCGTAAGGTCGCGGACGGTTATTTTATGAAGCTCTATTTGCATAATAATTATCGTTTTTATTATTGATTGTGTTCAGATTCTGCTGCAAATGATAGATTTTCTTCTTGCTGTACGTATTTCACGGTGGGATTGCGACGACGGATAAGAATACGTGCATATTTTGGTTTACCGTTAATACATCCATCAGCATCCTTTACTAATGCGTAGTTTTTATTTTTTAATCTTTCTATATCGGTACAATCTCTTGCATCAATGATCTCAAATTGTTCTGGATTGTATTTGTCTAAAAAGGTAATTGGCACGCCTATTATGCCGTCATAATCCATTGGAATATCGGCTGTTTTATCCACATTTATTGCGTTATAATTATCGTAACGAGGATACTCTTCAGGAGTGTATTTTTTGAAAAGAATTAGATTTTCGTGACGTTCTTTATAATCTAAATTGGTAAACCAACGTACACCTTTTACCCTGATAAATTTATTTCCTTTTTCATCTATTCGATAACCAGCCGCATTTAATGGATAGTCTTGAGGAACGCCAAATTCTCTATCTCCGCTATGAATGCTTGCGCCAAGCCATATTTCTCCGTTCTTTATTAATTGGAAAACTTCCTTGTATGAAGTAGCATTTACGTTACCGATTATCAAAAATTTCTTATCATATTCTATCAATTGTGCCACATATTCTCTAAATAATGAAAATGGTGGGTTGGTCACCACAATATCGGCTTGTTTCAACAGTTCAATACACTCTTTTGAGCGGAAATCTCCGTCTCCTTGAAAATAGTTGATACCGATTTCATTCGGGTCGGGAACACGGTTGTTGTTTTTGTCTCCGTTGTATTCCAACCAGATGGCACGTTCCGAATCGTTTTGCGAAAACAAATCCCGTTCCTGGTTTTTGTAGCAAGTCGTAATGAGTTTTTTCAGTCCTAATTTCTCAAAATTATAACTGAAATAGTGAAAAAAATTGCTGACGCGTGGATCATCGCAGTTACAAAGCACCACTTTATCCTTGAAATGCTCCTTATAATGCTTTAATTCGTTTTCTATATCCACGAGTTGAGTATAAAACTCATCCTTTTTGGCGTTTTTTGCCTGATTAAGGTTTTTATTTGCCATAATGATTGATAGTTTTTGCATTACTATCAATCATCTAATCGGGCAATAAGAAAGGCGTGAACCTTCTACTCACATTCACGAGGAGCCTCGGAAGAACCCCGTTGTATCCCATAGATTAGCTCACGCCTTAGACGCAAGCATTAACATTTGGGATACTTTGGGGAAGCCTTAGCTTCCGTGAATTTGCTTTATCCGATTATTCAAAACAATCAGTTTCCGAGGCTTTTTGTTTGAATGTGAATAATAGCTAATGCGTTATTTCTAAATATGTTGTTTTACGATTCTATTTCCTTCAATAATATCAGTATTGTTACAATTTTAAGAGAAGGCTGGCGCGGATTTTCTGCCGGACCAGCCTTGCGGGTTCTTCTTTGTTATTATTTCAGACCTCTGTTCTTGAGGAGTGGTTCTACACTGGGATCCTTGCCGCGGAATTCGCGGTAAATGGTCATCAGGTCACGGGTGTTTCCGCTTTCGAGAATATGACGGAATTTCTTTGCCAGTTCTGGATTGTAGAGGTCTCCGCTCTCCTGGAAGGCGGCAAAGGCATCAGCATCGAGAATTGCGGTCCAGGTATAGCTGTAGTAACCGGCATCATATCCTGTGGTAAAGATATGCTGGAAATAAGGGCTCTTGTAACGGCTGATGATTTCAGGTATCAGACCGATCTTGTTCAGAGCATTCTGCTCGAAGGTTTCGGGATCGATATGCTGTGCTTCCTTGATGGAATAATAATCCATATCCAGCAGACTTGCTGCGAGGAGCTCCGTATTGATGAATCCCTGACCGTAGGTACGGGCTGCGGCAATCTTCTCAATCAAAGCATCAGGAATAGCTTCGCCTGTCTGATAATGTTTTGCATAATCTTTCATCACTTCGGAATTGCGGCACCAGTTCTCCATAATCTGGGAAGGCAGTTCCACAAAGTCGCGGGGCACGTTGGTGCCGGCGATGGAGCCGTAATGGCATTTTGAGAGCAGACCGTGGAGGGCATGACCGAACTCGTGGAAAAGGGTCTCGCTTTCATCAAAGTTCAGCATAGAAGGCTTGTCGCCGGTAGGTCTGGTGAAGTTGCAGACCACCTGGATTACAGGAATCACATTATTGCCGTCCTTATCCACTTTCTGGCCGCGGAACTCGGTCATCCAGGCTCCGGAGCGTTTGCTTGCGCGTGGGAAGAAATCCATATAAAGAATGCCTATCACATTGTCGCCGTCCATTACCTCGTAAGCGTGAGCTTCTTTATCATAGTTTGGAAGGTCGGGATTCTCCTTAAAGGTGATGCCATAGAGCTTGTTGGCAACGGCGAACGCACCTTCGCGGACTCCGTCAAGTGAGAAATAAGGTCTTACGACATCATCGTCGAGCTCGTAGCGAGCCTTGCGGAGTTTCTCGCTGTAGTAGCGCCAATCCCAAGGCTGGAGTTTTGCGTCCTTGCCGAGTTCTTCGGAGATCATCTTCTGGTATTCTGCGCATTCAGCCTTTGCCTTGTTGAGAGCTGGAGTCCAGATCTGGAGCAGACAATCGTAAACGGCTTTCGGTGTTTTGGCGAGACAGTCATCCAGTACATAATCGGCATGGGTTTCAAAGCCGAGGATATTGGCACGTTCAAGACGGAGATTTACGAGAGTATCGATAATCTTGGTGTTGTCAAACTCACCGCCGTTGCAACGGGTGCTGTAGGCGGTCCACATCTTCTCGCGGAGGTCGCGGTTGTTGCAGTTCTGCATGAAAGGCTCCCAGCTGGGCATCTGAAGCGTGAACAGATAGCCACCCTTTTCGCCGGCTGTCTCTTTGGCTGCGGAGAGCTGACCATCGGTAAGGCCAAGGTCTTTCACTTCCTCTTCCGTCAGGCGCAGTTCAAAGGCGTTGGTTGCCTTCAGCACATTCTGGGCAAAACGGAGGGTAAGGGATGCGATCTGCTCATTGAGTTCACGGAAACGGGCCTGCTGTGCTTCGGGCACGTTGGCGCCGCCTCTTACAAAGCCTTTATAGGTCTCTTCCAGAAGACGCATCTGTTCTTCGTTCAAGCCAAAAAATTCTTTCTGGTCATAAACGGCTTTCACACGATCCCAGAGCTTGGCGTTGAGACTGATGTCATCTCCATGGGCGCTCAGTTTCGGAGTTACCTCTTCGGCGATGGCTTCCATCTCATCGTTGTTCTCACACTCGCTGAGGTTGAAGAAAACGCCGCAAACCTTGTCGAGCAGTTCGCCGCTGTACTCCATGGCTTCGATGGTATTCTCGAAAGTCGGGGCTTCTGGATTGTTTACAATTGAGTCGATTTCAGCCTTCTGCCGGGCCATACCTTCTTCAAAAGCGGGCATATAATGCTCAGCTTTGATCTGTTCAAACGGGGGCAAGCCATAAGGGGTGTCCCACTCTGCGAAAAATGGGTTTTCCATGTTGTTTTTGTTTCCGCATGAAGCCATAGCCAACATGGCTATTCCACATGCAATCAACGATACTTTTTTCATTTCTATATTAGTTTATATTATTTTTCCCGTATCAGTCTTTCGGTCTCTAAAGTCATATCAATCTTCGTATCTCAAGAGTTTTTCAAAGAGTTCCGCATCGAAATGCTTGGCAATGATAGTGTTCTTGGAATCCAGCAGGAACGTCTGCGGCGTGGATTCCACATCATATACCTCGCGCCAGTCCACGTTTGCCTCCCCGCCGTTCAAGTGGAACCAGCCCTCCAGGTCGTGTTTCTTAATGAAGTTCTTCCAGAGTTCCACCGTATGTTCGTCGGGCTCCGTCATCACGGCATATACCGAGATACGGAATTCCTTGATCATTCGCGTCCAGGCCTCGTACAGCGCCGGCACCATTGTCTTGCAATGGCCGCAGGTGGGCGACCAGAAGAGCAGCAGTTTGAAGTCTCCGCCCGTCTGATGCAGCGAATGGGCCCAGCCCAAGGTGTCCTTCATAATCAGTTCCGGGGCAGTCTTTCCCACCAGAATATTCTCCCATTTGTTGGCTCTTACGATCTGTTCTTCCACCACACTGGGGCTCATCCAGGTAACCAGACCCGACTCCCAGTAGCGGCGTACCAGATGCACATATACCTCGTCATATACCATTACCTTGCTCTGGAGATAATATTCCGTGATATCATGTATGAGATAACGGAACACATCCTCTGCGCCGCGGCTCCGGTCGATCAGCGAATCCAGATACGGCGTCAGCAGTTTCGGAGGCAGTCCGTTCAGCGTCTTCTCGATATAGGTTCTTGTCGGGGTCTTGAAAATATCCCTCGGCGTTCTCACGATCCAGTTCTCGTCCAGCGGGATATAGTCCCAGTAATGGGTAGCATAGTATTCATAGCGCTGCTGAGGCGTAAGGGTATCGCCGTTCTCCCCCACCACCGGCGGAATCACCGGACGGGTGGCGTTGGTCAGCTTTGCCAGCATACTTTCGGGATGGTCCTTTATGATATCCAGTTTCATCTGGTCGATTTCCTGACGGCGCTGGAGCCGATACTGCGCATATTCCGCGCTGTCGCGGCCCTCGCGGCCTTCGGCTATGGCCTTCGTAATTTCGGCACTCCTGCGGTGGAAATCGCACATCAGTTCATTTTCCTTCGACCCTTTTACCGTCATCGTGGACGACCAGGCGCCCGCCTGTGCCGTGAACTCAAAATCAATCTTTTCGTTATATACCACCCAATCCACGAACTCTCCTTTGTCATTGGCGAAGAAATACAGACCCGGCTTCAGCTCCCTTTTCTTGTTCTCAAACACAAAGCGCCCCTTCTTGTCGAGAAAGGCCGTGTCCAGAACGTAGGAATTGCCCAGCATATAATAGCCCATCATAAGCATACTGTCCTGTCCGCCCACCGAAGTCATCACGATATGATAGCCTTTGCTGCCCGAAGGCTTCGCTGATAAAGGATTGCTTCCCGCCAGCAGGCACAGTCCTACCATAATGATACAAAATATCCGCCTTGTCATTTTTTTATTGTAATTTATTTATTTGTACTACTTTATATAGTTCACGCGTCAGAATTTGACGATACAAAGATACTCCTTTTTTTTGACATTATGGATAATTTCCAAATTTTTTTTCAACATTGCCCCTTTCCAAGCCCATTTCAGCCACATTCTAAGCGGTTTACAAGCCCCGGAATCCGTCATTCTTTCCCGCGCCGAAATTTTGAGATTCCGCCCCTTCTACTGCGCTGAAAATAAGGGGTATCTTCGGGCTATCTTCTTTTTATCTTCTTTTTATCTTTTTTCTATCTCTTATTCTTAGAAAAGTAGATAAAAAGAAGTTAATATGGAGATAAAAAGAAGATAGAAGGAAATTGCCGCACAGTTATATCGGAGACATTCCGGGGAAATTTCCAGCAATAAGGGAAAAAGCCAAGGGAAGGAAGGAAACCAAGGGGACGGATGGACGGATTCCGGAGAGGAAGACAAGGGAAAGCTGTCTTTAATTTATTGATTTTCACACCCGAATTAATAATAAGCGAAAATAAATGTTAAAAAAGTCTTTTCTTATCAAAATAATGTGTATTTTTGCAAATTAATTCATCGTATGAACGAGGAACCTTTCCCCCGGAGAAAGGACGGACACAGTCAGATAAGACACAGACAAATAAGAAATTACAAAAAAAATAATAATATGACTATGAAAAGTATGAGATTCCTTATGTACGGACTGCTGCTGATGCTTGGCAGCGGTGCTGTGGCACAAACCATTATTCCACTGAAACCCAATGAGGTTCGTCTGGAAGAGAACGAGAAATGTGATGCCAATACGAAATCCACAATTCTGAAACTCAAACGCCAGAACCCCACCCAGGAGGTGCGAATGCTTGCCAAGGTAACAGCGCGCTTTGATGCCGCCAAACTCCAGTCGCAAGGCATCGTAGTCGGCTCCAAGGCGGGCCAGATCGTTACCCTGAGACTGACACTGGACAAAATCCGCGTGCTTGACACCTACAGCGAGGTTCTGCAATACAACATCGCACGCTCGATGGCTCCGACCCTGAACCTGGTAAGGTTTGACACCCGCACCGACAGCGTTCATTCCGGCGAGGGTCTTCCCCAGGCCTACAACGGCGAAGGCGTGCTGGTCGGCATCACCGACTGGGGCTTTGACTTCAAGCACCCAAACTACAACAACAACGGTGAAGACAACCGCCGTCTGCTCCGCGTATGGGACCAGTACAAGGTGGTCGGCCCTGCCCCCGAAGGCTTTGACTATGGCAGGGAATTTGACAACCGCCACGACATACTCCAGGCAAAATGCGACACTTCAAACATCTACGGACATCATACCCACGGCACCCATGTGGCTGGTATTGCTGCCGGCCGCGGCGTGGATGGCGAATATATGGGTCAGGCTCCGTTTGCCAATCTGCTTTTCTCGGCATTCCTGCTGGACGAGGCTTCATGGATTGACGCCGCCAACTGGATGAAGAACGTATCGAAAATTGAAGACAAACGTCTGGTAATCAACAGCAGCTGGGGCATGTACACCTTCAGCACACTCGACGGAACGTCACTTCTGAGCCAGGCCATCAACAGTCTTTCCGACAGCGGCGTAGTGTTCGTGGCCAGTGCAGGAAACAACGGAGACGTGGACTTCCACATCTCCAAGACCTTCAACGACGACACTTTGAAGACCGTCCCCTACAATAAAGTAACCTACAACGACCAGGCAGGCAATGCCCTCATTCTCTGGGGCACTCCACGTTCTCCATTTGAGGCCACCATCGAACTGGCATCCGCCGACACCGTCCTGACCATTCCCTGGTACAGCACAGCAGACGGCGACCAGTTTATCGACAGCATATTCGTAGTGGACAACGATACCCTTCACTTCGACCTTACCGTGGAACGCCGCAATCCACAGAACGGTCGTCCCCACATGCTCTTCAACGTAGATTGTATCGGAAGCCGCGACCTCCGTCTGAAAGTGACCGCCCACAACGGAACCGTACATGGATGGAACGTATGCAATCTGACCAATCATGCAGGCAATATGGGCATAAAATTTGAAAGCAAGGGACTTGACGGCTACACCGGAGGCGACCCCGCATACGGCATAAGTGAACCCAGCTGCGCCGAGAGCGCGATTTCAGTCGCTGCCCACATGTCCGACCATATTGACCTTATGTCAGGAGAATATCTTTCCGGCATCGCAGCCGACTTCTCAAGTGAAGGCCCAATCATGGACGGCCGACACAAGCCAGACATCTCCGCCCCCGGCATGAATGTGGTTTCTTCGCTCAATTCACAGGTGGATCCCGAAAACAGAGTAAACGCTTCGTTTAACTATAGCTATGCCGGAACAACCTATTCCTGGGGCAGAATGTCAGGAACTTCCATGTCAGGTCCAGCCGTAACCGGTATCGTGGCACTTATCCTCCAGGCCAACCCTAACCTCACCCCTGCCAACGTGAGAGACATCATCTGCCGAACCGCCCGCAACGACAACATGACCGGAGCGCTGATTGCCAACGACAGCATAAGCAACAAATGGGGCTGGGGCAAGATCGATGCCCTTAAAGCCGTGAATGCCGCCCTGTCATTCGTAAGCGTGGAAGACATAGACGAACAATGGATGGAGAAATCACTTCAGGTATGGCCCAACCCTGCCACGACACAGGTAACCATCGGCACAGGCCGCAACGAATGCGTTCCCCTGCAGATATGGGACATGAACGGCCGTCTGGTATATCAGAACGACGTAACACTTGAAACCACTATCGACATCTCACGCTGGGCAAAAGGTATCTATGTGGTAAGATGTGGCGGACGCACCTCGAAACTGGTAAAATAATAATAGAAAACATTTAATAATACATTTATTAACACACATTAACACACCAAAACCATGAAAAACATTATCAAAATGTTCTGCTTCGCAGCAGTCTTTGCAGGTCTTTTCCTGACCTCGTCCTGCATGAAAGAGTACACCATCACGGTACAATCGAACAACGAAGCCTGGGGAACAGTTTCCGGTTCCGGAACCTACGCACAAGGCGCAGAAATCCAAATTTCCGCCATTCCGGCATCCGGCTGCTACTTCATAGCATGGAACGACAACAACACCGACAATCCCCGCACCATCACCGTTACGGAGAACGCCACCTATATCGCAACCTTCAGCGACACTCCCGGCGGCGGAGGAGACGATCCTACCGTATGGAGCGGCACCATCTCGGCCAACACCACATGGGAAGACCGCGGTCTCCCCGTGGACTATGTGATTGACGGCTATCTTGAGATAGACGGCAACGCCCTGCTCACCATCGAGCCCGGCGTCACCATCATGTTCGCCAGCGTAAGCAGCGGCATCGACGTAGGCGAGAACGCAGGTCTCCGCATGGTGGGCACCGAAGAGAACCCCATCGTACTCTGTGGCCCGACCAACAACCCCAACAACGGCTCCTGGGGCAACATCAACATCTATTCCAATCGCGCCGACAACCAGTTCGAATACGTCCAGTTCCTCCGCGGCGGCTCCGACGACTCCAAATGGAGAGGCGTGGTCCGTATGGGCGGCAATGCAAAACTCTCTATGAAGCACTGTCTGATCGACGGCAGCCTCGGCACTGGCTTTGTGGCAGAATACAGCAACAATACCATCATGGCATTTGAGCACAACACCATCACCCATTGTGCCACCTACCCAATGATTACCGAATCTCACACCGATTTCCTTGACAACCTCAGCATCAACAATACCTTCATCAACAACGGAAACAATGTTATCTATATGTATGGTATTGATCTCGACCTGACCGAAAACCATACCCTTAAGGCCATGTCCATACCTTACTATTTTGAGAGATTCGATCTACGTGGCAACAAAACCTTCACCATCGAACCCGGAACCCAGATGCTTTTCGGCCACGAGGCTTACATCTCCGTTAATAGCGACGTCATCTTTGTGGCAAATGGAACTGAAAGCGAACCCATCATCATGAGCGGAGAAGCCGACAACGCTCCCTGGAGCGGCATCACCTTCCGCAGCACACGCAACGGCAACTCTATCTCCTACTGCCAGATCAAGGGCGTCGGCGTAAGCGACAGCTACGACAACTCTTCCTGTATCTATATTGACACAGATGCCAAACTGTCCCTCCAAAACAACACCTTCGGTCCCAGCCAATACTATGGCGTCTGGATCGAGAACATCAACAATTGGGGTAATGTGACCCATAGCGGCAACACCTTCTCAGGCTGCAACGTCTCCAACGTACACCTCTATTCCGAAGGCACCTACAACGGCCAGGAATACACAGCCGAAACCAATCTGGATGACCTTCCATAAGATGCCATAACATAAAACATCTTAAACAAGAATGCCACCCTTCGCGAAGGGTGGCATTCTTGTTTAATCAGAAGACGCGATTAGTAAGCGCGACTGAAGATAACACGACGATGGGAAGGACGACCGCTGTAAATGCAGGTACCTTCTTCTTCGGGAGCATCGTAAGGTATGCAACGAATGGTAGCCTTGGTCTCTTCCTTGATACGTTCTTCCGTTTCGGTAGTGCCGTCCCAATGGCAGAGCAGATAACCGTTCTTTTCGATTTCCACCTTAAATTCTTCCCAGGTATCTACCTTACGGGTCATGGAAGCGCGGAAGTCGGAGGCTTTCTTGAAGAGGTTCTTCTGGATTTCTTCCATCAATGTCTCAACATAATCGGCTATGCCTTCGAGCGGGAGGTTCTGTTTTTCGAGAGTATCACGACGACATACTTCGCAGGTACCATTTTCAAGATCACGAGGACCGAGAGCAATACGGACCGGAACACCCTTAAATTCATATTCGTTGAACTTCCAACCCGGTTTGTATTCGGTACGGTTGTCGTATTTCACAGTAATACCTTTAGCCTGAAGTGCCTTGATTATTGGAGCAACTTTCTCGTCAATCATCGGAAGCTGTTCTGCCGACTTGTAGATAGGCACAATTGCCACCTGGATAGGCGCCAGTTTTGGAGGAAGTACCAAACCGTTGTCATCGGAATGAGTCATGATAAGGGCACCCATCAGACGGGTAGAAACACCCCAGGAGGTGGCCCATACATATTCAAGTTTGTTTTCCTTGTTGAGGAACTGTACCTCGAAAGCCTTGGCGAAATTCTGTCCCAGGAAGTGGGAAGTGCCGGCCTGAAGAGCCTTGCCGTCCTGCATCATGGCTTCGATACAATAGGTATCCAAAGCACCAGCGAAACGCTCGTTAGGCGACTTCACACCTTTTACTACAGGAACTGCCATCCAGTTTTCAGCGAAATCAGCATAAACATCCAGCATACGACGTGCCTCAGCTTCGGCCTCCTCTCGGGTGGCATGGGCGGTATGACCTTCCTGCCAGAGAAATTCAGCAGTACGGAGGAACATACGTGTACGCATTTCCCAACGGACTACATTTGCCCACTGGTTGCAGAGAATAGGAAGGTCTCGATAGGACTTAATCCAGTTCTTATAAGTACTCCAGATGATAGTCTCGGAGGTAGGCCGAACGATAAGTTCTTCTTCGAGTTTTGCATCGGGATCCACCACAACACCGGAGCCGTTGGGATCGTTCATCAAGCGATGGTGAGTAACCACAGCACATTCTTTTGCAAAGCCTTCCACATGCTCAGCCTCACGACTGAGAAACGACTTAGGAATAAAAAGCGGGAAATAAGCATTCTGGTGACCTGTTGCCTTGAACATATCATCCAGCGCACGTTGCATCTTTTCCCAGATAGCGTAACCGTAAGGCTTGATTACCATACAGCCTCTCACAGCAGAAGTCTCTGCCAAATCGGCACGAACTACCAGTTCATTGTACCATTCAGAATAGTTTTCAGAGCGTTTTACAAAATCTTTTGCCATATAATATGTATTTTTATCATCAAATTTTTAGGGCAACTATATAATAAAAGATAGTTTTCCGCGTTATTAAATGTATAATTTCAAAATGCAAAATTACAAAAATAATATCAAATAGAGCAAAAAAATGAAAAATATATTATCCCACACTCGCATAACCCTAATAAAAATCAACATGTTGAGCGTTGTATTTTTATTAGGTTTTATCGGTTCAATTCAAGGTCAGGAAAAGCTTTCCCAAGACACTTTGGACTGTGTAACGATTGGTTTCAACGTAGGTACAATGTTTCCTTCGGCGAGCAGTTCCCACATAACCTTACCAAACGGAACCCAAACCCAGAATGGGACAATGAATAGTTTGTACAAAAGTCCATGGTTAGACTTTGGAATAGATGCCATGTACAAATTCAAGAGCAACTGGGTAGCCGACGTGGAAGCGAGTCTTTTTTTCGGAAGCGACAACCTGAAAGACCGTGCGCAAAGAATACCGACATTATTTACGGTAGATGAAATTGTGATTGGAGACAACGGAGTGGATGCTGGTGTAACATGTTTTAACCGTGGTCTGGATTTGAGAATCGGCGGAGCCAGAATCATAAAAGTACTGCCCAAAAATCCGAATTCGGGCATTCTCGCAAAATTGAGCGGAGGTATCATGCAGCAGCAGACTATTTTTACAGCCAACAACGCAGAAGTGCCGCAACTGACTGGCGATTACAAACGGCTCTACGACCATCAGCGTTTCGGATGGACTCTGACAGAAGGCTTAGGATGGTGGTTTATGAGCAACGGCCAGAATCTGGTAAACTTCAAAGTCACTTTCGAGGTAACCGAATGCTGGAGCCACTCAACCCGTGACTATACCATAGATAACATGATGGGACTGACGGGCAAAGACGACAACAAATATTTCGACCTGATCTATACTATCAAACTGTGCTGGATGTTCCCTCTGACGGGCAAAGCGTCCTATGACTACTACTATTATTAATACCCAAGCGTGAAAAGAGTATTCTATATAGGAGTCATCATCCTGATGACAATGATGATGACCGGATGCGGAATGAGCCGTTTTCTGGAAGATGATGAATATGTTCTAAAAGAAAACAAATTCATCATCACGACAAACGACACATCCGCCAATATGGACTATATTAAGGATGCTTTGAAAGGTGTTGAGAACTATGCCGTGCAAAATGGGAACAAAAAAATTCTCGGCACACGAGTGGCAATGATATTCTACACTTTTTCATCACCGGAAAAAGACAACTGGCTCAACCGTTTTATCCGCAAAAACGGAGAGGCTCCAGTAGTGCTGGACCCATTAAGTGCGCAACAGACCGCCAACCAGATTGAAAATCTACTCGCCACCAAGGGGTGCTTTGAATCAAACGTTACATATAATATAGAACCTATAAGAAATAGAGACGCGCGCGCGAACTATATTATAAATGCGACCAGACGCTATCAGATTGAGGATGTAAAATACCATAGCCGCAACGATTCTATAAAAACACATTTTAACGACATTGAAGCGGGTTCACTAATAAAAAAAGGAGACTGCTATGACCAGGATATACTAAGTGCTGAACGGGACCGTATTGCTGAATTTCTACAGAACGAGGGATACTTCTATGCCAGCAACGAACTCATCAGATTCCTCATTGATACCACATATTCCAACCAGCACCTGCTTAGCATAGATATACTCATCAATGAACCAGCAGACGGTGCCCCACTCAAGAAATACTATGTAGGCGATGTGACCATATACCCAGACCCCACTGAAGGGGAAACCGACACTCTTATATACTGCAACAAACTCAGAAGCAGGGACGTCTCCTATAAGTTTGTATATGGCAAGGAAATGGCACTCACACCCAAAATCGTCAGCCAATCCATGATGCTTTTTCCTGGTCGTCCCTACCGCCCCAGAAGTATCACAAACTCGTATAACAACCTACTTTCACTCCACAACTTCAAATATATCGACATCAAATTTGAGCCCCGCCCAGACTCGTCAAATCTGGTGGACGCACATGTACGACTGCTCACCTCAACCAAAAGAAAACTGAGTGCATCACTGGAATTGAGCAACGCATCTTCCATGGGAAGCGGACTCACAAACAATTTCCTCACGAGCGGAAATATGGGAGTTGAAACCATTTTGGAATACCAGAACAAAAATTTATGGGGAGGTGCTGAACTGCTGAAAGTAGATGCATCTCTGCTGGTGGAGCTACCCAAACTCATCCTGAAAAATGGAGCCTCCGAATTTCATGAAATGTTCTCTGCATTTGAAACGGGTATGAATGCCAGCTTGGACATACCCCAATTCCTCCTGCCTTTTACCAGCAACATTACCTGGCAGCGGGCACGCCCCCACACCATTATTAGCCTGGGTGCCGACTACCAGTACAGGAACTATTTTGAACGTATATTAGGAAATATATCCTATGGATATTCCTGGCGACATAACCGACAGGTTCAGCACCAGATTATACCGATAGAAATCACTTACGTCAAATTTCTTTCTTTGGATGAGGATTTTCTTCAAAGGCTTCAGGGAGTCTCTGACTTACGCCTCAAATATCAATACAGCGACCACTATGTGATGGCTGCAAGATACAACTACATCTATAACAATCAGCAATTCGGGACGCGAACCAACTTCAATTATTTCAACGCGACCATAGAAACGGCCGGTAACTTGCTGCAAGGTCTCAGCCTACTTACAGATGGGCCTGTGGATGCCAACGGCGTAAGGCAATTGTTCGGAGTTCCATACTCTCAATATGTCAGACTGAATATTGATGCCAAACGATATTTTTACCACGGAAACAATAGTACCTTCGTGGCAAGAGTACTGGCAGGCCTGGGATTGCCGTATGCCAACTCGCAATCCATGCCTTACGAAAAAAGTTTCTACGGTGGCGGTCCCACTACGATGAGAGCATGGCAGCTGCGTCGGTTAGGGCCCGGAGGGCACAACACTTCCAGTGGAGATATTCTGGAACGTGTTGGCGATATTCAGTTAGTCATCAATCTTGAGGAGAGATTTCCAATTTCGGGAATATTTGAAGGTGCCGTATTTACCGACATCGGTAATGTATGGCTTATGCGTCCGTCAGAAGAATACCCCAATGGAGAATTTTCATTCAGCAAACTTTATAAAGAACTTGCAGTCGGAATAGGAGCCGGATTGAGGTTGAATATTTCTATTCTAACCCTGAGACTGGATTTTGGAATACCACTGTATGACCCTGGATATGATACGGGATTATGCTGGAGACTACCTTACTGGAAATTCAATCAGATTGTAACCAATATAGGTATCAACTATCCATTCTAAGCACGAAAAACTCAAACAATATGAACACACTAAAAGAACAAATCGAGTTAGTAAAGCAATACTTTGACGAAGAAAATTTCATGTTCGAGCCTAAAGGGCTGTATGAACCAATAGATTATACCCTCCGCTTGGGCGGAAAAAGGATAAGACCAGTAATGCTTCTTACCGCCAACGAGATGTTCGGAGGAGACAAAGAACTGGCACGGCACGCAGCAATCGGCATTGAGACTTTCCACAACTTTACCTTACTCCACGATGACCTGATGGATAAATCACCCATTCGCCGCGGAAAGGCTACCGTTTACTGCAAATGGAATGAAAATACCGCCATTCTCTCGGGCGACACGATGTTCGCTATGGCCTGGGAACAGATGCTCAAACAACCTCATGCAAACCTGCAATCTATCCTACAGACTTTCAACCGAACCGCCATAGAAGTGTGCGAAGGTCAGCAATATGACATGGATTTCGAGACACGAGACGATGTAAGCATTGCAGAATACATGGAAATGATACGCCTCAAAACTGCGGTATTATTGGCTGGTGCCTTGAAAATCGGAGCTATGTATGCAAATGCGCCAGATGAAGACATTCAACACCTATACAATTGTGGCATACATTTAGGTCTCGCATTTCAACTACAAGATGATCTTCTGGACGCCTACGGAGACGAAGCCACCTTTGGTAAGAAAACTGGAAGTGACATTCGGGACAACAAAAAGACTTTCCTTTATCTAAGAGCCCTCCAGACAGCAACACCAGAGCAGCAGAAAATTCTACGAAGACTTTTCTCTTCTACCCCAGAAGACACCACAGAGAAGGTAGCCACTGTGCTGGATATTTATCAGTCTATTGACATCCGAAGCCAAGTGGAAGTAGAAATCAACAATGAATTTGAAATAGCCCAACAGGAATTGGCAAAAATCAATATTCCATCGACCCAAAAAGGCACTTTGGAAGAGCTTATGCAAACCTTGCTTGACAGAAAAAAATAAAAAAAAACTAAAAAAATCCAAAAATTCTTTCACATATTAAAATTTTGTTGTAAATTTGCAGATAATTGTTATACGTAGAAATTAAATTAACTAATTAATAATTAAAACATTAAACTCAATCATGAAAAAAGTTATTGCTTTAATGTCGATAGTTGGACTGTTGACATTTGCCAATTTCAATGGCGTGATGGCACAAGAGGCAACTCCTGAAGCCACCGCAGAAGCTACCGAACAAGTTGACGAACAAGTAGCAGATTCAGTAGTTGCTGAAGCAGCTGAGGAAGAACTCGAAGCCGTAGCTACTCCTGAAGCAGAAACCAAATCCTTCCATCAGGTACTGAAACAGAAGTACATTGAAGGTGGTGCCGGCTGGATGACCCCTGTACTCCTCTGCCTTATCTTCGGTATGGCACTCGTTATTGAACGCGTTCTTTATCTGAATATGGCAACTACCAATGTTGAAAAACTTCTCAACGGTATTGAAGAACAAGTTGCAAAGGGCGATTATAACGCAGCAAAGGAACTCTGCCGCAATACCCGTGGCCCAGTAGCAAGCATCTTCTATCAAGGTTTGGACCGCATCGACGCAGGTTTGGACAATGTTGAAAAGGCTGTTACCAGCTATGGTGGCGTTCAGATGGCTCGTCTGGAAAGCAACATGACCTGGATTTCTTTGTTCATCGCTCTGGCTCCTTCTTTCGGATTCCTCGGAACTGTAGTCGGAATGGTACAGGCATTCGATGATATCGAAGCTGCTGGTGACATCAGCCCGACGGTTGTTGCTGGTGGTATGAAGGTTGCATTGTTGACCACTGTATTCGGTCTTATCGTAGCTATCATCCTTCAGATTTTCTACAACTACATCCTTACCAAAATCGAAAGCCTCGTTGCCGAGATGGAAGATGGTTCTATCACCTTCATGGATATCTTGGTAAAACACAGCAAATAATAGTCTAAGGATACAAAACCCAATTTATTAACTAATTAAAAATCCTTAAACTATCATGCAAGAAAAATCTAAAAAAATGATTACCCTCCTGATGCTGGGTTTGGCAGTAATAGCCTCCATTCTGGCTATTGTATTTGCCATGAACCAGAACAATGAGGGCATGTATTGGGCAGCATATTGGGTAACTTTGGTAATGGTAGTAATTTCTATCATCGGCATTCTTGGTTTCGCTCTGATGAAATTAATCAAGAATTTCAAAGAAAACCCAAAACAAGCTAAAAAGACCCTGCTTATATTTGCAATTGCAATCGTTGCCGTTGTAGTTTCATTCCTCTTGGCAACTGGTACAGATGTAAGCCAGGCTCTGCTCGACAAAAACAACCTTACTGTAGGAACTTCCAGATGGATTGGCGCAGCCGTAGTACTCGTTTATATTATGGTTATCGCAGCTGCTTTAGCCATCGTATATGTAGAATGCTCCAAACTGTTTAAAAAGAAATAATAAACTATGGGAAGAAAAACTCCAGGATTGAATACAAGTTCAATGGCCGACATCTCGTTCCTGCTTTTGACGTTCTTCCTTATGACGTCAAGCATCAACACAGATCAGGGCATTGCACGTCGTCTGCCTCCTCCCCTTCCCCCAAATCAGGAGAAACCGCCAGAGGTTCACAAGCGCAACATCTTTGTTGTGAAGATCAACTCTATGGATCAACTCCTGTTCGATGGAGAATATGGTCAAATCAACGACCTGAGGGAGCGTGCTAAGACATTCCTTGGCAACCCAAACAACCTTTCCAATCTCCCAGAAAAAGAGAAGATGGATATTCCTCTCCTGGGAACAATGGAAGTTTCCAAGGGTGTTATTTCACTGCAGAACGACCGTGGTACCTCGTATGACATGTACATACAGGTTCAAAACGAATTGGCAGCAGCTATCAGCGAAATGCGTAACGAACTGTCAAATGAACGTTTTGGTAGAAAATATGCAGACCTTAAAGACAACCAGCGCGAAGCTATTGATAAAGCCATTCCTGTGGCTATATCTGAGGCCGAGCCTACAAAGATAGGAGAACAGAAATAATGGCAAGATTTACAGGTAAAAAAGCAAAAGAAACACCTGGCTTGAACATGGGTTCCATGTCCGACATTATCTTCATGCTCTTGTTCTTCTTCATGGTGATTACCACCATGCGCGAAAGCACTTTGTTCGTGAAGATCTCGGTTCCTCAAGCCAGCGAAGTCAGCAAACTGGAAAAGAAGAGTCTGGTAAGTTACATCAACGTCGGTGTGCCTATTCCTGACCAACAGTCAAAATACGGTACCGAGCCACGTATCCAGCTCAACGACCAGATTGCTGAAGTGTCTGACATTCCAACCTTCGTAGAACTCGAGAAGGAAGCCCGCGATGAAGCAGACCGTCCTTTCATCACCACCGCCATCAAGGCTGACCAAGAGGTAAAGATGGGTCTCGTAAGCGACATCAAGCAGGAATTGCGTAATTCCGGCGCCTTCAAGATTTTCTACACCGCTCGTAAAGGTGAAAGAAAGTAATTGACACTTTTTCAAATAAAAGGCCGCACCTATTGCGGCCTTTTTATTTTTTGATTGATATATAAGCCAAGCTGAATCCGCCAGTGAGGGCACTAAAGCGAACAAAGCAATACACAAATGTTTCATTTCAAACAGTTTGATATCGAAGATGAAGGCTGCACAATGAAAGTCGGAACCGATGCAGTTGTGCTCGGGGTACTTGCTTCCCCAAAGAAAACGCCAACGAAGATTCTCGACATAGGTACCGGCTGTGGCATCATTGCCATGATGATGGCCCAAAGATTCAATTGTACTGTTACAGGAATTGACATTGACAAGGCTTCTGTGGAGTGCGCATTGAACAATATAGCCAACTCAAGATTCCACCACCAAATCACATGTATCCAGGAACGGGTACAAGATTTTCACGAAGACGGTTATGATTTGATTGTCAGCAATCCGCCTTACTTCGTAAATTCACTCAAGACTCCAAAAGAGCAACGAAATCTCGCCCGCCATACCGATACACTTTCTTTTCATGACCTGCTTCATCATTCGGCCAGACTGATGTCACCGGATGGTGAGTTCTGGGTAATAATTCCTGCACAGGAAGCCTCTGAAATCCAATCCATTGCTGAGGTATTCGGACTTTTCGCATATATGAAAATCGACATACACAATACGCCGTCAGCAACGGCAAAACGTACGATATTCGCATTTTCAAAATCAAAAGGTCCAATTGCCTTCCATGAGTATTCCATCCGGGAAGAGGACAAAACCTACAGCAACTGGTATAGAACCATTACCGAGCCTTTTTACACTCATTTGAAATAGCCTGGAAGGAACGGAATCATCCGCTTTCAGGTATTCTATTATTTCTGAATGGAAGCGAGTATGTGCGGAATGAACCTCTGCTGACGATGATGTGGGGCCGGGGTTTCCTTGTCCTGGCAATGGGCTTTACTGGGAGATACTAGGGAGATACCTGGGAGATACTAGGGAGATACCCGGGAGAAACACGAAAAAAAATACGGACGTAATATGCTTCGGTTTGGATGGGTATATTGGACGGGATTGAAGGCGAAATCCTGACGTTTTCCGGATTGGTCGTTGATCGACGATGGCTTTACCTGATAATTCTGGGCTGCAATGGCGGAATATTCCGTAACGGCCAAATTCCTGCATTTTGACTGGCTGTTTTGGAATACTGACATCTACGGCAAAGGCAAAAAACATATATAATAAAAAGATAAATGACTTGATTTTTCAGCAGTTAGAATCTCATTTTTCAATTGTTGATAAAAATTCTTTTACATATCAAAAAAAAGTTGTACTTTTGCAATTTGAAAAGTTCATAGTAAACACCAATGTAGAATCATAGCACACGCCTTGATCAAGCAAAACAAGAAGGGAGGGAATCCATGATAGAGACTATTCAATACCAGTCCTTGAAATGGCAACATATTACAAATCCAAGCGAGGATGACTATAAATATCTGTTGGATGAATATGACTTCCACCCTTTGGATATTGAGGACTGCCGCGGTGTGAACCAGCGTCCGAAGATTGACGAATATGATGACTACTATTTCCTGATTCTGCATTTTCCTTATTTCGACAAAGGCAATAAGTTCATCCGTATCCGCGAGGTTAAAATCTTCTGGGGAAAAAATTACATTATCACGATAGGCAAGTCTCACTGGGTTGTGAAGAAGCTGTTTGATGAAATCGAGGAGGATTTGAAGAACAACGATGAGGATGCTCAGGAGAAGATGTCGAGCAGCGATTTGCTGCTTTATCACATTCTTGACCGTCTGATGATTGAGACCTATACTCTGATTATGCGCGTTGGCGCGGAGGTGGACCTTATCAACTATGACATTTTCAACAAGAAGGCGCGGAGCATCATTGAGTTGATTTCCATTACGAGAAGGAATATCATTCTGCTGAACACGACCTTCAAGCCTCAGCTGCGACTGCTGCACATGTTTGAAAGCGGTGGTATCAAAGGTTTTGTCAATCCGGATGAACTGGATATGGAAGACTACTGGGGCAATATTCTGGACCAATACCAGAAGATGTTCGACTCTATTGAAGACTATGGCGAATTGATTGAGGGTCTTTCCAAAACATTTGATTCCCTGCAGGCTAACAAGACCAACGATATCATGAAGGTGCTGACTTATTTCAGCACAATCATGCTTCCTTTGACTGTGGTTACGAGTCTGTTCGGTATGAATGTGGATTTCCCGTTCACATCAAATGTAACTGCATTCTGGTGCATTCTGGGAGCTATGGGGGCATTGATGGCGGTCCTGCTGATATACTTTGAAAAAATTAGTAAACGATAAAAATAATCAAAAATGGATATTACTGGAAAACTGATCAGAAATCTTGATGAAGTGCGCGGAGAAGGTGCACGCGGTCCTTGGGTAAAAGGTGGTTTTGTTATTGAAACTGAGGGAGATTTTCCCCGTCAGGTTGCATTTATCACATTCGGTGAAGACCGACTGGCAATGGTAAAATGTATTCCTCTCAACACTTTGGTTACTGTTACATTCAGCGCAGAATCCAGAGAGTACAACAATCGTTGGTACACAGACTTGCGTTGCATCAGAGTACAACCCGCAGCAACTGCAATGCCACCAGCAGCAACCGGATATACCCCAGAGGCAGCACAGACGGCTCCACAACCGACGCAGCCATTTGCAGGAGTGCCCGCAGCTGACGGTATGAACGATACCGACAACGATCTTCCTTTCTAATCATGGATAAGCAAGAACTCCGGCGGCAGATCAGGGCGGCGAAAAAAGCCGTCCCTTTTTGTGAGAAACTCCAGCGTTCTCTCGCCATCATGAGACAGGTAGAGGAAATGCCGGAATTTATCGCGGCTGATACCGTATTGCTTTATTGGTCTATGGAAGATGAGGTCCAGACACAGGACTTTGTCAGGGAATGGTACCAGAAGAAACAGATACTCCTTCCTTGTGTGGATGGAGACGACCTGATACTACGCCAGTTTACGGGAATGGACTGTATGAAATCCGGAGAGCAGTTCGGTATTGGTGAGCCTTGCGGTGAGGCTTATACGACCCTTGAGAAAATCGACATGATTATCGTTCCTGGTGTCGCTTTTGACAGACAGAACAACCGTATGGGCCGTGGCAGAGGCTTCTATGACCGGATGCTCAAAAGTACCCCTAACGCCTATAAAGTGGGAGTCGCCTTTAACTTTCAGGTGCTTGATTCCATACCTACCGAGCCCTTTGATGTACCTATGGATAATATCATTTCGGAGGAATAGCCATGCCCATGTTTTACACCCCAAAACCTCGCCAGTTTCATTATGAGCCTCGATTCTACGATCCCGAGAAGGAAAAATGGGAGGCTTTGAAGCAGAAATATAACGAGAAGAAAGCTTCTTCCCAAGCGGAAAATATAGAAAAAGAAGCACAGGCCAGCGAAACTGATGATAAAAATCTGGAATATTTTCAGTCGAAAGTCCGTAATTTCGACCGGGAAGAGCGTCGTAAGAGTTCTAAAATGACGCTTTCTGACCTGTTCAGGAAGCGTGAAATGCCGAAATTCAACTATCAGCCCAGGTTCGACAGCAACGGGGAACTGATTGAGCCAACAAAGGTGGACCTGAGAAACCATTCAACCATTAAAATCAAACGCCGGTTTGACATTGAGGATTCCGACTACTTGAAACCTGTTTCCGGTGGGAAGATATTGCTTTATACTTTTATAGCGTGTCTCCTCCTCTACTGGATTCTTGTAAGATAGCCAAACACTCACAAAACATTCGATAATCTTATCATTGCAAAAACAACAGACATGCTTGTACAAGTATTAAAATCAAAAATTCACAGAGTTACCGTCACCGAAGCTGACCTTGACTATATCGGAAGCATCACCATTGATGCAGATATGGTTGAAGCCGCAAACATGATTGAGAACGAAAAAGTTGATATTTACAATATCACCAACGGGGAACGTTTCAGCACATACGTTATCAAAGGCGAACGCGGAAGTGGTGTAATCGGAATCAACGGTGCTGCTGCCCATAAAGCCCATATCGGAGATCTGCTCATTATCGCCTCCTACGCGATGATGGACTTCGAAGAGGCAAAACAACACACGCCTACCGTTATCTTTCCCAAAGACAACAAACTGCGATAAGCCCACTATATGAACCAAAAGGCTGGCAATATAATCAAATTTGTCATATTTCTGGGCATTGGCCTGTTCTTTGTCTATTGGTTCCTGCTGAAACTTGACAGCGATACAAAACAAGCAATCTGGTCTGCAGTAGTCAATGCTGACTATGGATGGGTTGCAATAGCCATGACGGTAAGTTCCATGGCATTATTCGTCAGAGCGCTCCGATGGCAACTGCTCTACAGACCACTGGGAAAAGTTCCGAAACTACGAAATACCTTTGGAGCCGTATTAGTGGCGTATCTCGCCAACCTTGCGTTCCCGAGACTGGGTGAAGTATTGAGATGTGCGGTTCTGACCACGAGTGATGATATTCCCATTGAGAAATCACTTGGAACTATGCTGACCGAACGTTTTATTGACGTAGCAGCCTATTTCGTGATTATTCTCATCGGTTTTTTAGTGATGTTTTCAGACATGAAACTGTGGTTCGGCGAGGGCATTGCGGAAAAATTCGGTAATTCCGGTACCACAATTGCATTCCTGGCTGCAATCATTATCATCGGTATCGGTTGCATATTACTATACCTGAAATTCCGTAAACGCCTTATCCGACATAGACTCTTCGCAAAAATCGACAGTCTTTTAGTCGGCTGCGTAGAAGGCATCAAGAGTATCATATATCTTCCCAAACGCGACATCGCAAAATTCATAATATACAGCATCATCATATACCTCTGCTACATTCTGGGCGGATTGATTATATTCCAAGCCTTCCCTGAAACATACGGTTTAGGATTCAAGGCCGCTTTTGTGGCATACCTCTTTGGATCTGTTGGAATGGTGATTTCTCAAGGAGGCATCGGAGCTTATCCGACGCTGTTTCAAAAGGCATTAGCCTTGTACGGAATTTCACTTGCTACGGGAAACGCCTGTGGGTGGGTCTTGTGGAGTTCTCAACAATTAATCATTATCGTGCTGGGATTGGGATTTACCCTCTACTTTGCACTACTGAAAAAGAAAAATCAAGCAAATAAAATTTAATACAGAATATTATGGAACATACTCGTTGTTTAATTATCGGTTCAGGTCCTGCTGGTTATACTGCTGGCATTTATACAGGTCGCGCAGATCTTCACCCTATTATTTATGAAGGACGCCAGCCGGGTGGTCAGCTTACCATCACTACAGAAATTGAAAACTTTCCAGGCTATCCGGAAGGCATCAGTGGAAAACTCATGATGGAAGATCTCCGGAAACAAGCCGCTCGTTTCGGTGCAGACATCCGCAGAGGCACTATCGAAAAGATAGACTTGTCGAAACGCCCGTTCATTGCAACCGACGACAACAACAATACGATTGAAGCCGAAGCCGTCATCATAGCCACTGGAGCCTCAGCACGCTGGCTCGGACTGGAAAGCGAGAAAAAATATTATGGTCAGGGAGTATCTGCCTGCGCAACATGCGACGGATTCTTCTACAAAGGTTTAGAGGTTGCCGTTGTGGGTGGTGGAGACACAGCATGCGAAGAAGCCTGCTATCTCAGTACCCTTTGCAAGAAAGTATATCTTATCGTCCGCCGCGACCAGCTCCGCGCTTCCAAAGCCATGCAGCATAAGGTAATCTCTAATCCTAAGATTGAAGTTCTGTGGAACTCTACCACCCAAGAGATTATTGGAACAGACCTTGATGGCGTTATCGGTGCTGATATCAAGAATACCGCTACCGGTGAAGTTCACAGAATAGACATTGCCGGTTTCTTTGTAGCTATCGGACATCAACCTAATACCGACTTCCTTGACGGACAGATTGAGCTCAACGAGGCTGGATACATAAAGGTACAGAACCCCTCCAGTGCAACCAATATTCCCGGCGTGTTTGCCGCTGGAGATGTATGCGACCCTAACTATCGTCAGGCAATTGTAGCCGCTGGAAAAGGCTGTACCGCTGCCATGGATGTAGAACGTTTCCTCAACAAGTGAGACGCTTAGTTATTCTTCTGGTATTGCTGTTTTGCGGAGGCTTAGCCTTCGCACAGCGTCCTATTGGAAAACCCGGCAATACCGGTCCGGGATCCATCGGAATGCCCACCAATAGAAATACCAGAACAAATGCCACATCCCAACAGAATCAGAACCAGAATCCGGATACTCCGGCAGACTCTACGGAGGATAACCTCACACAAAAGGGCATCGAACATCATGAAGATATCCCCGACTCTGTTCTGATTCAAAGTATATACATGTTCCACTATTCGCCTCTTGCGGTCAAGATACTGGACATACAGCAACTTTCATTCAACCCTTCCAACGCTCAATATGCCGACCCTATAGATGCCATCAATGGCAACTACTACCTGAACAAAGGTATTGCAGGTCAATCCAACCAACCCATCTTCTATACTCAAGATGAAACGTTCGGTCCACAGTTACGGCCTATTACAAACTACTGCTACCGCAAAACACCAGGCTCCGTCAAATTCTACCAGGTCCACAAACCTTTTACACTCCTCGGCTTTGCCGGTTCTCTGAAAAAGGACAATCATGTATATCTCACACACAGCCAGAACATCAACGAACGCTGGAACTTTGCTTTTGATTATCATCTTATCCGCTCTGAAGGCGTATATGCAAACTCCGGCGTTAAAAACCACTATCTGGACTTTACCACCAATTACTATTCCAGAGACTCACGCTACCAACTGCAGGGGGGCATCATCTGGCAAAAAGAAGCCTTGTCCGAAAACGGAGGCATCACAGATGATGACTACGTAAGAAACAAACCCGATGCGACCCGCTCTGGTATCCCGGTCAATCTCACATCCGGCAGTTCACTTTCTAAAGGTACTACCTATTTCGTACATCAATCCTACAATACTGTTCAGCAAGTATATAAATTGATTGAACATGACTCTTTAGCCATCAACATTGTAGATTCCACCAAATTTGACACTATTAAGATATATGATACCATTCTGCCCAATGCTCCAAAGATAATCAATACCGGCGTATTCGGGGTGAACCTCCAATGGAATACTGAAACCAGAAAATTCATAGATTCCACCCGATGGAACCAGCTTTCGTCTTCGGTATTCTGGACAAATGACGCCTATCCGGATTATATATGGCATAATCCCCTGAAAGTCACTATTGGCTTCTCTGACTTACGGATATTGGATTTCATTTCCTCTTGGAACTGGTATCATTATTTCGGACCTACAGGACAACTGGAGTATCACTCCCGCATCGGTACAATCCTTGCTCATGCCCAAATGCTTGGACAATACGGAAACCGTTATCTGCTCAATTATAGAATTCCACTCGATTCTCTCAACAAAAACGCCCTGCTGTTCGAGGTTTGTCATCAAACCCGACTTGTTGATTTTCTCTACCAGAATCTGGCAGAAACGAACAATCTCCCAGTGCTCCAACCAGAAACGACAACTAAATTTCAGGCATCATTTATCCACAACGACAGCCTGAACATTGACTTGATAGCCAACCAGATTTCCAACTTTGTCGTACTGCGACAGGAAGACGGAAATATCATGCCATGCCAGAGTTCGGGTCAGTCCTGGCTCTATCAGGCAAGATTAATCTACCGGAAACATTGGGGCTGGTTCCACCTGGATATGCAGCAGCTGCTGCAGTATTCCACCGATGAGGAATTTCTCAAGGTACCGCTCTGGGCTTCAAAAAACTCACTGTATGCCGATCTGGAACTTTTCAGCAAAGCCCTGCGGGCTCAGATTGGATTTGACGTCAGGTATCACACAGTATTCTATGCCAATTCCTACGATCCAACCTTAGGAGTATTCTACCAGCAGGACGAAATTCCTATCGGAAACTATATTATGGCGGATGCCTTCATCAACCTTCAGGTGAAACATGCCTCCATATACTTCAAGGCTGGACACCTCAACAGTCTTATAGAATCCCACCCCAATTATTTTCTCCTGCCACACTATCCCGCCAACCGGTTAGGACTATTCTTCGGCATCAACTGGAATTTCTTTGATTAAAAATAACGAAAACGATAACAAAAAAATCAAAATCATGAAACATCTTACATTTATTTCCTTAATGCTTCTGGTCTTCCTGGGAAGCTGCAACAAAAATACCTACACCATCAATGGTGAATCCCCAGTGGACGACGGATCTATAGCACTTCTTTATACCACCGAAGGCGACAGCCTCAGTGCAACCACCACTGCCAATGGTCAGTTCACCTTCCAAGGCAAGATTGACACGCTTACCATGGCAATCATCTATATCCGGGATGGCGAAACCCAGGAACCCATCTACCGTTCCAACTGCGTTCTTGAACCTGGAACCATCAGCATTTCTATCGCCGAGGTGGATCATCTCGAAGGTACGCCACATAACGACCAGTACAACAGCTACAAGAACAGCGACGAACTGAATAGTTACAATCTGAAACTTAACGACCTCGCAAACCAATATATGGCTGCCGCAAATTCCGGAGATGAGAATGATGAAATCGCCACACTTACCGACCAGATAACGGATATTCAGGAGCAACTCAGAATCTATGAGGAAAAATATCTCCCAAATCTGTATAACGAAAACAAAGATAACAAAATGGGCGCTTTCCTTATGAATGAGATGATTGAGGTTAATCTACTTACTGAAGAACAGATCGACAGCGCGCTTCTCGAAGCCACTCCAGTGGTAAGAAACTACAAGCCTATTGCCAATTACATTACCCGCATGGAGAACCTCAAGGCGACCTCTGCCGGCAATCATTTTGTAGATTTCCAAGGCATTGATTTCGCTACCGGAGAAACCACAAGTCTCAGCAGCCTTATCAACGGCAAGATTGCC
The DNA here is from genome assembly GCA_045640985.1 of Bacteroidales bacterium. Lineage (GTDB taxonomy): Bacteria > Bacteroidota > Bacteroidia > Bacteroidales > P3 > Colimorpha. The sequence goes on from JAZUFZ010000004.1 coordinate 75,360, forward strand.
GTAATTGATTTCTGGGCAAGCTGGTGCCGTCCCTGCAAACAGGAAATTCAGGAGAATCTCATCAAACTCTACAACAAATACCAGTCCAAAGGCATCGTCATTATCGGTGTTGATGTATGGGACAAGATTCCCGCCCATGCTGAAGCCGTTGAAGCTTTAGGCATCACCTATCCCCAGCTGATTGACACCAGCGCCACAGCATCAACCCTCTACGGTTTCAACGCTATCCCACAGATTATTCTCATCGGACAGGACGGAACCATCCTCGGACGCGACCTGCGCGGTCCTGCTATCGAAGAAGCCATACTCAAGGCACTCGAATAACATACACTATTACGGAATCCCGAAGAATGACTACGGCAATACGGAAATTCCTTATCCTGCTTATGACTGGGTTATGCTGCCTCCAGCATGCCCAGTCTCATACTTTGACATGTACAGCAATCAATTCCGACACAACGCCCAGTTCTTCAACCACCACCAATGGTGCACTCCTTGATATCGACGCCACCACCTATTTCCGTGATGCCGAATATCTCTCACCCTTCTGCACCGGCTCCACCTATCCCGGATTCCGGCTCACTCCAACCCTCCTCTACCAGCCCGATTCGCAATTTACCATTCAAGCCGGCATTATGCTCAACTGCATTGCTGGAGTTCATGGCATCTATCAATGGGCGCCAACGCTCTCCATCCAATACAGGCCCACACCCTGGATAAGCCTTGCTATCGGCAGTTTTTCCACTTCAAGCCACCATCTTGAAAGTCCCCTTATATCCTCCGAACGCTGGTTTACTACACCTACCGAAGGAGGCTTCCGGCTCACTACAGGTCTCAAAAGATGGCAGTCAGAAACCTGGCTCGACTGGGAACATTTTCTTGTTCCTTGGACCGAAGATCAGGAAATCTTCAATGCTGGAACGGTTCACCAGCTGACCCTATTCCACAGCCATACGGACAATCAGCTCTTCCTGCAAGGCGCCTACCTTGTCCGACACCACGGAGGAGAACTCACCACCTTGGATACCATCATCGAAACCATATACAACCAGATGGTTTCCCTCAACCTACGGCATACACTCGCACCAAGCGATACCATTCTCATAAAACTGCCCATTTATTTCTTTCAGAATCCCCTGGACGGCATCCGCAGCACCCACTACCAGGACGGCTGGGGAATCCACCCACAAATAACACTCACAACTCCGCTCAGCACAAAAAACAATTGGAGTCTGGTTTCAACCCTCGGCTTCTGGCGAGGACACCAATGGGAAGCCCCGCTGGGGGATTATCTCTTCCAGTCAGTATCCATGTACCGGCCGGATGCCTTTGACCCCTCACGCCGTATGATTACCTTCGGAGCCTACCTCACCCAGAAGAAACCCCAATTTCAGTTCCAGCTCGAAACACAGCTCTTCTACGATATAGAATACCATAACCTCGACCTCCTCGTCGGGCTTTATCTTAAATTCCACCACACCACCCCCCTCGCCCGCCGGTAAACGACCCCACGCAGTAACATATCCACATATCTTTGCATCATTCTTCACAGATGTGAGCTACAAATGTAACCACCGGCATTATATTAACCGTTGGGTGGAGTAACATAAAAATTATTCCAGAAACAAAGGAAGCTGACGCGCTCACTTTCTTCGTTGTCATGGCTTCGTAGTAGGAAGCGGGTGAGGTTGGCATATCTCCGCTCCTCCGCCGTGCCACACACGGAAAAAACACGGCCTTACCAGGGAGATACCAGAGAGATACCACGGCCATACCACGAAATTACTTATCAGCAGAATTTCGGAAATTCCGAATTGTGTTGTGCCAACGGTTTCCCGCAGCTCTAAGTCAAGATCTCCATCTCAACTACGCGGAATTATACGCCAATTATACGCCATTTGCGGGAGAGCTGTGATTGATGGGAATACTCAACAGCCTCATAGAGAAGCAGATAAAACCAAAAACGATCTCAAATCTCAGTTAAAAAAAATGGGATACATACTCCTCTATTTGCTATATTTTATTTTATATTATATTATACATATAATATATATATTATTAATTATTAAATAGTTATATATAATATACAATATAAATAAAGAAGGTAGGAAGGAAATTGAATACCCTTTATTTTTTAACTGAGATTTGAGATTTGAGATTTTTTCCGAACTTATCCGACTTAATTTTTCTACTAAGAAGCTTATTTACAACAATATACAACATTACCAAACCAACTGTCCACAAGATTATGAATCTCAACAGGGGCTTAAATAGGCTCAAAATACTGCTCTAAAAGGTGCAAAAATCGCATAATTT
>JAZUFZ010000005.1:0-8451 GCA_045640985.1 Bacteroidales bacterium
CGTTTCAGTCGGTTTCTTGGGCTGATCATCAGGTGGATTGACAGGAGTGCTCGGTTTCGGGTCACTGCTACCCTTCGCAATCAAAAACAAAACAGTTCTGTTTCCTGTAGCACCATCTGTACAGGTAGCCAATCCCACTATTTGTAAAGAATCGATATTGTTAACGGCCAGCTCATAAGCCGTCTGGTCAACATACATTGAATGGTCCCTGATATAGGTGACCAACGGTGATATGTCCTGATCCCACATTGTCGGATGGAAAATCTCCTCTGTGCTGTCAGCGGTCTCCATAATCGCCAACACCTGCATGTCTATCGATTCATTCACAGTTAGAAGTGTTGCATATCTGTTCTGCTGAAAGAAATCCGAATCCTTGAACAAATCCAAGTCTCCAAACATCAAATGGTTATCCATATGATGTCCGTATATCAGCGAAAATCTGCTATTAAATTGATAATCATTCACAGCATCTAAGAAAATACTTCCTGCCAGCGAAAAATTACCGAAAACATCCTTGTTGAGGTATGTCAGATTACTGCTACCCTGCAAAACAGGGTAGTCAATATTGGTTCCGTCTACAGTAATCCAACCGCAAACATCTGCATTGATTTGATGCAAATCACTGAAATTAGGCGGAGCACTTGCATACTCAACTTCCGGCTTCATCTCCAGCATAATTTCTTGGGTTGTTTCCGTATCAGTAAATATCTGATTATTGTCGCTTATTGCATATACTGATAGAGAAAACAATAAGGACAATACAATGATGGCAGTAGTCTCAAAGAAAACTGAAACACCTTTTAAAACAATCCGCATTGATTAATCAACTTTCTTCTTTTTATGTCTGATAGCAACAAATGCTACAATCGCACCGATAGCAAAAATCATAATAGCTATATAAGGCATATTGTCGATGATAACACCAACGTCAATCGTTGCATCTGTGGTATTAATTATAGTTATTGTATCTTCCAAATCACTAATCGTACCGCTGACATACTTGTCATTCCAATTTGCAGAATGTGCATTCACAATGGTATCGCCCTCTTCACCTACTTCAGTGTTAATATTGTAGGTCGGTACCTTATAGCTTGATGAGTAATTCGCTTCCTGAACGGTATAGGTCACACCATAGGGTATATTATAGATTTCTACCCTTTTGTTGGCAGTTATTTCGATGGTCTGCTCCAATGTATAAACACCATTATCAAGAATCCAATCAGCATGCGGAATTGTAACAGCAGGTCCGTCCTGCGCATTGTCCTTGCCATAAAATTTATATGTGATATCGCTGCTCACTGCTTTAGTACTGCTCATTGTAACCTTGACGCTAAATGGTAGGTCATCGTCAGCCACAGTACCATTTACGACCTTTTTAATGATAATGTCTCCATTGCGATAAATATTAGTCACACCATTAGTTTTTGCATTGATATAGGTGTTCTGATTATTGGGATCGGGCTTATGTAATGTAACAAGTCTGGCAAGATTATTATTATTTCCCGGATCCTTGACTACCTGTACATGCAAATAATAATTGTTGGGGTCATGTGTAACACCTGCAACATCGTATGCCACACCATGTTCATCCAAAACAGACTCTGATACTCTATACCAGTAATCACCAATCTCGGTATAGGCAGGCAATGTTACGACTACCTGCATTTGTTTGTAAGACTTGTCATCAGACACAGGTACAAGTGTCTCACCCTCAATCATTGTGTTGGTAATCTGAACATCAGCAATCGTTGGCATAGTTGCAATTGTAGTTGATGAACCATAGGGAAGTCCGATTACATCAAACGGTATAAAATGAATGGTGAAATCTTCATTAGGGAAATCACCATTAACTGCATCACCCAACATTTCAAATATTTTGACAAATGTAAAGGTGGGCATATCTGTAGTGCCATTATCAGTAGTGTTGTATCCTGCAATATTTGTGCCTTCATCTGCTACAGCGTTAATTGAAATGTTCATAAACACCGAAAGCATCAGCACTACACTTAAAATCGCTATCCATTGTTTTTTCATACTATATTCCTCTGTGTCTCATAAACATAATAACTTTTGACTTAATATCTTTTTTCTCAATACATCCGAAATTGCGGCTATCCATCGTCTGCGTTCGGTAATCTCCCAGAATAAAATAGCTGTCATTCGGAACGGTGGTTTCCTCACAAAACAGATTATTCGAATATGTCTTGAAGCCAAACACATCTGTCTGCGGCGTTCCATTGACCATTACAATTCCGTCCTCCGTAATCAATACAGAGTCTCCTGCTTTGGCTATCACGCGCCCGCAGTACGAAATCCCTTCATTCTGATAAAACACCACATCATTTCGTTGATAATCCGCTCTTTGAAAGGCTAAAACCATATCGCCATCCGCAAGTCTCGGATACATTCCATTGCCGTTCACGATTTCTAAATCAAACAATTTCAGGAAAACCAGCATCGCTATCGAGAAGATTAAAATCATCTGAAGGATATCTCCGATCAGCCTTCTGATTTCCTTGGATCGATTTGCCTTCATTCGCCTGTCGACAATCACATCCGCCAGTGGTTTGAGAGGACTCAGCTTAGCTTCCTTCATCCGAACCTCCTCTCTGATTGAGCATCTCTTGGTATGCTCTGTGCAGCGTTTCATATCGTTTTCTCTCGACAATCAACGCTTTCTCGTACATTTGATTCAGCTCCTGGATTTTTTTCCATACATCGCTTTCATCCACGCCGCCGAAAAAAGTTTTTTGAAAGGTGGTATTTTGCAGCCATTCATATATTTCACGTTCTTCCCGGCTTAATGATGAATTATCCGGCATGTCTTTTATCTGCTTTTTCATAATTCATCACCACCTTTCCTTTTGCCTCTTCTCTTTTTGGTTACCAGCCATGTGACTGTCGCCACACCCAATATAGCTATTATTATTCGGTAATATCGATTGTTCACTATAACGCCGACATCAAGTACTGCATTTTTCACGTTGTAAATAGTGACATGGTCATTTAGATCCGTGATACTTCCTACCGCATAGTTTTGGCCCCATAGAATACCGTTTTTGACTTGATCCTGCGGTTCATCTATTGATGTATTTCGATAGGTCGGTAAGCTGTATCCCCAATCGGCATAATTGCTTTCTATTACCTTGTACGTGATACCGCTCGGTATACCGCTGAAGGTAACCGTATCACCGCCCTTCAACCATACCGATACCGTATGCGAACCACTGATTCCACCCGGTATGATCATTTCCTCGATAGCTGTATATTCATACAAATCGTATGAATATCCGCCCGAATACTTAATCGGCTTGGTAATGACATTTCCCTCAGGAGCTTCAAAGGTAACATCTACCTTGAAATACTGTTCCGTGTCAGCTGCATTACCGGATAATTGCTTTGTAACCTGCAATTCACCTTCAAATTCCTCAGGCTCTATCTGAAGGTAGGTATACATCACAACGCCCTTGGTAGCGTCTATGTCATCGTATGAACTGAAGTTGTATACGACCTCCTCACTAAATACAACGACCTTGTAGTAGAATATATCCCCACTCTTCACATAATCGCCGTTTGGCTCAAATGAAATTGTGGCATAGTTCAAATGGTCCTGACCGTTGTTAATCAAGGTCGGTCTCGTGGTATTCAGATTCACACTCAGCGTTCCGCCTTTTCCGAATGCCTCTGCGTATCCGTTACCGCTTGCGCCATATAGGTCATCACCGCTATGGCGTATTGTAGGATTCATTGCCTCATTGGTATCCCAATAGGTTAGCTGCGCCGCTTCTTCATCATTTACGATACCGTTTGGCGAGTATGCAATACCAACTATATCTGCACAAGAAGCCATATGATCCTCTACAGCGTATTTATATAAAGGAACCTTGTATGTATCATTTTGGATAATTCCGTTCTCTACACTGTCTCTGGGATCGTTGCTGATATAGGAGATACTGTCCGGATTGTCTGCATCATGAATGATGGTCCATAACAGTGCCTGGCTGCTCTGTAATCCCTGCTGTAGCACGATAGGAGTTCCGTCTGTGTGATCATACAGGAATGTTCCGTCCGGCTGTAAATCATATACATGTATTGTCAAGGTCCAAGTAAATACCTGATAATCCATCAGGCTGATATCCGTACCGGCTGAATTAACAATCTTACCGCCGACTCCCAAATGAACCTCTACCGGCACTCCGTTTCCATCCACCACATACTCTACTTTGTAGGTTCTGGTGCCTGTACCGGACATATAGTTACCGTGATTTGTAGCGGTAAAATAAACGCTTGTATTCTTGCCATCAGTTTTGTATCGAAAGGCGGTCGTCGCATTACCCTCAGAGTTACCTTCCGCCGAGTCAACAGAGGATACAATCAAACCTTTGACATTATATTCGTCGCCTTCGATTAATGTATCTCCCTTCGTCAAGGTAACGGAGTGAGTTTTCTTTTCGTATACATCCTCTCCATTCTCGACTCGATGGTCAAGGTATGTCTTGGTAATAAAGTCAGGAAGCTCCGCCTCATGATCAAGCCATACATAATAGGCTCGTTCATCGTAGCTTTGGCTGTTGGTAAGCGTAATTACATTGATATTACTGTCAGAGGCCCTCGTCAGAGTGTAGGTTGTATCATACTGTCTTGCATTGGTATCTGCAACCGTCTGCCTCTCTCGCTCTGTAATAGAGTTGTAATGAGTGACTCCGTCATTGAAATACTGCACGGGAACTCGATATTCACCATTGATGTATATCTGTTCCTTGTAATCACCCAGATTTGCCTCAAATCCGTATATCTTATTTGCAGGCTCATCATTATAGAACGGCATCGTTCCGCCGATTAATACCAGTCGTTCTTCGCCACGGTCATTGTACATGAGCTCGCCGTTGTCTTTTTTCTTGGTGTAGTATTCCAGCACGTAATACTGCAAGCGATCATCCAGATGCTCCCAAGAATATGTCCAACCGTTGGCGGCACTGAGCTTCTGCGTATCAAGCAAGGTTCCGGTTCGACGGTTAAGTCCCGTTCCAGCGCCGCTATGCTGTATTTCATTGTCATTCCAAATCCACAGCTGTACTGTGATTCCGTCTGACAAAACATGCGTATTCTCTTGCCATTTTTTAACAACCTGATATGTCTTCTGGTGTTCAATCGGTACAGTAGTCACATAACCGATATTTTTGAAGCTGACGGTCTTGATTCCGTCGATTTCCGGACTCAGATTGCTCAAGGTTACCGATTGTGAATTACTGATATCAAATACCGTGTTGTTGTTCGCATCGCGGTCATAATTGGAATTGAATACCTCTGTGTTGTTGTCGCCGGTACTCTTCGTGAGCGTGACCTTCGTTCCGTCTGCGCCACTCGAGCTTGCGATTGAGCTTACACCCGCTTTCAGGAATCCCGAAACCGCAGGATTCAACGCCAGGTTACTGGTCGTCGATGCGTATTTTAATACTTCCGTCTGTACATCTGTCAGCAGCACATGTACATAATACGTACTACCGACATTCGTAGGCTGATTGTTGCTGTCTACAGAAACATAGGGCACGCCGATAAATACATACAGACCGTTACCATCTGTTACTGCTTCGAAATCTATGACTGTGTCTTTATATACAATCTGGCCATGTTCGTCTCTTAAGAAAAATCCCTCGTCGTCAAATTGCGGCAGGCTTTCCATATGCAGAACCGGTGAACCGTCTGCATTTATCAGCTGAACCCTTACATTCTTAATCGGTACATCTCCGCTTGATACATCTCCCGGAGAATACAGCGTATCCATATTGTTGTCATAGAAAACAGTACCTGTGATTTTTCCTGTACTGTTTGAGTCGATGACCGCAAAATCCAATGATACAACATCGACAGCTTCCGAGTAGTATGACCAAATGTCGATACCTGCCTGGTTGCCTCCGCCGCCATAATTGTAGTTGTAGATCAACATTGATGTCTGCGAAGAATCTACAGGCTCATGATGGTATGTCGGAGCAAAATCGTACTCATCATCAACAACTGTCTTTTGATCATTTGTCAGCTGTGAATAAGGCACTCCGAATCTGCTTCTTGCGAGATAATCCTTATCATCACGAACTAATGTAGAAATATTTTCAGGTAAAATCTTAGTGCCGTTCGGCAATTTATCAAAGGCAAATATGCCGCCTATTTCCTTACCGGAACGAATCTTGGATCCGTCATAAGACTTTGTACCGTTGCTCAAGGTGTAATATTTACCATTCAGTACAGGAGTCACTCCCTGTCCTTCAATTGTTCCGTAGGCCAACGGATTGTTATTGTAATACGCGTTTGTCGCGCCGGTTAAATCATTTCCGTTCAATCTCTCAATAGTCAGTCCGCCTCGCAGACCTTCCATATCAATAATAGGGAAATGTATCTCACCACCCTTGGCTTCCGTCATAACCTTGATGCTGTTCTGCGGATACAAGCCGATCGGGATATATTCATTGTCTGTGTCTTTTCCATCCCAATAGAAAGTATTCTCACCCGGCTTTACGGCACCACTCAACTCAATTACACCGCTGCCCTTGTAGTTAAGGATAGACGGGTCAGCATCCGGACTATTTTTTATCTCTGTTATTGCTTCACGCAAATCCATGGTGATAGTAACAGAGGTTGCACTCTCTGACTGGAACGTAAACGCTCCACCTTGTCCGAAACGCGAAATATTTTTAGCCGAACCGCTAAATGACAGGTTCGTAATTCTCTTTAACGGTTCCGGATTAGTCCTGATGTTAATCAATTCCAAATCATCACTGGGTCTGCCGAAGAAGACCTTGTAGGTTTCCATCGTATCCGTATCAGCCGCGTATGGCAGATGAACATTGATGTTTTCCTCGTTGCTTATATTTTCCAAGTTATTATCATTATCATAAAAAGAATGATAAATGGAGTAGGGAGTTGCGCCTGTGGTCGTAAATCCCATGTTGTTAGCAAAGAAAATAAAGCCCCACGGAATGATTTCTTTAAAGTCTGTCTTGTAGATATAACCGTCTTGTGTCAACACATGCAAGTGCAGAGAGGAAATCATGTTGCCGCCTGAATTGAGTGCCAGATAATTGGCCCAGGTACGGCCTTCCTTGACTTCATATCCTGTCTGTGCGTCATTCACACCGACAACTGTTGTGTCCCATGCTGCAACATAAATTGCATTCTGCGTCCACGCGTCTGTAGTTTTAACACTCACCGGATTGATAGAGGTATTGTTACCTGTTTCCGAATGGAACTCAAACTGATAGACACCTGTCGCCGGAGCTACAAATTCCAGAGGAACATATCGATCTGCATCATCCTGATCCGCTGTATTGATTCTCGGGCCGTTGCGTTCCTGCTTGTAATTACCGATGTATCCGGCGCCATCCTTCACGACATCAAAGGTCTGTTTGCTGCCATCAGGAAGGATAATTACTATATCAGCCCCTGTGAGACTGCTTTTCAGCTTGTCATTGGCATCCAACCTACTGCTGTCAACACTGCTACCGAACAGTATGGTCTCGCCTTCTTTGGCAAATACATTGATGTGTGTCTGGCGATTGATTCCTGCAGTCTGATAATTGCCCGCGGTGAAATATTCGCAGTAGAATCGACAATCGTTGTCGTCCAGATTCAGCAAAGCACTTCCCGAACCATACACTCCTGTCGGTACTTCCTCCAAGGTCGGATCGGCATATGCCATTAATGGCTGCTCTTCTCCGACTAATTCGATAGAAAAAGTGACTCCGTCTTCCACAAATTCATAAGTCTGTATACCGTAAAGAGTCACGTCATCCCTATTAGGAACTACGGTTACAAGGCTTTCCGTATTCTGTTGTAAATCATCTTGAGTATCAGATTCGATAGAATCTTCAGATTGAATAAAATCTTCGGACTGAATAGAATCTTCAGATTGAATAGGTGTAAAAGTAATCTTTAAATCAGCTGTTTCATCCGATGTTAATTGATTGTCACCTTGGGATAAGTATCCCTCCTTTGACCAATAACCGGATATTACTTTTTCTCCTATATAAATAGATGCGTCAGCGTCGTAACTGACAATTATTTCGACTCTCTGTTGTGATAAATCATCGGTCCCGGGCTCTGAATTAGGGTCTGATTCATTTTCTGAGTCAGGGGTTGATTCAGGGTCTGATGATGTGTCTTCGTTGGGGTTTGATGCAGGATCTGATGATGTACCTGCATTAGAGTTTGATGATGACTCCGAGTCCGGTGCTTCTCCGGATTCTGGATCTGTCGATGTACCCGCTTCAGATTCCGGTGTAGTTTCCGTTTCAGGGGCAGTAACCGACTCTATAGAATCATTCGGGTCGGCTTCAGTTTCTCCAGCATAAACGGTCATAGGGATACTGCCCAATAATAAGCATAAACATAACCCCCATATCATTACTTTTTTCATTCCAGAGTCTTCTTTCGCAAGTAATAGAAAATATTCATAAT
>JAZUFZ010000006.1:0-22868 GCA_045640985.1 Bacteroidales bacterium
ATGAAAAAAATTGTCAATATTCTTTTTTTATTTGCCTTCGCATGGAATATGCAGGCACAGAATGTCCCGGTAATTCCGCTGGATGAACGAGTAGGCGGATATTATTACTGGGACAGCAACTGGGTGGATATGTATTATGACTCTTGCAGGATATCTTTCGTTTACAGCGGTAATCCGCATATCACTGAGCCGAGTTGCCCAACAATCGGGCTTAGGTTTTTCTATTCAAAGGCTCCGCTGAAGATTATAGGAATTGCGGGTGCTCTTACGTCCGAGGAAATCGGACATTGGTGGCAAGGCGTCTGGGACCGGAGTCTTATCCCCGGAAATATAGACCACCCGGAGGAACGTCTTCCGGAATATTTACAGCTCTATACCTACGAAAACGGAAGGTTCGGCCTTGCCGCGCAGGCGTTGTGGGATACGGCTTCCGTGAAATACTATATGCGTATCGAGGACAGGTCATTTATGATTGAAGACAGTGTCGTTGTGAGGTACACGACCAACCTTCCGATGTATGAGTGCTATTTCGAGAAGGAAGTAGTGGTAAAAGATTCATTTTATGTGGGATGTACTTTCAACAACAATTATCATAATGCCTCTACTCATCATCAGGACCATTATTACACCTACGCACATTTTCTTCGTGTGAATCACATGGACTATACGTACGATTATGACCCTTATTTATCGTTTGAGTGGCTTCCATTGATAAAATGGCGTCATACCAGTATAGATCCGGACCTCTATGTGAGCCCAGGCTATTACTATGCCGATACCAACTGGCATTGGGAATTCCATCAAAATACACTGATGGTAGTTTTCCCGATATTCGACACGAGTGACGTGGCGGAGGTTCCGCAGACGGTGCTGGAGGAGTATGTGGTGATGCGCCCGAATCCGGCAACGGACAGGGTTCAGGTGTTCTCGTCGTTCAATATCAGGAGTATAGAGGTACACAATATCGCGGGTCAGCTGGTGGAGCGCCGCAAGGTGGATGCTACCCAGACGGTTCTGGATGTATCCTCCTGGGAGAAAGGCCCCTACGTGGTCACTATCACCACTCCCGCCGGAACGGTAACCCGGAAACTCGTGGTGCAGTAGAACTCATCTCTCCCCCCCCTCCCTAAGATGTGCTATCAAGGGAGAAAGAGATTTCATGCGCTCCCGATGCCGATAGGTGTCAGGAGTGCATAGCTATGCCTGATTGTATGTGTGGAATTTTTAATTATTTTTTTGTGGTATTAAATATTTTTTGTATTTTTGCATTTTATTAAATAGGAAAAAATGGGCAGATTTTTATTTTTCGGCGGATTTATGGTGTTCATTGTCTTGATGTTGGCAATGGACCTGGGCGTTTTCCACAAGAAAGACCATGAGATAAAAATGAAAGAGGCGGCTTTGTGGACGGCATTTTGGGTAGTGATGGCCTTGGGAATGGCGCTGCTTCTGAGGCTGAGAGCGGAGTGGGTGCATGGCATCACGAATATGGAGGATCTGCTGGCGTATGTGCACGCCATGGGGCTGGACGGTCTGGTGGCTCCCGATATGGCGTGGGGCGATGCGCTGGAGCTCTACCGCAGAGAGGTGACGAACCAGTATCTGGCGGGCTATTTTCTGGAGGAAAGCCTTTCGATTGACAATATCTTTGTGATGATGATGATCTTTGTGAGTTTCGGGGTGGGAAAGGAGTATTATCATCGGGTGCTGTTCTGGGGCATTCTCGGCGCTATCGTGCTGAGGTTCGTGTTCATATTCGCCCTTGGAGCGGTGGTGGAACGGTTCTCATGGGTGCTGGCGCTCTTTGGAGTGATACTGATATGGAGCGGTGTGAAGATGTTCCGCGACAAGGGCGATGAGCGAATCGATACGGAGAACCATCCGATGGTGCGGTTCGCGAGCCGCCATTTCCGGGTAAGCCACAGAATGGAGGGCGGAAAGTTCTTCTGTGTGGAGGAAGGAAAGCGGTGTATCACCCCCCTGATGCTGGTGCTGATAGTAGTAGAGGGGAGCGATATCGTGTTTGCCGTCGATAGCATCCCCGCGGTGTTCTCGGTAACGCGAGACCCGTTTATTGTCTATTTCTCGAATATCTTTGCCATTATGGGACTGCGGTCGCTGTTTTTCCTGCTGAGCGGCGTGGCGGACCGGTTCTGGCTGCTGAAATACGGACTCGGAGTGCTGCTGTGCTTCATAGGCGTGAAGATGATCGGACATGAGTTCTTCGGACTGAACATCAGCACGCTGGCTTCGCTGGGAGTGATTCTTGGAATACTGACGGGGTCGGTTGTGGGTTCGATGGTGGTAAAGAAACGTGAATAAACAGGAAAGAGACAAAGAGTCAAAGGGTCAAAGAGTTCAAGGGTCAAAGAGACAAAGAGTTTAAGGGTTTAAGAGACAAAGAGAAATTATAGATATATACCGATGATGATAGAGGCTTTTCTGATAGCAGTTGCGCTGTGTGTGGATTCGCTGGTGGTGAGTACCGCAAGTTCCCTTTCGGGCGGTATGACCTGCAGGCGGGGTCTGCTGATGGCGGTAGTGTTCGGAATCTGTCAGAGTGCTTTCCCTTTGCTGGGTGCGCTGGCAGGCGTGGGGTTCAAAGGTGCGATAGAGCGTCTGGACCACTGGGTGGCGTTCGGACTGCTGGTGCTGGTGGGTGGCAAGATGATATATGATGCTTTCGGAGAGAAGGAAGAAGGCCGGATGGACGCAAGCCGGTTCGGCGTGATGTGGATTCTGGGAATTGCGACGTCGATAGATGCCTTTGCTGTGGGAATAGGTCTGGGACTGGAAAAATCTTTCCGGGAGGTGTTGCTGATTGTGGGAGTGACGGGAGGTCTGACGTTCCTGGTGACGCTTCTGGGCGTATGGCTTGGAAAACGGGGCTCGAAACTGGGTGGGAAAATACCAGGAATATTAGCCGGATGTGTGCTGATAGGATTAGGGGTAAGCATATTGATGGAGCATACAGGCGCCGAGGATGGCGGAATAAATGTGTGCGGGAAGGAGGAACTGCAGCGCGGGGATCTGATACTGGTGGCACTCCCGTTGGATTATGACCTGACGAATGAGGCAGCCTCCGGGACGATTGCGCCGGGAGCGGAAGTGAATTACATTCATGTGGCTATAGCCGATGTGGAGGATGACGGGCTTTATATTATAGACGCTACGCTGGCTCACGGAGTCGATAGACATCCGATAGACACGTTCCTGCATGACTTCACGCTCAAGGACGGGTCTTTGCCGAGGCTTGATGTGGTAAGGCTTCAGGACAACGGGGAGGCAGCCCTTTGGGTGGAGCACGCGAAGAAACTGTGCGGCAGACCTTACGACTGCGATTTTGATCCGGAAAATGAGGCTCAGTATTGCAGCGAACTGGTCCGCAACTCATATATAAGCGGCAAAGGAGATACTCTGATAGCGGGGGGGACGCTGGATTTCCGGACCGACAGGGGAGAGGATATACTGTATTGGAGGCAGCTCTTCGAGTGGATCAAAAGCCCGATACCCCAGGGAAACCCGGGAGTTATGCCGAGGGATATCGCCCGACAGCCGGGGGGGGTAAAGGTGATGGAAGGCTGGGAGCCGCGCGGGAAAATGGCGGATGAATGGAATTAATTAATGAAACAATAGCAAAATACAAATATCATGTATAGCAAGAGATATAATCCTATTAAGGACAAGAGTGCAGAAATCATAGAATATCTGATGGATTCTCCAGATATGCCTAAGGATGACAGTCTGCAATTCAAACTGAGACTCAGTATAGAGGAGACGGTGGAGAACGTGTGCCGTTATGCCTACGAAGGAGGTGTGGGCTGGATGGAAGTTGGGACGGAACTGGAGAGCAACGGGCTGGTGCTGAAGGTGGTGCTGCGGGATGCCGGGGTAAGGTTCAACCCGTTAGAGGCTGCCGATCCGGACCTTACCCTCGGGGCTGAGGAACGTGAGATAGGTGGACTGGGTATATTCCTGTGCAAGCAGATGATGGACGACGTGGATTATAAATATGAAGAGGGTTGCAATGTGCTTACTATGCGGAAAAACCTGAAATAGACAAAGAGATAAAGGGTCAAAGAGACAAAGAGACAAAGAGACAAAGGGTCAAAGAGACAAAGGGTCCGGTTATAAAGTCTAAAAAACGAAAACCAATAATAATGAAGAGAACATTTGCATCGCTGATCAGCAGTAAGGTAGTGCTTGTCGTGGCGGCGATATTCGTGGTGGCGATGGGTATTGTGACGGCGATGAGCCATATCCTTATTGCCGAAGAGGCCCAGCGCGGGACTGAAAATATGCTGGAAAGCGTGACCCGCGATATTGAAAAATCGCTGTATGTGGTGGAAATGGTGGCTAAGGGCAATTCATGGGTGGTGGCGGACGGGCTGGATGACGATGCGTTTCTGTATCACGTGACCCGAAGGACTGTGGAATGCAACGAAAATCTGGTGGGGTGCGCTATAGCCTTTGCTCCCGGTGCGCATCACGGCAAGGCGGCCGATGCCCCCTATTCCTACCGTGATGAGGAGGGAAATATCGTGAGCAAGAATCTGAACGACCACGACTATATGAACGAAGACTGGTACAGGAGTGCGTTTGAGAAGAGGGAGGCTTATTGGAGTGAGCCTTATTTTGATGAAGGGGGGGCGCGGAGGGTGATGTGTACCTACAGCTATCCTATCCTCGACAGCGCGGGCGGGATGATAGGGGTGATAACTGCCGATATCGGACTGGAATGGATTGAGGCACGCGTGAGGGAGGTCTCCCCGTACAGGAACTCCTATATGATTCTTGCCAGCCGGGAGGGCAAGCTGCTTTCCGTGGCGAGCGACAGCGTGATGTTTCAGAAGGATGTGATAAGCAACGCCATGAAGGTAAAGGACAAGCGGGCCCTGGAGGCTACGCGGAAGATGCTGGCAGGGGAGCGGGGTATGGTACAGACACGGGGTGCAGAGGGTCTGAGTTTCGTGGTCTATGCTCCGTTGGAGAACGGCTGGTCTGCCGCTATGGTGTGCAAATATAAGGAGATTCTGGCAAGCTGCAGCCAGATGCACTGGTTCATGCTGGTGGTAGGATTGGCAGGACTGACAGGAATTTATCTTATCTGCCGCCGCACGATCAGCAGGCTTTCGGCTCCGTTGAGCCGTTTTGCCGATTCCGCCAGGGAAATATCAAGAGGAGATTTCAACGTGGCACTTCCGAAGGTGGCTAACTGCAGCGAGATGATGACGCTGCATGATTCGATGGACTCAATGCAGGTGGCACTCAAACAGTATATAGATGAACTCCAGACTACCACCCGTGCGAATGAGCGGATTGAGAGTGAGCTGAACGTGGCGCGGAATATCCAGTTAGGTATGGTTCCCCACGACTTTCCGAAAGAAAAGCCCTACGAGGTATATGCGCTCCTGAAACCGGCAAGAGAGGTGGGAGGCGATTTCTATGATTTCATGGAGAAGGACGGCAGGCTGTATATTGCGGCAGGAGATGTGTCGGGGAAAGGCATGCCGGCCGCACTGGTAATGGCTATCACCAAGGCGGCGTTCCGGTTCTTTGCAGGAATGGGTATGGCAGTTGAAGAAATAGTGTATCATATCAACCATACAATCTCGGAAGGAAACGACAGTATGATGTTCGTGACACTCTTTGCGGGACGGCTGGATCTGGAAACCGGCGAGCTGGAATACTGCAATGCGGGACATAATCCCATATTGGTGGCAAAGAAGGATGAAGAGGCTTATTATCTGAAGGAAAAAGCCAATGTGGCAGTAGGAGTGCTGGACGGATACAGATTTGAGAAAGAGACGTGCCACATAGGAAAGGGAGACACGCTGCTGCTCTATACCGACGGAGTTACAGAGGCAGAGCGGGGCGACAGACAGCAGTTCGGCGAAGAAAGGCTGCTGGAGGCAGTAAACAATACGGAATATAAACAGTCCAGCGCAAAGGAACAGGTGGAGAAAATCATGCAACACCTGAAATCCTATACGATGGAAAATGAACAGAATGATGATATTACGCTGATGAGCGTAAAACTATAAAAACAGATACAATGGAAATAACAATTACACAATCAGGAAGCAGGACCATGGTGGTACTTAACGGGCGTCTGGATACTTCCAATGCAGACCAGTTTCAGAAGGATATTGAGCCGCTGATGAAATTGGAGAGTCCTGATATAGAGATGGACTGCAGCGGAATGGAATATACGTCAAGTCAGGGTTTGAGAATGTTTCTGATGCTCCAGAAGAGCGTGATGGGACGGAAAGGAAAGCTGGTGATGAGGAATATGCGCCCGCAGGTAAAGGAGGTATTTGATATCACGGGGTTTTCTAATATAATTACTATATTATAATGAAAGACTACGGACTGGATTTCAGCGGTCAGATGATCATGGAGGAATATGAGGAGCAGCGCCCCATGTTCGAGAAACTGAAGGATGTGGTGCTGGATATCATCAGGCGTACCTTGAAGGAAGGCGGCGTGTATGTAACCGGAGTAGAAGGGCGGGTGAAGGCGGAGGCCAGTCTGGCAGAGAAGCTGGAGCGGAAAGGGTATAAGTATCATTCTCTGCAAGACCTGACGGACATTCTGGGTGTGCGGGTGATAACCATCTATTCTGATGATGTGGATAAGGTATCAGCTCTGATGGAGAAAGTGTTTGAGGTGGATTGGAATGAATCGGTAGATAAACGGAAGAGTCTGCAGCTGAATCAGTTCGGGTATATGTCGCTACATTATATATGCAGATTGCCCCAGTCGGTATATACAGATAAGGACTATCCCGGGATGAATGAATACCGGTTTGAAATCCAGATGAGAACTGCGCTGCAGCATGTCTGGTCGTGCATGCATCATGATACAGGTTATAAGTCAGAGATAGAAATTCCCACGGAATATCTGAGAAATATGAACCGCATAGCGGGAATGCTGGAACTTGCAGATGAACAGTTCAGCCGTATCCGTAAGGAGATTACAGATTATAGAAGAAACGTACAGCGTCTGGTGGCAGACGGGAATTTTGATGAGGTACCTTTAGACGGAGATACCTTCAGGAGCTATCTGGAACTGAATCCCTTCAAGTCTCTCATAGACAAGATAGCCACCATAAATCAGGCAGAAGTCTATAAGGACAGTATGATGCGGTATCTTGATGTGTTGCTGGCTCTGGATTTTAAGACTCTGGGTGATGTGGAACGGTTGAGGAAAACTTACGAAGAACCGGCTTATCAGCTGTCTTTACATCAGCTGTCAGGTTCGGATCTGGATATTATGGCACAATCGGTAGGCCTGCAGAACCTCTGTACGGTATATATTCTGAAGAAAGGTCTTGGAGCATACGGTCTGGAACGCCTTTATAATGCTATAGGTGGAGTTTCGGAATCCAATAAGGAAAGAGCCCAAAGAACTCTTGTACAGGCTCAGAAAATTAATCTGATATGAATAACCCATTAGATACTACATTGGTCGATAGCGCCATCAGGTTTGCGGTGGATGCTCATTCCGGAACCGAGCGGAGGGGAAAAGGTTTTCCTTATATAATTCACCCCTTAGAGGCTATGGAAATTGTGGCTACCATTACGAACGACCCGGAAATGCTCGCAGCTGCAGTGCTGCACGACACGGTAGAGGATACTGACGTTACAACAGAGGATATAAGAAAGATTTTTGGCGAGAGGGTTTCCCGTCTGGTGGTCTCCGATACTTCTGACAGTACGCTGGGATGGCGGGAAAGACGGCGTGGGGTAATGGATAGGCTCGCCCGGTCCGCATGGGAAGACAAAGTTGTTGCGATAGGAGATAAACTTTCAAATCTGCGAGCCGTATATAGAGATTACAAACAAGGCGGGGAGTCCTTCTGGAGCCGCTTTCATGCCCCCAATGGGAAAGCGGATTATGAATGGTATTACAGAGAACTGGGCTGGGCGTTGATAGACCTCTCGGAAACGGAAGCCTACAGGGAATATATGGATCTGCTTGAAAAGACGTTCGGAAAAGAAATATCAGCCCCCCATCAGATAGACATCCGGGAGTATGAGGAAAGTGGGGCGGGATATAATGCTGTGAGCTACAATTACAGATACGGAAAGACGATGGTGAAGATGTATCGGGAAGGTGTGGACAGAGCGGTTCCTGAACAGGAGCTCAGTCAGTCCCGCAATGTGAGAAGCCTGGGACTGAATACCCCGTTGGCAGGACGTCTGGTGTGGGACGGGAAACGATATGGCGCCGAATTTGTAAGAGTAGAGGGTAAGCGCTCCTTTGCAAGGGCTATCAGCCAGAATCCCGAAGATCTGACACTATACGCAGAAAGATTCGCATATCTGTGCAAGGAACTGCACAATACGCCCTGCAGTCAGAATGATTTTGAATCTGAGGTGGACTTCTATCATAGAATCATCAATCAGAATACGGATTATTCAGCATCCGAGAAACAGAGGTTGCACGAGTTCGTGAATCAGGTTCCGGTGGAATATACCTGTATTCACGGAGACCTTCATATAGGAAACATCCTCACAGCGAATGGAAAGGATTTCTGGATAGATCTCGGCGATTTCAGATGGGGAAATCATTGGTTCGACCTTGGAATGCTCTATTTCGTCTGCAAGTGCTGGAGAGAAGAGCCGGTTTTTGAGTTGTTCCATATTTCTAAAGTCCAGATGGCTCAGGTGTGGGATGTGTTTGCGAGAATCTATTTCTCAACAGACGCTCCCGGAACGTTATCCGAGATAGAACGTAAGGTCCGCCCCTTTGCCGCCTTGAAGTTGCTGCACCTCAGGTCTCTGGGACTTCATTATCCGGAGGGAGATGATATGATTAGAAAAGAATTGTTAGGTGAATTATGAAAAGAATATTCTATATATTATTGTTGGTGGTATCGTTGTCTGGTCAGGCCCAGAATCTGATGGACTATAGCATCGTACTCCGTGAAAACCATGACAGCATAGAACTAAGAGCTGCTCAGGAACTGCAGTCCTATCTCCAGAAAGCCCTTCATCATAATCTTCCCATCATTCATGAGAATGATTATCAGGCTTGGCAAAAGGCTATATTCTTGGGAGAGACCCGCTGGGCAGATGCTGAGATACTGAATATTGACAGTCTGAAGGATGACGGATATCTTCTGTTTACCGACCGGGGAAATCTCTATATCTATGGTAATAGGGGAAAGGCGGTACTTTATGGCGTGTATCATTTTCTGGAACATCTGGGTTTCCGACTCTACACCCCCTCCGCACTGTATGTCCCTCACAATCATGAACTGATGATGCCTCAGTTGGATGAGGTGGTAAATCCGAGTTTCGCCTACCGGGAGGTCCTGTATTATTATCCTAATCATAGCCAGTTATATGCCGATTGGCACGGAATGCACAACCGGCAGGATTTGAAAAAAGACTGGGGTATGTTTGTACATACGTTCCGGAAACTTATTCCTACAGAAATTTATTTTGATACGCATCCCGAATGGTTCAGCGAGATAAACGGCAGGCGTGTAAAGGATGGACAGCTTTGTCTGTCCAATCCTCAGGTGCTGGATACCCTGTGTGCCCGGCTGGCAGAAATGATGGATGAAAATCCATCAGCCACCATCTGGTCAGTATCCAATAATGATAATTATAATGTATGTACCTGCGAAGCGTGCCGTAAGTTGGATTCCTTATATGGAGGCCCTTCTGGCACACTGATCCATTTTATCAATCAGGTGGCTGAACGTTTTCCCGATAAGACAATATCTACGTTGGGCTATCAGTTCACCCGCAGGGCTCCACAACCGGCTCCTCAGACGCAGCGTCCCGACAGTAACGTAAATATTATGTTCTGCAGTATAGAATGCGGCCGTCAGGAAGCTGTAGCCTCGGCTCCTTCAGAAGCTTCGTTCCGCAAGGATATGGAGGACTGGTCCGCCATTACAGACAACATCTTTATGTGGGATTATGTGGTACAGTTCCGCAGTATGATGAATCCATTTCCTAACCTGCATATTCTTCAGCCTAATCTTCAGTATTTCCATGATCACGGGGTGAGGATGATGTTTGAACAGGCAACAGGAGCAGACAACAAGACCGCATGGATGGAACTCCGCAACTATCTCCTCAACAAGTTGATGTGGAATGTTGATGTGAATGTAGATAGTATTATTCATGATTTCTGTAGTGGGTATTACGGAGGTGCGGTCTCCGAAGTGGAAGCAATACTGCAGGAGTGCCACAAGAGCCTTATTGCATCAGGACAGCGGTTAGACATCTACGGCTATCCTATCAATGGAGTTGAGGGATATCTCTCCCCTGATCAGATAAAGAAATACCAGTCGTACTTCGCCCAGGCGCGCACCCATATCAGTACTCCCGAAGAGAAAGACCGTCTCCGTTATCTCGAACTCTCCTTCGATTATGCCATCCTTGAGCTGGCCATGAGTGAAGTCTCCGAGGAACTCACGTTTTTCAATCCGGACCGTACAATCAGACAATCCATGCTGGATCGCGCTGATGCTTTTGTTCAGGACTGCGAACGCTTCGGGGTCGGAAGTCTTGTGGAAATGGGACGGTCTCCAGAGCAGTTCCGGGCGGATATTGATAACTTTCTCCGTAAGAGTTCCCGTGATAATCTCGCCTATAAATGCCCAGTAAGTCTCAGAACTGACGCTGATTCCCGTTATTATGCAAAAGGTGCTCAGGGCCTTACGGATGGAGTTTGCGGTCTCCTGAACTATAACTATAACTGGCTTGGATTTTACGGAACTCCCATGGAAGCTGTGGTGGACCTCAAGGCTCGGAAATCTGTTCAAGAGATCAGTCTTGATTTCTTCTTTCTCCCGCTCTCGTGGATATTCGTACCCCAGCAGGTGGATTTCTACATCTCCAACAATGGGAAATCCTGGAAGTTGCTTGGGTCTCAGAAGGGAAATAATCCTGTAGAACTCGCCAGACCCGATATTCATACCTTCAAGATACAGAATCTCAATACCAAAGGTCGTTATGTGAAAATTGTAGCTACCCCGTTGCCACAGATACCCGACTGGCATCGCGCAACTGGGAATCCTTGCTGGATATTCACCGACGAAATCATCATCAAAGGCTGATTCAGCCCTTAAACATACACAAAACGATGGAACCTCTAAAGCATGAATGTGGAATAGCAATGGTGCGGTTACTCAAACCGCTCGATTATTACCGGAAAAAATATGGCACTTCCCGCTATGGGCTTGATAAGCTCTATCTCCTCATGGAGAAGGAGCGTAACCGCGGGCAGGACGGAGCCGGTATGGCCTGCATCAATACCGAAGCCCCGTTGGGTGAGGAGTATCTTACCCGCTATCGGGCACAGGGCGCTGATGCTGTGGATGATATATATGCCCACACCCAGACCGAGATAGGGTGGGAGGGCAACCAGTATATGGGACACCTTCGCTATAGCACCACAGGACACCAGGGATTGGAATATCTCCACCCTTTCGTAGGGCGCGACAACTATCGCACCAAAACCCTCGCTCTTTGTGGAAATTTCAATATGGCCAACTCACAGGAACTTTTTGATTATATCGTTTCCAAAGGGCAGTTTCCACGTATGTCCGCAGATACCTACGTGCTGATGCAGCATGTAGGGCATGAACTCACCCGTGAGGTGGACCGTTGCTATCAGGAGGCTGCCACCACAGGAAAAACAGGACTTGCACTCAGCTACGAGGTGGAAGACCATATCGATATGGCTAACGTGTTGCGGAGGTGTATGCCCATGTGGGACGGTGGATTTGTAATCTGTGGTATGACTGGAAGCGGAGAAATGTTCGCTGTAAGGGACACCAAAGGTATCCGGCCCGCCTTCTATTTTCAGGACGAAGAATCCGTAGTTGTGGCAAGCGAACGCCCCGTAATCCAAACTGTTATGAATGTGCGGGCCGCAAAGGTTCATGAACTCCAGCCCGGGCAGGCTATTATCGTAAATAAATGCAATCAGGTACGCATAGTAGATATCTTGCCACCCAGCCCTCAGTTGAGCAAATGCTCATTTGAACGCATCTATTTCTCACGTGGGAGCGATCGTGATATCTATCAGGAACGCAAACAGCTGGGCTTCAATCTCGCTCCCGCTGTAGCGAAAGCTTGCGCTTCCGACTGGAAACATAGCGTGTTCTCCTTCATTCCCAACACCGCCGAAGTGGCGTTCTATGGAATGGTGCAAGGGCTCAACCAGATACTCAACCACGAGAAGGCTGAGCGTATCGCCTCCCTGTCCGACGCCTCACCCGACCGGATTGAGGAAATCCTCAACTTCACGCTTCGCGCCGAGAAGGTCGCCATTAAGGACGTGAAGCTCCGCACCTTCATCACCGAGGATTCCACCCGCAACGATATTGCCCCCCATGTGTATGATGTAACTTACGGCATCATCGAAGATCATACCGACAACCTTGTCGTGATTGATGACAGCATCGTTCGGGGAACTACTCTCAAGAACAGTATTGTCAAAATTCTCGAACGCCTCTATCCCAGAAAACTCGTCATCGTAAGTTCTTCACCACAGGTCCGTTATCCCGATTTCTACGGTATTGATATGTCCAACCTTCAGGACTTCATCGCCTTCAAGGCTGCAATATCTCTCCTGGAGGAGCGGGGACTTGCACACATCATTGACGAGGTTTATCAGCAGTGCAAATTCCACGCCGACCTTCCCAAAGAACAGTGTTCCGAGAACTATGTGAAGGCTATCTATGCCCCCTTTACCGAAGAGGAGATCGCACAGAAAATCTCCCAGCTTGTTACCGATGAGGTCCCTGTTGAGTGTGTGTTCCAGTCTCTTGAAGGACTTCACAAAGCCTGTCCGGAACATCGGGGCGACTGGTATTTCAGTGGCGATTATCCTACCTCTGGTGGATTGAAACTTTTGTATAAGACATTTGTAGATTATTATGAAAATAGATAAACGATTCAAAGTTCGCACAATCGTGAACGAACATGTGCTCCTTATCCAGGGACGGAACGACAGTTCCATGTCCAAAGTAATGGCTTTCAACGATAGCGCCTATCTTATGTGGAATGAACTCAATGACAAGGATTTTACCCTTGAGGACGCCCAGAATGTGCTGCTTGATAATTATGAAGTTGCCCCCGAGGTGGCCCTTGAGGACGCCCGCAAGTGGGTCCAAACTTTAGTGGATAATGGCGTTATTCTATAACATAGCAGGACTCACACTCTCGGTTTCCGGCACGACGGAAGAAAACCTCCTCAGGGATATCATGGGTTTTCCCGTCTTCCTTTCAGCTTCACAGAAGCCCGATTTTGAAGTCCGGTTCGGAGTACTTGGCGAAACTGTCCCCAGCACTCCCGCTACCTACGATTTCCAGTTTTCCGACACGGAGGTCTCCTGTAGTTTCGGACATTCCTGCAGCCGTTACTGGTTCCGAATGGAACCCTCAGAAGGCTCCCCCGTATTGCTGACATACGAAGAAGGCTCCTCCCTCTTTGAGGCTACCCATTGTTCCGATCCCTCCCTGTTGCGGTTCCTCCTCTGGATGGCATTTGGAATGTACGGAGCCACCCGCCAGCGGGTTCCCATCCACTCTTCTGTGATCGTAAACCAGGGAAAAGCGGTACTTTTTCTCGGAGAAAGCGGAACAGGTAAAAGTACCCATACACGACTTTGGCTCAAGCATATTCCCCGCTCTCGTCTCCTGAACGACGACAGCCCCATTCTCAGAATTGAAAATGGAAAAACCTTCGTGTGCGGATCCCCCTGGAGCGGGAAAACTCCCTGTTTCCACAACCTCCAGTTTCCCGTAGCCGCCTTCGTGCGTTTGCGTCAGGCGCCTTATAACAGGATTACCCCGCTACCCGTACTCCAGTCCTTCTCCGCCCTCCAGCCCTCGTTTCCTCCAGCCCTCTCACGCGAAGATTATTTCCTCGAACACTATACCCGGATACTTTCACAGATGCTTGCCACTGTCCCCGTCTATCGCCTCGAATGTCTCCCAGATGAAGCAGCCGCCTGGCTCAGTTATAATACAACTATGAACAATCCCTAACTTCCGGTCCCTTGATAATCCCTAACGAAATATTATTCCAGGAAGTTGAAGACCGCCTCTTCCGGGGCGAATCCACCACTATACTCCTTGTGGGTAGCAGTATGCATCCCGCCCTCATCAACCGCCGGCACTGGGTTACGCTTTCGCCTCTTACGTCTCCTCTGAAACCGGGCGAAGTATATCTTTTCTGCTTGCAGGACCGGCACATACTTCACCGCCTCATCTCCATAAAGAACGGCATCTGCCGTTTCCGGGGCGACAATTGCCTTACCTCCGAATATGTACCTGTCTCACAGGTATCAGCCCACCTTACCGCCGTA
Source organism: Bacteroidales bacterium (assembly GCA_045640985.1). Taxonomy (GTDB): domain Bacteria; phylum Bacteroidota; class Bacteroidia; order Bacteroidales; family P3; genus Colimorpha. The sequence goes on from JAZUFZ010000006.1 coordinate 14,345, forward strand.
AAGCTCCGTACGCATACCCTTTCTACCACTTCCCGTACCTGGAAAATCCGTTCCTGCTTCTCCCGTCTGCGCGGCACCTTCAAGCGCTTGCTTCTGTGCCCCTTCACAGCCCCTCACCGCAGAATCTTGCGGCCCTGGTATTTCCTCTTCCTGCTCCTTCTTATGTGGCTTCCTCTCAACGGGCTCGCATCTGTATTGCCCAATTATATCCTCGGACTCCGTCCCGACCATCTCGTACACGCATCGGTATTCGTTCCCTGCACTTGGTTTCTCATTGACTTTTTCCGCAAAAGAAACTTTCCCGCATTTCTGCTGCTCCTTTTCTCGGCTCTTCCCGTCGCTCTCCTCACCGAAGGTGTTCAGTATCTGCTCCCTTATCGGGGATTCGATATCAACGACCTCCTCGCCAACCTCATCGGGATTTTCCTCGGATGGCTGCTCCTGCTCTTGCGGAAACTAAGACGCTGAGCCCTCACAACAAAAAAACGGAACCTCATCAAGGTCCCGTTTTTAATTTATGTCTTTTGGTAAGGTTATATTCTTCCTGGATAAACCTTCAGCGCCTCTTCAAGGCATTTCACTGCATGACGCAGGTCCTCCTTGCAGAGACAGTAGGTGATACGTGCCTGATGGCGGCCATCCTCAGGATTTACATAGAAACCCGTAGCAGGAGCCATCATTACCGTCTCCCCGTTGTAGTTGAAATCCGTAAGCAACCACTGGCAGAACTTATCTGCGTCATCCACCGGAAGATCTACTACAGTGTAGAACGCACCTGTAGGATTGGGGCAGAAACAGCCGGGAATCTTGTTGATACCCTCAACAATCACATCTCTGCGGCTCACATATTCTGCAGCTACAGCATCGAAATATTCCTGAGGTGTATCCACTGCAGCCTCGCCGAAGATCTGACCGAAGCTTGGAGGAGACAGACGAGCCTGGGCAAGACGCATTGCGATACTGTAAACCTCTTCGTTGCGCGTTACCATGCAGCCGATTCTTGCTCCGCATGCGCTGTAGCGTTTTGATACCGAGTCAAACAGCACCACGTTCTTCTCCAGACCTTCCAGCTGCATTACGCTGAAATGCTCTTTGCCGTCGTAGCAGAACTCACGGTAAACCTCATCAGCAAACAGGAAAAGGTCGTGACGTTTTACGATCTCTGCCACCTTCATCAGTTCCTCTTTCGTATAGAGATAACCCGTAGGGTTGTTCGGGTTGCAGATCATAATTGCGCGGGTCTTAGGAGTGATAGCCTTTTCAAAAGCCTCAATCGGAGGCAATGCAAAACCGCTCCGGATATCCGAAGGAATTGTCTTGATCGTAGCATCACACAGCTTTGCAAACGTATTGTAGTTCGTATAGTAGGGTTCAGGAATCAGTATCTCATCACCAGGATTCAGACACACGGTAAACGCAAACTGCAGCGCTTCCGAACCGCCCGTAGTTACGATAATCTGGTCGGGAGTCACGTGGATGTCGTGACGCTCATAGTATTCACACAGTTTTTTACGGTAGCTCATATTGCCTGCAGAATGGCTGTAGGCAAGCACACCGATTTCTGTTTCAGCCAGACGCTTCAGCGCACCCTTAGGGGTCTCAATATCCGGCTGACCGATATTCAGATGATACACATGGATGCCGCGTTCCTTTGCTGCATCCGAAAAAGGCACAAGTTTTCTGATTGCCGACTGCGGCAGTTCATTTCCCTTCCTTGAAATTTGTGGCATGATAGTATTTTTAATGTTTTAGTTTCAGTTTTTGGCTTCTTCCGGCTTCTGCACGTTACCCTTAATCTTCAGCACCATACGGGGATTATCTACTGCATTTGACTGAACCGTAATGGTCTTCGTAAAGCCTCCCACGTTGTTCGTGTTGTAGTGAACCTTGATCTGACCTTTCTGGCCTGGCATCACAGGTTCCTTTGTCCAGCTTGGGGTAGTGCAGCCGCAGGATGCTCTCACACTCGAAAGAATCAGAGGTTCGTTACCACCGTTTTCAAACTCGAACACACAGTCCCCGTTGCCACCCTTCTGGAGTGTACCGTAGTTGTGTTCCAGACTGCTGAAAATAATTTTTGCACCATTCACAGGTTCCACTTTCGTGTCCTGCGCACTGGCAATGCCCATACCGAGCAGCGCCAGCAGACCAAATAAAAACAGTTTCTTCATGATATTGAAAGAATTAGGTTACACAAACGTTTCATAAAAATGAATGCAAATATACAACTTTTTTTTCAAATAAGTACCCCGCAGGACAAAAAAATTTCAAATTTTAGTTTTTTTATGATTTCTCCCATTCTGCCTCACCCACAAATATGCGACCCGCAGGACACCCGTCACAGCCTTATCGCAAACTTCCTCAGCCGCTCATCTACCATCCACTCCGGCACAATCCCTTTGATGCCCTCCGCCACGATATTCAGCAGGCCCTCCCGCACATAGTCTTTCCTCACAAACAGTCCCACCTCTCTCACCGGTACGGGGTCCACCAGCGGGCGGATATGCTTCTGATACTCCTCTCGCAGCAGCGGAATGTGCAGCTCTGGAATGATAGTAAAACCATCGTTCGCATTCACAATATGAATCAGCGTTGTAACGCTTCCCGACTCGTATCTCGACTTCCGTTCTGTAACAGGAAGTACCCCTTCCCCACAGAAGTCCGCCACCTGTTTCTGGAATCCCACCTCGTTCTTCAGCTCCCACAACTTCTCGTAAGGCATCTTTGTACAGCTGATTTCCCGTGCCTTATACAATTCATCTTTCGGCGACACATACGCGTACAGCTGTTCCCGGTAAAGCGGAATTTCCAGCAGATCGTCATCCTTCTGGGGCAGCGAGATGATAGCCATATCCAGTTCTGCCCGTTTCAGCATTCTCAGAATCCGGTCGCGGTGCAGTTCGTACGCCTCCAGGCTCAGGCTCTCGATTCCATCTATATAGCGGAACAGTTTCGGCATGATATAAGGTGCAACCGTAGGGGTTACACCCACCCGTATGGTGCCCGAAACGCGTTGCCGTTCCCCCATGGAAAGTTCCTTCAGCTGGTCGGCGTGATACATCACCACCCGCGCCTGTCGGATGAATTCCTCTCCCGCCAGGGTAGGCTTCACCGGATGTGCCGCACGGTCAAAAATCACCAGATCCAGTTCCTCCTCCAGCTTGTGAATCATCGAACTCAGCGTCGATTGGGTTATCTGACAGGCCTCCGCTGCCCTCACAAAATGACGGTATTTCTCTACCGCCAGAACATATTCCAATTGTTGTAGTGTCATATTTTTTCTCCTGAATTGTTATGTTTGTTTTAATGCAGTTGGTTGAACTACAGCATATTCCACATTTCCGGATGTCTGCTGTCCATAATGCAAAGATACATATATTATTTCAAATACAAAAACTTTTTCAATCGATTTTATCAATAATCCCTTGGAAAAATTAGATTTTGTCAGTTTCTGGAACCGTCGTAATTTTGCAGCCGGAAAAAGGGCACAGAACCCCAATCCGAAAACAACAAAAATCAACAGGACCCTCCGGTCCCCAAAAACAAACTAAATCAAAAAAGTCATGTTAGACAAAAAAGTAGCAGACCTGCTTAATGGTCAAGTCAATGAGGAGTTCTTCTCCGCCTATCTCTATCTTGAGATGAGTAATTATTTCAACGATCGTGGCCTTGACGGCTTTGCCCACTGGTTCCGCGCACAGGCGGAAGAGGAGAAGTCCCACGCCATGAAAATCATCTGCTATCTCCAGCAGGAGTCGATGAAAGTAGAGCTCAGACTGATAGCACAGCCCGAACTCAACTGCGCCTGTATCTCGGATGTCCTGATGGAGGCTCTTTCGCATGAGGAGTCGGTAACCTCGCGGATCCATAATATATATGGTGAGGCTTCCCGTCTCCGCGATTACCGGACCATGGAGTTTCTCGACTGGTTCGTCAGGGAGCAGGCAGAGGAAGAGGATCAGGCACGCCATCTTGTAGTTCAGCATCAGTTGTTCTCCGGAGACGTCTCGGGATTGTATCTTCTGGACCAGGAACTGGCAAAAAGATAAGGGAGACCGGTCCTCTGTCCTGAGGACCTCCCGTAAATTCATTTATTCAATCAACAGCTAAAATCAAAAAAATCATGCAAGACACAGAACAAAGAGACCAGAAACAAAGTCTGGTCGGAATGATCCGGGACGCTATGTCGCTGCTGCCCTCTTGCAGCAGACCTGCCTCCTCTGAAAGTTACACAATGCCTCGAATCGGCGACCATGCTCCTGAGTTCCGGGCACTTACCACCCAGGGGGAAATCAATTTCCCTTCCGGTTACAAAGGTAAGTGGAAGATTCTTTTCAGTCATCCGGCTGATTTTACCCCCGTATGCACCTCGGAATTCATCATGTTTGCCCATCGGGCTCAAGAGTTTGAGAACCTCAACTGCCAGCTGGTCGGGCTCTCTATTGACGGGCTCTACAGCCATATCGCCTGGCTGAGAACCATCAGGGAACGGATCAGCTATCGTGGCATGAAAGGGGTGGAAGTGCTGTTCCCGCTCATCGAGGACATCCGCATGGACGTTGCCCGTAAATACGGCATGATCCAGCCCGGCGAAAGCACCACTCAGGCAGTAAGGGCGGTATTCTTTATTGATACGCGTGATGTCATCCGTGCCATCATGTATTATCCCATGGCGCTCGGCCGCAACTTCGACGAGATCAAGCGTGTGCTGGTGGGGCTCCAGACTTCCGACAAGTTCGGAGTGGCGCTTCCTGCCGACTGGCAGCCGGGTGATGATGTGATTCTTCCCACTCCGGGCTCCTGCGGCGTGGCTAAGGAGCGTATGGAAGAGCCGCAGGAAGAGACCCATTGCTACGATTGGTTCTTCTGCACCAAGCCGCTCCCCAAGAGCGAAATCGAACACGAACTCAAAACTTCGCTCTAACCCTTTGGAAAGGAGGTTTTCATTATGGCACTCAGACATATCAACCAGGAACAGTTCCGCCAGATGGTGATGAACTACGACAATGCGTCCGGCGCTCATGAGTTTCAGGGCTCACGTCCCGCCGCAGTGGATTTCTATGCCCCCTGGTGTTCTCCCTGCCGCGCCTTGAGCCTGATATGGGAAGAACTGGCAGAAGAGTATGAGGGTAAGGTGGATTTCTACAAGGTCAATATCGACGAGGAACGCGAACTTGCCAGCGATTTCCATGTGCGCGGTATCCCTACGCTGGTCTTTTTCTCGCCCGATTCCGACCCTCATAACTTCATCGGATATTACTCCAAGAGTGAACTCCGCCACGCGCTCGAAAGGCTTATCCGGACGTAACAGCTCCTCTCCGGAGCATAGTCCCGCCCGCGGGCGTATCAAAGGCAGCCGGCCCTACGGCATAATCTTATTCAATCAACAGCTAAAATCAATTATTATGGAACTGAAATTCTTCCGCTGCAGACATTGCGGCAATGTAGTAGTAAAATTCGTAGATTCGGGTGTGAGCCTCTTCTGCTGCGGCTCTCCTATGGACACGCTTTCCCCTGCCACCGAGGACGAGGGCATGGAGAAACATCTTCCTATGCTTACCAGAATCGACGACCGCACGCTTGAGGTCCAGGTGGGCTCTACCCCTCATCCTATGACCGAACAGCATAGCATCCAGTTTATTTCACTCGAAACCGAAAAGGGTATCCAGACGCTCTGGCTCAATCCCGGCGACGCCCCAAAGGCTATCTTCTATTGCGCCAGCAGACCCGTGGCGGTATATGAATACTGCAACATCCACGGCCTCTGGAAGACCATAGTGAAATAGCACATTCTATAGACCACACGAAGGTGCGGCAGACGGTTTGGGAGGGCCGTCTGCCGCTTTTTCTTCCGCCGAATCAATTATAAAAGAACACGAATCTCACGAATAACACGAATAAGGCAGAGCCACGAAATATTAAGAACACGAATTTCACGAATCTCACGAATAGGCGGAGCCACGCGGAAAAATAAATATTCGTGCAATTCGTGTGATTCGTGTTCAATAAAAAAACGAGTCGCGAGAAATTAATTAAAGAACACGAATCTCACGAATCTCACGAATGGGCGGAGCCGCGCGGAAAAATAAATATTCGTGCAATTCGTGTGATTCGTGTTCAAAAAAAAAACGAGCCGCGCAAAAAAATATTCGTGTTATTCGTGTTCAAAAAATAAAAAGTCCGTTTCATCCGTGTTCAATTCCACTTTACCCGCTTACCCGCGGTTCAATCAAAATCTCATCCGTGTCGCGAAAAGAATTTTTAGGGGCCGCCTGATACAATAAATTCCACACATTTCCGTTATAGGGGGAAATTGTATTATGATGAAGAAATTAGTATTGTTTTTTTCTCTTTTCGCTTTTGTGTTGCTTTTCGCGCCACAGGGAAAAGCCCAGAAACAGAATCCCGCCGGCTTCGTAACCGTTGAGGTTGAAGACTTTGAGGAACAGATCCATTCGCCCAATGTGATTCTCGTGGACGTCCGTACCGCCAAGGAATTTGAGGAAGATCATATCGAAGGGGCGGTCAATATCGAGTGGGGCAGCAATTTCAATTACTACCTCTCCCGCGCCAAACTCCCCAAAGGGGCTAAACTCGCCGTCTATTGCCGTAGCGGCCGTCGCAGCAAAGAGGCTGCCAAAGTCCTTGTAAAGAAGGGTTTCACCGTAGTGGAACTCAATACCGGTATCAACGGCTGGAAACAGGCGGCAAAGCCTGTGGTTCATTCATGGGGGCGTAAGGGATGACATACGATTTCGACGAGATTATCCCCCGCAGGGGAACCCATTGTGTGAAGCACGACGGGATGGAGCCTTATTTCGGCACCAACGACCTGATACCTATGTGGGTGGCGGATATGGACTTCCGTTCGCCCGACTTCGTGATGAACGCCATCCGCGAGCGCTGCGCCCATGAGGTGCTCGGCTATGCCGCTCCTTCCCAGAGCTATTACGAGACTATGCTTTCCTGGCTCCTGAATCATTACCATATCTCCGCCCTCCGCGAGGAAATCCATTATATCCCCGGCATCGTGGCGGGCATCGCGTTCGTGATCCAGTCTCTCACGCAGCGCGGCGACCGTATTCTCGTGCTCAACCCGGTCTATCCTCCCTTCCTGAACCTTCCGCTGAGCGACGGCAGGCAACTCTCCTGCAGTCCGTTGAAGACCGTGAACGGCCGTTTTGAAATCGACTTCCCCGACCTTGAACGGCGGGCGGAGGGCTGCCGGCTGATGATCCTCTCCAATCCCCACAACCCCGGCGGCATCGTCTGGAGTCCTTCCGATCTCCGCCGCATCGCCGACATCTGCCACCGCCACCATATCGTGGTGATTGCCGACGAAATCCACGCCGACCTTACCCTCCCGGGCTATCACCATACCTCGTTCTCCACCGTCTCTCCCGAAGCCCTCGAACAGAGCATCACCTTCGTAGCGCCGAGCAAGACCTTCAACATCGCGGGTCTCGGCAGTTCTGTGTGCTATATCCACAATCCCGAGTTGCGCAGGCGGCTCTACGGCTATCTCGACGGCTACGAACTGGCGAACGGCAACATCTTTGCCTTCGTGGGGGCGGAGGCGGCTTTCCGCCACGGCGAGGAATGGCTGCGTCAGCTTCTGGCCTATCTCAACGGCAACGTGGCACTTCTGCGGGATTTTCTGGCGTGTGAGATGCCGCAGGTCAAGGCTGTGCTTCCGGAGGCCTCGTTCCTGCCCTGGCTCGACTTCTCCGGCTGCGGCTACGCCCACGGGGAGACCCGCAGACGTATGCTCGAAGTGGCACGGGTGGCCCTCAACGACGGAACCGCTTTCGGCGGCAGGGCATACGAAAACTGCTTCCGGCTCAATATCGGCTGTCCCCGTTCCCTGCTCCAGGAGGTGCTCCAGCGCCTGGCTTCTGCCATGAAATAGCCGCTCTCCTCCCGCTGTCCTCCCCGCTGCGCTGTCCCTCGGCTTCGTGGCTCCCGCTCCGCTGTCCCTCGGCTTCGCGGCTTCGGCTCCGTGGCTCCTGCTCCGCGCTAATACGCCGACAGGAAATAGTTCACGTCCAGCGGGCTGCATCTTACCATATTCTTCTCGTGCATGAATCTGAACACGAGCGGGCCTTTCCCTGGCCGTGCCTCTTTTTCATACACCACAGGCATATCTTCGGGGAATATCATCCTGAAGTTCTCCTGCCACGAAAGCACCACCACAAACACCTCGTTCCGGGGTCTGTACCAGGGGTCTTTCATCACTTCTATCTCTCCGGCGTTCACCAGTATCGCGTTGCAGTAAGGGGTAAACGCCTCGGTCTGCCTGCCGTTGATCTGCCGGTAGGCGTACAGGGAATATTTCGGGTATAGGGGAATGTTTTTCATAATGATTACGCTTAAATTGGTTTTCCTACAACAGGAGAAAGGCGCACAGAAGGAGTGCGCCTTTGAAGGGAAGGACCCGGGTCAGAACAAGCCCATAGCGTGGGCCGACGTGGCGCCTAATGCTCCGGCGAGCGCGGACAGTACGGCGATTACTATTTTGATGATT
>JAZUFZ010000007.1:0-10600 GCA_045640985.1 Bacteroidales bacterium
CTTAGAAAAGCGATATACACCACATCCGTTGCATATCATAGGCATGGCAGCGGTGACAGAACTGCGTACAAGTTCTGATTCTCCTTTTTATGGAGATTCTTTGTATTTTCAGGATTCCGTACTTCTTTTTGAGGTGGATGATAGCGGAGGATTGATACGGCGTTGGGCGGGTTATTGTAATCCATACGATACTATCCGTCATAGTCTTAAATTGAATGTTACGCAGAACAACTATTGTTGGGAAGACGACCATATTTATGGAGAGGTAAATTATCCGATTTATGAGATATATTCAGATACAGCCATTCTTGTAGAGGATTCGTTTTATATAGGTGCGACATGCTATAATGCAGGTAGTTATGCGGAACATTTATACGGGCATGATTTAGTTGATGGGGCGAAGCAGTTTTTCTATCATTTCAAACCGTATCCGATAGCATATCCAGCGGAATGTAACGTATGGAAAGAAAAAATCCATTGGAGGTTTATTAGTCTGGGGTTTACAACACATTGGCAATGTGATACTTATGCGACCATGCTGATGTGGCCTATTGTTGATTTGAACTGGGTGGATGCAGAGCATCCGGAGCAGAGCGAGGGGGCGAAGGTGTATCCTAATCCGGCGGGAGACCGTGTGACGGTGGAGTCGGAGGAGGAGATCGTGCGGGTTTGGGTGACGGATGAACTGGGCAGGATGGTGTATGACAATGACCACCATTCTCCGAAGGTGTATCTGAACGTTGCGCCCTGGCCCAACGGTATGTATGTGGTGCATTTCCAGACCGCCACAGCACCTATTATCTATACCAGCAAACTGATGGTGACCCATTGACCGGGAGGGGAAAAGAGAATAATAAATGAAAAAAAATTTGGTAATTCAAAAATAGTTCGTATCTTTGTGGCATGAAATGAAAGAGGGGACAAGAGGTCCCCTTCTTTCTTAACTATTGGTGGATAAACACTTAGAGAAAAGATAAAGACCATGATAGACAAGGTAAAAGTGCTGAATATTGTGGAAGAAGGCCTCAAAAACAGCGAGGATAAGTTCCTGGTGACGCTGAAGATTACGCCGGATAACCGTATTTTTGTGGATATGGACGGCGACAACGGGGTGACGATTGACGACTGCATAGCGTTGAGCCGTTGGATAGAAAGCCAGCTGAACCGTGAGGAAGAGGATTATGAACTGAATGTGGCAAGTGCCGGCGTGGACAGTCCGTTGCGTATGCCCCGCCAGTACAGGAAGAATGTGGGCCGTGAGGTGAGCGTGACCACGCTGGACGGAGAGAAGCTGGAAGGCAGACTGGAGGAGGCAGACGAAAAAGGCTTTACGATTGTGCCTCCGGCAGGTAGGAAAAAGGTGCAGCCTCAGCCGGTGAAGTTCGCCTACGAAGAGGTGAAGGCTACAAAGGTGATGGTGAAGTTCTGAAGCAGGGGTGAGCCGATAGTTGTAAAATGAATATTATAAAGTATTAATTATATGAAGACGTTAGACTTGATTGAATCCTTCTCGGAGTTCAAAGAATTTAAGAATATCGACCGTGAGACGTTGATGCACATTTTGGAAGAGGTGTTCCGCGCAGCATTGGCAAAACGCTATGGCTCCGATGATAACTTTGATATCATCGTGAATATCGACAAGGGCGACCTGGAGATATTCCGCAACCGCGTGATTGTGGAGGACGGCGCGCTGGAGGATGAACTCCGCGAGATAGAATATTCCGACGCTATCAAGATTGAATCAGACTTTGAGGTGGGAGAGGAACTGAGTGAGCCAATCTATATGACGGAGTTCGGAAGGAGAGAGATTCTGGCTATCCGTCAGAATCTGGTGGGCAAGATTCAGGATTACGAGAAATCACTTATATTCCAGAAATACAAGGATAAGGTGGGCGAAATCATCGTGGGCGAGGTTTATCAGCCATGGAATAAGGAGATTCTGGTGCAGGACGAGGACAAGATTGAACTTACCCTTCCCAAAAGCGAGCAGATTCCGAGCGACCACTACCGTAAGGGAGATACGATCCGCGCTGTGGTGCTGAAGGTGGAGATGCGGAATACCAATCCTGTGATTGTGCTTTCCCGAACCAGTCCTATCTTCCTGGAGCGTCTGCTGGAGGCTGAGGTTCCTGAGATTTATGACGGCCTTATCACTATAAAGAATATCGTGCGCGTGCCTGGTGAACGTGCCAAGGTGGCTGTAGAGTCATACGATGACCGAATCGACCCGGTAGGCTCCTGCGTGGGTGTGAAGGGCGGAAGAATCCATGGTATCGTGCGGGAACTGAGAAACGAGAATATAGACGTGATCAACTATACCTCCCGTCCCGATATGATGATCCGCCGCTCCCTGAGTCCGGCAGAGATCAGCTCCATCAAGATTGACGAAGAGGCTAAGACCGCCGAGGTTTACATGGCTCCGGATCAGGTGTCGCTGGCTATCGGCAAAGGTGGCTGCAATATCAAGCTGGCAAGCAAACTCTCAGGCTATGAAATCGAGGTTTACCGCGATACCGATGAAGACCTTGACGATGTGGCACTCACCGAGTTCAGCGACGAGATTGACCAGTGGATTATTGATGAGCTGATCAAGATTGGCTGCGATACCGCCAAGAGTGTGCTCTCAATCCCGAGAGAAGACCTTATCAGCCGTACCGACCTTGAGGAGGAGACCATCGACAACGTGCTGCAGATTCTGCAGGCCGAGTTCGAGGACTGATGAGGGGCGCCTGGCAAGGCGATTGAAGACGAATATATGCGGATGCCTCAGAACTCGCTGAAGTCCGTATGAAATAATAAACCAGAAACGAAAGAAGAGGCCCCGGCATGGGGGAAACGCCGAAGGCGGCTATGCCCAGAAGGGGAAAGAACCTCCCACCCGCGAGAATAAGGGTGATGTTCATTAAAAAAGAAAAGGAGTGATTATGGCAGAAGAACCGAAAAACATCAGACTGAACAAGGCAGCCAAGGAATTCAACGTTGGAATTACCAGCTTGGTGGAATTTCTGGCAAAGAAAGGGCATCAGGTAGAGATGAACCCTAACACACGTATTACTCCCGAACAATACGAACTGCTGGCAAAAGCATTCGCAAGTGAGAGAGAAGTGAAGGAAAATGCCGACCGTATAGAGATTGCATCAGGTAGCAATGTGGTGATTTCTGCCGAAAGTGATGAGGCTCCCGCGGTGGAACCCCAGGAAGAGGTTATCATCAAGAACTACAATACCTCTGCCAAGGCATCCGTGGAGAAAGAACCTGAGCCAGATTCAGAACCCGAACCGGTCCCCGAACCGGAGCCCGCTCCTAAACCCGAAAAGCGTAAACCGGAACCTCAGGTGATAAGCGCCAGCGTGCCTGCTCTTAAAGATGGAAGTGATGCTTTCAATGCAGAAATCCATATTGTAGATAAGATTGACCTTTCCTCGATCAATACGAGAGTGCGCCCCGACAAGAAGAGCAAGAAGGAGCGCGAGAAAGAGCGTGAGGCCGCCAATGCAGAAAAGAAGGCTGCCAAGCAGGCCCATAAAGCTAAGCCTGCTCCAGCTCCAGAGCCGGTTCCCGAACCAAAGCCACAGCCTGTAGAGGAACCCAAGCCTGCGCCTAAGGTGGAGAAAGAGGTTGAGTTTATAGAAACCCAATATAAGAAACTTGAAGGCCCGAAGGTGGTGTCGAAGATAGACCTTACCCAGTTTGAGAAACCGAAGCCGTCAGATGGTGAGAAGAAAAAGCGTAAGCGTATCCGCAAGGAGCAGACCGCAAACGCTGAGAAGGGCGAAGGCAAGGACCCGAAAGAAAACAAGGAAAAGAACAATCCTCAGCAAGCCAACGCTAACAAAGATCCGAAGGCTAAGAAGAAACAGAAGAAGGCAGAGAAACCTGAAGTAAAGAAGGTGGAGATTGACGATGCCGAAATCGAGAAGCAGCTGAGAGAGACTCTTGCACGGCTCAGCCCTATGGCGAAGTCGCAGAAGTCTAAACATAACCGCGAGAAACGTCAGAAAGTTCATCAGAGAATAGAAGAGGAGCAGATGCGCGAGATGGAGAGCCAGAAGACGCTCCAGGTTACAGAATTTGTAACCGCGAACGAACTGGCTACTATGATGAATATTCCTGTAACGCAGATTATCTCTACCTGTATGTCGGTGGGAATATTTGTCAGCATTAACCAGCGTCTCGATGCTGAGACTATTAAGTTGATTGCAGATGAATTTGGATTCGATATCAATTTCGCAAGTGCCGACGTGGTGGATACTATCCAGAAGATTGAGGAAGAAGACCGTCCGGAAGACCTTGTACCCCGTAACCCGATCATTACCGTTATGGGGCATGTGGACCATGGTAAGACCTCCTTGCTGGACTATATCCGCAAAACCAACGTGATTGCCGGAGAGGCCGGCGGTATTACCCAGCATATCGGTGCATACGAGGTTACTACGGCAGAAGGTCGCAAGATTACGTTCCTGGATACTCCCGGACATGAGGCGTTTACCGCTATGCGTGCCCGTGGTGCCAAGGTAACCGATATTGCTATTATCGTAATTGCAGCCGATGATAAGGTGATGCCTCAGACAGTTGAAGCTATCAACCATGCTCAGGCGGCAGGCGTGCCTATTGTTTTTGCAATCAACAAGATTGACCGCCCGGGTGCTGATCCTGATAAAATCAAGACAGAACTTGCCAATATGAACCTTTTGGTTGAGGAATGGGGTGGTAAATACCAGAGTCAGGATATTTCCGCGAAGAAGGGTCTTAACGTAGAGGAACTTCTTGAAAAGGTTATCCTTCAGGCTGATATTATGGAACTCAAGGGCAATCCAAAGAAGCGTGCAAAAGGTACGGTTCTGGAAAGCTCCTTAGATAAAGGCCGTGGATATGTTGCCAAACTCCTTGTGGAGGACGGAACTATCCGTAAGGGCGATCCTATCGTGGCAGGTAGCGTAGCAGGCCGAGTGAGAGCTATGTATAACGAGCGCAATCAGGAGGTCATGGAGGCGGGTCCTTCCCAGCCTGTATTGCTTCTGGGTTTGAATGGCGCTTGCCAGGCAGGTGATACATTCAACGTGATGGAGAACGAAAAAGAAGCCAAGGATATTGCTAACAAGCGTACCCAGCTCCAGCGTGAACAGGGTCTTAGAACCCAGACCCACATGACTTTGGATGAGATTGGCCGTCGAATTGCATTGGGTAACTTCAAGGAACTGAACCTGATTGTCAAAGGTGATGTGGATGGCTCTGTGGAGGCACTTTCGGATTCGTTGCTCAAGTTGAGTACCGATGAGGTTCAGGTAAATGTAATTCACAAGGCTGTAGGCCAGATTACTGAAAGCGATGTGCTTCTGGCAGAATCTTCAGATGCTGTGATTATCGGCTTCCAGGTTCGTCCTTCTGTGCAGGCTCGTAAGATGGCTGAAACCGAGCAGATTGATATCCGTCTTTACAGCATCATTTATGATGCCATTAACGAACTCAAGGACGCTATCGAAGGTATGCTTTCCCCAGAGACACAGGAAAAGATTGTGGCCAACCTCGAAATCCGGGAAACTTTCAAGATTTCCAAGGTGGGCACTATTGCCGGATGTCTCTGTCTTGATGGTAAGATTAATCGCAGTCATAATGTCCGTATCATTCGTGACGGTATTGTGGTCTTTACAGGAAAACTTGCCAGCCTCAAACGATTCAAAGACGATGTCAAAGAAGTTGTCAGCGGTCAGGATTGCGGCTTGAATATAGAGAATTTCAACGATATAAAAGTTGGCGATATCGTCGAAGCATACGAGATTATTGAAGTTAAACGTAAATTGTAATAACTTACTGCTCTGATAGTTCAATGGATAGAACAACTCTCTCCTAAAGAGTAGATCCGGGTTCGATTCCCGGTCGGAGTACAAAAATATTTCTGGAAAAGAGTCAAAGAGTCAAAGAGTCAAAGAGTCGAAGAGACAAAGAGTCAAAGAGAGTTTAAGGGTTGAGAAAAGAATTAACTTGAAATATTATGCGTTTTCTAATGAAATCTTTGCTTGCAGGATTGCTTGTATTTACTTGCGGTTGCAGTCATAAAATCGCGGAGACTACTTTAGATGTTGAATCTCAAAATTCTCAAAAGGTCGGAGCATACGGAAATTATGAAAAACCGACTGCTGAAGAATGTGATATGTTTTCCCAGACCTGGGATGAGTATGATAGCAAGAATGTACTTACTCCATTGAAAGTCAGCCGTCAGGTTGTGGCAGGAATGAATTACCGGTTCTTGTGCAGAAGTGCTGAAGGAAAGCAATATATGGTAGTCATTTATGTACCGTTGCCCAATTGTGGCAATCCAAGGGTTACTTCCTGCGAGGAAATTCAATGATCTTGTTGGGGAATTATATACTTGTTGGCAGCAAAGGTTGCAAATAAATCGGGGGCCTTCATAAATACATAGATCATAGTCATTATCGTCATACGCTCCCTCATTGTTACGTAACTTCTCCCCAGTAAAGCCGTAGTTATGGTATCGTTTTGCTGTCTCACAGACGGCAGGAAGAGGGAGCTACCACAGAGATACCAGCCAAAGAAAGGTGATATCAAGCCTCGAAAATTTCTGCAGATTTTCTGTCCACATTTGATAAAGAACCGACCCAATCGGGACGACTCTCCTGTTGCTGATATCGTCTGCGTGGCATTATCTTACCACCACCACGCGCTGGGCGGGGCATTGTCCAGATTCACATTCACGGAATAAGGCGAAAAATGCGTCTTTCTCGGTCAACCGAAATCGCTTGGATGACGATGCAAAAATACGCATAATTTTTGATTCGAGCAAATTTTTTTCAAGAGGCTGGAGAAATAGAGGTGAATATTATCGGTCCCGTAAAACGTAATAAATCTGATGCAGTACCGGCGGGAAATGAAAATAACTGTTTTTTACGACATTTTCGATATCTTATTGATATATAGTGAGAATCATCCGACATTCATCCGCCAAGATCCGACATCAATGTCGGTTTTGTCGGATGAAATTGAAAAATCACTTGATTTTCCTTTCGGAAGTCCGAGGCCGCTTTCCCAGGTCTGAACCGACAGGAAACCGACACAATGTCGGTTTTTGGCGGATGAATGTCGGATGCTATCCGCTGAATACCAGCAATATACGCAAAATGTCGTAAAAAATCAGAATCTCATTTCCTGCAGAGCTGCAAAACGACATCGGATAGGCCAGCCTTTAGGTGAGACTCCAGCAATCGGACTTCAGCAATAAAGAAAAGGGACAACTTTTGTTGCCCCTTTTCTTATCCATAGCGGAAATCTTTTATTTCACGATATTCATTTCTGCAATAAGGTTCTTTGCGCCGGCATATTTGTCGATTACCCAAAGCATGTATCTGGTATCAAGGCAGATGCAACGCTGGAGGTTTTCTTCAAAATCGATGTCGCCACTCATGGCTTCGCCGTTGCCGTCGAATGCAAGACCAATCAGGTTGCCGTTAGCATCAATTACAGGACTTCCTGAGTTGCCGCCGGTAATGTCGTTGTTGGTAAGGAAGCAGGTAACCAGCTCACCCTTGGCATTAGCATACTGGCCGAAATCTTTCTGGTTGTAGAGATATTTCAGGCGGTCTGGCACGATAAATTCAGAGTTGTTCGGATCTTCCTTTTCAAGGATGCCCTGCATGGTAGTATAGTAGCTATAGGAAACTGCATCTTTCGGGCTGTATGCCAACACGTTTCCGTAGGTCAGACGGATGGTTGAGTTTGCATCAGGAGACATAAGTTTCTTGCCTTGGTTGATCTGAAGAATACCATCTACGAAGTCGCGGTTTCCACGGGTAATCTGATCGTTGATTTCCTGAGGAATCATGCGGTAAACTTCAACATATTTGTCGTAAATCTGACTGCCGATAACAAACATCGGGTCTTTTTCAAGTACCTTTGCATTAGGTTTGTTGAGGAACTTCTCGAAGGATTCCTGATCTGCAAAGAGGCTCTTGGACATATTGAAGCGGACATATTTCTCAAAGTCTGATTTGAATTTCTTGTCGGCATCGGTGAGGAAGTCCGGGCAATAAGTGGCCTTGATGTTCTTGAATACATATTCAAACATCTTGGCTTCAAGTTTGATTTCAGTTTCTTTGTTGTAGTCTTTATAAAATTCAGCTGCGTTGGCACGGATTTCCTCAAGCTGCTGGTTGCGAGCTTCTTCGTTTTCGGTATTGAGGGCATTCAGGATTCTGCTTCCCAGTTTGCAGCTGTTCCAGGGCAGTTCCGGACCAGACAGGAGACCTTCGGTAAAGTACATCATTGCCTCTTCGTATTCCTCACGTGCGGCATAGCTCTTTTCGAGCAGACCGAGGGCGCGTCCGTATTTTGCGTCGTGACTCTTTGCCCATTTGGTAAACTCGGATTCGATGTCCTTCTTTACCTGCATGGTATTGAGGTTCTTGAGGGCCTTGTTCTGTTCGTTGCTGTATTTCCAGTAGTTGGAGCAGGAGGCGTATTTAGAGGCGTATTTGATGCGGATATCCTGAGCGGATGCCATTTCTTCGCGGAGCACATTGATTTTTACGGTGCGGATTTCGTAGCGAAGTTTGTTGGTCACGTCCATAGTCTCTTTCAGACCGTAGCTGGTGATATAGTGGTCGGTAGTTCCAGGGAAACCGAGAACCATTGCAAAGTCGCCGTTGTTTTTCTCCTTGATGCTTACCGGCAGAAAGTGCTTAGGGGTAAGAGGCACGTTGTCCTTTGAGTATGCAGCCGGAGTGCCGTCAGGGGCGGTATAGATACGGAACATCGAGAAGTCGCAGGTATGGCGTGGCCAGGACCAGTTGTCGGTATCGCCGCCGAATTTACCCATCGACTGTGGAGGAGCACCCACGAGACGCACGTCTTTGTAAATCAGATGAACGAAGAGGAAGAACTGGTTGCCTTCGAACATCGAGATTACTTTTGCATCGTAGATTGTGCCAGCCTTGGCTCTGTCGGCTATTTCCTGAGATATTTTTTTGATGGCCTTGGCTCTGTCGCCCTCGCTCATGGCATCGCTGAGGGAAGATTTTACCTGAGAGGTAACATCCTCAACGCGAACCAGTATCGAGGCCGTCAAGCCTGGGTTAGGCAGTTCCTGGTCTTTGCTGTAGGCCCAGAATCCGTCGCGGAGATAATCGTGTTCTACAGAAGAATGCTGCTGCAACTGGCCAAAACCGCAGTGGTGGTTTGTGGTCATAAGACCTTCGTTGGAGATGATCTCTCCCGTGCAGAAATGCCAGAAAGGATTGCCCTCGTTGCCGAGACCCACGATTGCGTCCTTGATGCAGGACTGGTTGATGCTGTAGATGTCTTCAGGGGTAAGTTTGAATCCTGCTTTCTGCATGTCGGAATAATTCTTTCCGATAAGGTTCAGCAGCCACATACCTTCGTCTGCCCGTGATACGCCAGCAGAGGCTATCAAGAGGATTAATGCTAAAGTTAATGATTTTAGTTTCATGGTTTTATACGATATTTATTATTTATTCATACTTTAATATGGAATTGCAAAGATACGAATAATTCTTGAATTAAACAGTTTTTTCTTCAAAAATCTCATATTTTTTTCAAGAATCCTTAATTGCCCCGACGGGCCTTTAGTCCGCCAAGCAGATAACACAATCCGATGATTCCGGCAGCAGCCATAGCGGATATTCCCTTGAAATCCCAGATTCCATTTGCTGCCATCGACACAATTCCCCAAACTGCACGCATCAGGTAAACGCCTGCGATACAGAATATTCCGGTCCAGAGCAATGGCAACTTTCTGATGCGCCCATCGGCCGAAAGCGCGTACAAACCGCATACGATAAAGGCACAGACAAGACCCATCGTAATCAGGTAAGGCAATGCCGCGCCATATTCCGCAATCCTATTCATTATCCCATCAATGCCATAGTAGCGGAAAGCCGCATCCAGAAAGATCAAGGCGGCAATGTGTCCCGCCGCAATAATGAAATTCAAATAAGCCCCGATCTTTAACATAATGTATTTTGGTTTTTTGTCAGATTTTGTATAAATGTCCGTCACTCATTCCCGCTTGAGGAGGAAATCCCCGTTTGTTATTTTCACAGATTTTAATACGGATTTTCATATATTCATTAGACGCCCGTCACCCTCAAATAACTACATCAGTATGTGACTTTTTTTATGCTTCCAATGTTCTGGTATCTCTGTGGTAACTCCCTTCTATCTTTTTTTTATCTTCTTTTTATCTTTTTTCTATCTCTTATTCTAAGAAAAGGAGATAAAAAGAAGATAATATGGAGACAAAAAGAAGATAAGAGGGATTTACCGCAGAGAAAAGCCTGAGATACAAGCCCCTGGAGACATGTTAAAAGGAATACAAAAAGCCTCCCGGACAGACCTTCCGGGCAAGGGCAGAATCTTCGGATGAGAAAAGTGGATGAAAAATTTGCAAAAAGTCGGCAGATAATTTGCAAAATCCGAAAATAAGATATATCTTTGCAAAATCAAAACAACCGCAAGTTTTCGCCTCTTTCCGCGGATAAACCGCGCTAACGGATTGAACGAAAATAAATTAAATGATAACCAAAAATCCAGAACTATGAAGAAATTTATGATTTTTATGTTGCTCGGG
>JAZUFZ010000008.1:0-9125 GCA_045640985.1 Bacteroidales bacterium
CCCCGGAAAACCGCCCCCTTGAAACTTTGAAACTTGAAACTTTGGAACTTTCCCCTCACCCCTCTCTCAGGGCGAGGGCGGCGTTGGTGCGCTCGATGTTGATCTCCTCGTAGGTGCGTTCCACAAGCACATAGCCGTGGCGACCCTTATGCCCGCGCTGGGGGTAGCCGGCACGCTTGAGCGCCATCCCCATCCGCCGCGCCGAGAGGGGGCCGCGAAGGTCGGCACTGCAGCGCCCCAGGATCTCAGCGTTGGTGTAGAAGTTCCCGCACTCGAACTCGGTAGGCCGGCGGAAGTACTTGTCGAGCAGTTCGGCTTCCAGACAGGGCTCCGCAAACTCGTTCTTGTAGGCCTCCAGTTCCAGGTCCTCCTCGCGGGTGAACCAGTAGCGGAAGCCCTCCTCAATGAGGGTCAGGGCCTGGGCATAGAGCTGGAGGTAGTCAATGGGGTTCTCGTAGGGGCTCTCGATGCGCTCCACCTCAAAGGGAAGCCAGCGCCGGTTGCCGGTGAGGTCGGTAAGGAAAGTCTTGTTGTTGCCCGTGCCGCAGAAGGAGGCGATATGGGGGCGCTTCTCACGGTTGCGGGCGTAGGCGGCGCGCTCGGAGATAATCTCGGTGGTGACGAGAGCCTTCAGCGCGTTGAGGTCGGCATCCTTCATGGAGTCGATCTCCTCAAAGTCGATGAGGGCATAGCCCGACACGGCAAGCTTGTCGTCCTTGCTCACGTAGGTGGAGTTGCCCTTGGCGAGGAAGTAGCGCTCCAGCGCGGGGGGCAGCAGGCTCCGGAAGAAGGTACTCTTGTAGATGCCCTGGGCACCGATGAAGACGAGGATGTTCTGGTTGAGCACCTTGGGGTCGCGCCACGAGGCTACCATGGAGACGAACCATTTGCGGAAGCATCCGGCGAACCGCTCCGCTCCGGCGGTGGTATGGACGCGGGCGGCGAGGGCTCCGATGTGGTCCGTGCCGTCCCACCGGGGCAGGCTCCCGAGGAAGTCCGCGATGGGGTCAAACACCGGCAGGGCGTCGGAGTTGAACTCGCGGTCGAAGTCCTGCGGACGGGCGTACTTGCCGAGGGCGGCGATGCAGCTGTGCCACAGGCTGTTTACGGTGCGGTCATTGACCGGCTCGAAACGCTGGCATTCCCCGCTCCAGACCTCCACGTCGCCGGAGAGGGAATTGTAGCGCATGAGGCCGCGGGAGGTCAGATAGGCGCGGATCTCGTCGGGGGTGGCATAGCGGGCGGAGGCGTTGCTTACAGGCTGCTCGCCGGAGGCCTTCTGGGAGAGGGTGGGCCGCTTGCGGTCGTGGCGGAAGCGTTCCGCCTTCCAGGTGCCGAAGTCGGTGGAGCCGTGGTCGCGCACCCACAGGGCGATGTCGCGGGCCTCACGCTCGCCGCGCGGACAGTCGGGAGCCAGGGCGGCGGCAACGGCGTCGGACTCCACCCCCATCCTGTTCATCAGAAAGGCACGGTAAAGCAGGTGGGCATGGCGGCGCCCCTCCACATAGGGGATGTGGTCCTGCGCGATACGGCGGGCGAGGTCGGCGCACATCTCCCCCTGCGGAAGGGGTTCGGGGCACTCCTGGAGGGCACTGAGTTCGTGGTTCACCTCCTCATTGGTTACGATGCTGAAAGGGACAGCCTCGGGGTTCAGCACGGCGTCGGGGTCGTGGGTGAAGAACGAGAGGCGCGTGGGGTCCTTGGTGGCTTCGTCGTAGGGCAGCCCCGTGACCATGGCGTAATACTCATTGCCCCATTTCCAGGCGTCGATATAGGCGACGGTGGGCTGCTGCGAGGTGTAGCGGAACAGCACGCGGAGACCGCTCCCCGAGGCGGTGCGGTACGACATGAGGGTATGGGGGTCGGAGGCGACGGCGGCGGCGAGGCTTTCGAGCTGTCCGGCGGGCACATGGTCGAAATCCACCATGCCGACACCGGTCAGGCTTTTAATGTGTTCCTGGCGGCGGCCCCCCTCGAACAGGGCTGCGGGGATGAATGCACCCACAGCGGCTTTCCGGCGGGCGTACCCTTTTTCGTCGCCCTGGGCGAGCAGCACACGGCTCTGGGCAGTATTCTCCCTGATGGTCTCGTCGCGGGCGATAAGGGCATAAATACGCTCCCAGGGGGCAGTTTCAGGCAGGGATTTATAGACATTCCGGACAACGGAGCAGCCCTCCTGAGGGACGGGCGCAGGATAAAGATTTTTAGGTTTTGACATAATTTGCTGAATTTAAGGTTTTTGGAAAAAGTGTGCAGGAGATGCAGGATAAAAAAGTAACATTTTCTAATAGTACGGGTTTTTTAACCCTAAGGGATATAAAACCCGCCCCTTATACGAAAGTTGTATAGAGATGTTGCATCACCTGCACAGAATTTAAGATACTGTTGGGAATGAGGCGATTAGTTCCACTACGCGTTTACTTCGTTTCCCGCTTCAGCGCATCGAGGAGGACAGTGTGGACGTAGGTAACCTTCTCCTGATAGCCCACCTGATTGAGCAGGCGGTCGGTCTCATCATCGTGGACCAGCACCCTGGGGTCGATAGTGAAGGCGAGCGCACTGGCACCGGCGGAGTTGAGGAAGCGGCGGAGCCACTCGGAGTTCACCTTAGCCCTGTCGAGGCTGGAAGAGAGGCGTACAGCGCGCTTCACAGCCACGCCGCAAGGGAGCGGGAGGGTCTTGCATCCGTTGTCGAAAGCCGACGCGTCGAGGTTCTCCAGAATAGAGTTGCGGTACTTCTCGCGAGCCTCCTTGAGTTGCTGAAACTCAGGCTCCAGCGCCGCGAAACTTGCACAGCAGTCCTGCAAGCGCAAGCTTGCATTCCCAGCGTTGTTGGCGTTGTTGGTGATTCCGGAGTTTCCGGTGATTCCGGTGAAGCCGTTTCCGTTGTTGTTTGAATTGTTGTTGCTGCTGGTGTTGGTGTTGGTGGTTTTTGAATTGTTGCTCGTGTTGTTTTTTTTTGTACTCATAATGATTAAGTTTTTTTTGAGGTTCGTATCATCAAGGGGTCAGACCCTTTGATGATACTTAAAATATTTAACAGTTATATCATGATATAGGCATATTATTGCGAAAAACGGGGTTACATATCATCAAGGGGTCTGACCCTTTGATGATGTAAAGTGATAAAAAAGGTACTTCTACACAATATTTTACAATTTTCCGCGTTTTAATTACAGAATGTGTATCATCAAAGGGTCAGACCCCTTGATGATGCGAGAAAACGGGATACTATGGCAAGAAAACCAAGAAAGAAATCATTTACAGGCATTTACCATGTTATGCTGAGGGGCATAAACCGGCAGAATGTGTTTCTGGATGAGAATGACTTTGAGTCAATGCTGAAAGCTATGCGCGAGGCTCAGGTGGAACGGGCACTGGACGGAACTATCGTAAGCGAGGACAACTGCGTGTACTTCGCCTACTGCATCCTCCACAACCATATCCACATCCTTTTACAGGAGAAGGTGCTGGACATCAGCAGTCTGATGAAAAGGATACAGGACCGTTATGTATTGATATACAATAGGAAATATGACAGAGTCGGTCATCTGTTCCAGGGGCGTTTTGCGAGCGAACCGGTAGAGGATTCCGAGTATTTCCACCAGCTTTTGCGCTACATCCACCGCAACCCGGTAAAGGCCATGGAGGCCACACGTCCGGAGGACTACCGCTACAGCTCCTGGAACGAGTACCTGACCGCCGGCGATTGTATCATCAAGGGGTCTGACCCTTTGATGACCCGGCTGTGTAATACGAAGGCGGTGATCAAGCGGTTCGGCTTCAAAGAGCTGGTGGACTGGGTGAACGAAGATGTGGACGACAAATGTATGGACATGGATTCGTTTATGGGGCCTATGAGTGACCGGGAGGCCTTGGAACGGCTGCTGGAACTGAGCGGTGCCGAAAATGTGGAGTATTTCAAACAGTATTCTAAAGATGACCAGCTCCTCTGCTTGGAACAGCTGATAAAACAGGGTGCGAGCATCCGTCTGGCGAGCCGTCTTTCGTCACTTAGTTACCGCACAATCTGGAATCACCTTCATCCTGAAGAGTTTGAGGAGCAGCGGGCTCTGAGAAAATCCATCCGGAAAAACAGGCGCGAAATTCTGGTATCATCAAAGGGTCTGACCCCTTGATGATGCTTAAATTATTTAACAGTTGTGGTGGAGGGTGAAGAAGACGTCGGTGGGGCGGAGGAGCAGGCCGCTGGGGCCGGTGGGGTCGGTGGGCTGGCCTTTGAGGCACGGGACTTCGGTGCAGTCTATGTAATGGAGCGCGCAGCACTGGCAGCAGCGCCCGGAATGGCTGGGTTCGGCACTCCGGCATACGATGGTAAGGCCTTCGCCCCATGAGATTCTTTCGCCGGGCTTGAGATGGCTCAGCCGGCGGATCTGTAAATTTGTAAGTTTCATATATTTTGAGGTTTATATGGTTTGAAAAAGGGTTTGACTTTGGGTAGTGCCCCGTCGGGGGTGTTTGAGAAATTGAATCTTTACGCAATATGTCGAGGGGCGCTCGAAACCGGGGGTGTTTTCCGTGCGATTTCGAGTGCAAAAGTAGGACGGATTTTGCTACTGAGAAAAATTTTTCAACACACTAAACTACCACATATCAATAAGTTGTGCAGTATATGAGTGAGGAGTGTTGATAACTGTGTGTGAATTGTGCGTGGGTTGTGCGTAAAAATATGTAATTTTGTAAACTCACCCAAAAACGCCAGATAAACATAAGTGTCTAATTCACACGACATATCATATTTCAAGACCTCCGCGACTGACCTGGATACGCCGAAAACGATGATCCTCGGAAATGTGGAATACCCATATAATATCACCGCCATACAGGAGATTATGATGACTCAAGGGATGACACTCGAAGCTCAGGCAAACACCATTGAGCGATTGACTTATCTATGTGTGGATGTGGCATTTGCAGAGGAACTTGATGCGCTGCTGGAAAGACTGATACGGGCAATCCGGTGTCGCGCAGAGCGTAGCCGGGAATGGGTTGAGACAAAAAAGATTCACACAATGAAACCACACACCAGGGCTATCCAGCCTCATCCGGTGGAGGGGAACCCGAAAATGAATGTCTATCCCCGCGTGGAATCCACATGCATCCTACCTGTAGAAGTAGTGCTGGCACTTGACCGTTATGCTTCAGACCTCATCAATGCGGGCTGCTTCAGCGAATGTCTTCCCGAAGAGGTCGCTAACCTCCTCGGAGCGCATCCCACCTGGGCGCCGCTTACGCGACCGCTGCGGTGCCACCTCGATACCGTGGAATTGGGTGCCCTCATCGACTTGCTGGAGCCGCATCTCCACCCGCGTTCCAAGCGCCGGATGAGTATGTCTCTCTGTGCCGCCCTCGAAGGTCCCGACGGCACCGCGTACAACCCAGAGACGGTCCGCACTGCCCGCGACATCAAAGCCCGCACTCCTCTCCGCCTCCCCCCTTTTCCCTCCGCCTTGACATCGTACTCCCGAAGGAATCCATAAAAAAATCCGGGAAACGCAATTTTCCCGGATATAGTCCGCCATAATATAGTCCAATACACGCAGACACAGCAAATAGAAGCGGTGCTGCAGGTTATTGCTGGCCTTCGCCCTGGGAGGGGCCTTCGTGGGCCATGTTGGCGAGTTCCATCTTGCCGAAGCGGAGGGTGATGCCGAGGGTGACGTAGCGGCTCTTGGGCTGCCAGCTGCTGGAGGAGATGAGGTAGGGGTTGTCGTTGCTGGTGTTCCAGCTGTTGAGGTTGAAGATGTCGTGAAGGTTGAGGTTCACGGTCAGCTTGCGCTCGAAGAAGTCGGCGTTGGCTCCTATGTCCACCCCTTTCCAGGTGTCGGTGGTGGAGAAGATGCTTTTGGTGGGGCTTCCGAGGTATGCGTTCACGAAGAACTGGTAGTTTTTCCAGAGCTTGGCCCAGGCGTTGAGTCTCAGCCGGTAGCTCCATTGCGAGTTGTGGTATTCCTGACCTCTGAAGGTGAAGTCTTCGTTGTTGTAGAGCAGTGTGGCGTAGCATCTTACGTTCACGAAGGCGCTGGGCCGGTAGGTAACGTTGAGGTCGAGTCCGCCCGACCACGAGCTGCCTATGTTCATGGGCATGGTGTAGCTTACGTTGTGGCCGTAGAAGGTGCTGTAGGTTACGCTGGCCAGTTCGCTGATCTGGTCGGTGTTGTTGGTGTAGTAGAGCTGTGCCCCTACCGATCCGAATTTCATGAAATATTTGTCCCAGTTCAGTTCCATCTTCTGGCTGTAGGCGGGCCTCAGGTCGGGGTTGCCCCAGTCGCCGTAGTTGTCGATGCCGTATTGTTTGTAGAGGGTGAGCTGTGCCAGTCCGGGCTGGCTCACGCGACGTGTGTAGCTGAAGCTGAAACTGTGCATGTCCCTGGTGCTGTAGCTCAGGTGCAGCGAGGGGGTGAGCGTCCAGAAGGCGGAGTCGGCGTTGTACTCCTGCCGCAGGGCGTAGTCCAGATGCTGGCTGTCGAGGCTGCCCCTCAGGCCCAGTTTCACGGCCAGCCTTCCGAAACGCCTCAGATAGGTGGCATAGAGGCTCATTCCGTCGGAGATGCTGGTGTTGTCGCACTGTAGGGAGTCGGTCTTTCCGGAGAGGATTCCGGTCTCGGCGAAGTCGAACAGGGTCAGGTTGCCGGTGTGGCTGTGGGAGATGCCGATGCCCGCTTCCAGCTCGTTCCGGTACTGTCCGGTGGCGGTGTCCTTGGTGCCGAAAGGCAGCGTGTAGTCGGCATCCACGCCCAGATCTATATTTTCGTAGAGGCTTTCGCCGACATAGCGGATGTCGTTTTCGGGCATAAAGGTGTAGGCCCGGCCGTAATGGTAGAACTGGTGGGTCCGGTAACCGCTTGCGTTCAGGCTGAGGTTCAGCTTGTGGCCTGTGGAGTCGTCAAACAGGTGTTCGTACCAGGCGCCCAGATAGCCTCCTCCGTTGGGAGTACGTCTCATCGGGGTGATG
Organism: Bacteroidales bacterium; assembly: GCA_045640985.1. Classification (GTDB taxonomy): domain Bacteria; phylum Bacteroidota; class Bacteroidia; order Bacteroidales; family P3; genus Colimorpha. The sequence goes on from JAZUFZ010000008.1 coordinate 6,977, forward strand.
TTTGTCTGCCTGTTGGAATAGTCGCCCGCACCGGCTCCAAGATATTCTATCCAGGAGGTCTGGGATTCGGACCAGTGGCTGCTCCAGCCGGGATAGCCTCCGAACCAGCTGCCTATGCTGTTGAGGCTGTCGATCGTGTAGCTGATATGGCCTCCGATGTAGCTGTTCAGCGTCTTGTACAGCTGCTGGGTTTCGTAGCTGCTCACCTGGGAGGTGTCGCCGTTGGGGTCCAATATGATGTCGTGGCCGGTGCTGGTTGAGGCGGAGTGCTGGTAGCCCAGGTTGGCATAGATGTTGAAGTGGACCTTCTCGTTGGCGAACACATACGATATCCACGGGGTGAGTTCGGGCTTGGTGCTTCCGTTGAGGCCGAAGCTGAAGAAGTCGTTCCGGACAATCTTCTTGTTGGTGACGATGTTCACCACGGGGGTGCCGCCGCCGTAGCGGGCCGAGGGGTTGGAGATGACCTCAATCTTGGATATACTGTTGGCGGGCAGCATCTTGATATACTGTTTCAGCGCTTCGCCCTCCATGTGGGAGGGGCGGTCGTTGATCCACACCACCACGCTCTGGGAGCCGCGAAGCGTGATGTTGCCGTCCGCGTCGATCTCGATTCCGGGGGCGTTCTGCAGGGCGTCGCTGGCCGTTCCAGTCTGGATGCTGGGGTCGTCCTCGGTGCTGTATATCTGCTTTTCGCCGTCCATGCTGAAGAGCGGCTTGTCGCTCACGATTTCCACCGTCTGAAGGCTGATGCTGGGGTTCAGCAGGACTTCGCCCAGATTCCTGTCGCGGTCCACAGTTACCTTGCGGTTCCATTCCTCATAGCCCACACACGAGATCCGCAGCATATAGGTGCCTTCGGGGATACCCTGAATATTGAACAGGCCCTCCATATCGCTGGTGGCGCCTCGCACAAACGAACTGTCTTCCAGCTTATATACGGCTGCGTTCACCAGCGGCTGGCGCTCGCCGCTCTTCAAGTCTTTCACTATACCTTTGAGCCAATGTTCTGTGGCGGTTTCCTGAGCCGTTGCCGCAACCGAAAGCAACAGGGCCAGCATCATTATCATTCTCTTCATGATGAGGATTTTTTTAGGGAATTATATATTTGTTTGCAGTAAAAGTTACCAATAAGTTTGGGGCTTCATTAATACATAGATCATAGTCACGATTATCATACGCTCCTCATTGCTACGTTATACCTCCCCGGTAAGGCCTTGGCTTTGGTATCTTTTTTCTGTCCCACAGACGGTCCTGACAGGGAGATACCAGGGAGATACCCGGGAGTTACCCGGGAGTTACCAGCCGGACAGAGGCAGTATTAAACAGCGAAAATTTCCGCTGATTTACTCGGATTAATAGGATCCTCCCCCCCATTCCCGCCACTTTGCTTCCGAGGATTGGCCTTTTGCCCTCAATTATTGAACCATTTACTGCCATCAAGTATATAAAGGTGGGTTCTATAAATTCATTTTTTGACCTAAAGATGGCATAGTGCTATGGCCAGCGACCGAAGTGGAGCTAACCCTTTGTTCCACCTTTTAGGTTATTTAACTTCTTTTACAGCCTCATTTATCGAATATGCGAGCACTCTCCAGTGGAGAGGCTCGGCGCGGGGCAGAGTGTGGCGCAGAGCGCAGGAAAACGTTCAAACCACTCAGCACTCCAGCAGTTGCCACTTTGCGCCTAATTTCAGTTTTTGAGTTTCACTCAAGACGTCTTATTCGCTCGGCATAGTCCAAGTGAAACTTGGCCTCTGCTCTTGCTTTGAAAGACGTTGCAAAGTTACACATTTTTCTTCATATAGGCATCATTTTTCTGTATTTTTGATGGGGGGAGAAGGGTGCCAGCGTATGAGACTGGCACCCTTGGGGGAGGTGAGGGTTTTCTGAAGGGATTACTGCTTGGCGAGTGGGTAGGAGGCACCATTCATCTTTAATGTCAACGTATTGCCGTTGATGGAGAATGTAGCAGAGGCAGGCTCATGCGAATCCCGATCCTCCAACGCCATTGTTCCATTTCCCGAAGAATAAGTGTAGGTCCCTTGGTAAAGATTGGCCGAGTAGTCAAGTTTGTGCATGGTGACATTAGCCTGATTACCCGTTTGCGAAAATCGGATTATTACATTATTAAAGCCATTTATGGCTTC
>JAZUFZ010000009.1:0-38042 GCA_045640985.1 Bacteroidales bacterium
ATGAAAAAAATTGTCAATATTCTTTTTTTATTTGCCTTCGCATGGAATATGCAGGCACAGAATGTCCCGGTAATTCCGCTGGATGAACGAGTAGGCGGATATTATTACTGGGACAGCAACTGGGTGGATATGTATTATGACACTTGTTGGATAGAACTTACACCAACTAACACTCCACATATTAATGGTACGAATTGTCCAACAATCGCACTCCGGTTCTTTTATTCAAAGGCTCCGCTGAAGATTATAGGAATCGCGGGCAGTCTTACGTCCGAGGAAATCGGGCATTGGTGGCAAGGCGTCTGGGATAGGAGCTTTATCTCTGGAAATATAGACCATCCGGAGGTACGTCTTCCGGAATATTTCCAACTCTATACCTACGAAAACGGAAGGTTCGGTCTTGCCGCGCAGGCGTTGTGGGATACGGCTTCCGTGAAATACTATATGCGTGTCGAAAATTGGATGTATCAGTTGGATGGTAGTTTCGCAATGACTTACGCAACCGATCTTCCGATGTATGAGTGCTATTTCGAGAAGGCAGTGGTGGTAAAAGATTCATTTTATGTGGGAAATACTTTCAACAACAACTATAAGAATGCCTCTACTCTTCATCAGGACCATTATTACACATACGCATATTTTCTTCGTGCGAACCACATGGGGTATGCATACGATGACCCCTATTTGGCGTTTGAATGGCTTCCATTGATAAAATGGCGTTATAGCAGTATAGATCCGGAACGCTATGTGAGTCCAGACTATCACTATGCCGATACCAACTGGCATTGGACATACCATAGAAATACACAGATGGTGGTTTTCCCGATATTCGACACGAGTGACGTGGCGGAGGTTCCGCAGACGGTGCTGGAAGAATATGTGGTGATGCGCCCGAATCCGGCAACGGATAGGGTTCAGGTGTTCTCGTCGTTCAATATCAGGAGTATAGAGGTGCACAATATCGCGGGGCAGCTGGTGGAGCGCCGCAAGGTGGACGCTACCCAGACGGTTCTGGATGTATCCTCCTGGGAGAAAGGCCCCTACGTGGTCACTATCACCACTCCCGCCGGTACGGTAACCCGGAAACTGGTGGTGCAGTAGGAAAGTGTCCTATATGATTTAATAGGAGAAAATGAAAAAAATTTGGGGCGTTTGGATTTTTTTTGTATTTTTGCAAAATGTTTCCCGGGCGTACGCGCCAGGGTGAAATAATATAAACATTTGAACGGTAGCGCCATAGTTGTGGGATATTGTGCAGAGGGGGGAGATACTCTGTGGCAGTCTGCCCCCATAAAAGGTAAAAAAACAGAATGAAGAACATAAGGAATTTCTGCATTATTGCACATATTGACCATGGCAAGAGTACCCTTGCCGACCGTCTTCTGGAGTTCACCCATACGGTAAGCCAGCGCGACATGCAGGCACAGGTGCTGGACGATATGGACCTGGAGAAGGAACGCGGCATAACGATCAAGAGCCATGCCATCCAGATGAACTATGGCGACTATGTGCTGAACCTGATCGATACCCCGGGGCATGTGGATTTCAGCTATGAGGTTTCGCGCTCGATTGCGGCCTGCGAGGGAGCGCTGCTGGTGGTGGATGCCACCCAGGGAATCCAGGCCCAGACGATAAGCAATCTTTATCTGGCTCTGGAGAACGACCTGGAGATCATCCCGGTGATGAATAAGATTGACCTCGACAGTGCGATGGTGGAAGAGGTGGCTGACGAAATCATAGACCTGATCGGATGCAGCCGTGAGGATATCCTCTGCTGCAGCGCCAAGACGGGCCAGGGGGTTCCGGAACTCCTGGAGGCCATCGTGAACCGGATACCCGCTCCCGTAGGGGATGAGTCAGCTCCGCTCCAGGCGCTGATATTCGATTCGGTATTCAACCCCTTCAGGGGCATCATCTCCTATTTCCGTGTGATGAACGGAACGCTCAAGTCCGGCGACTGGGTGAAGTTCGTGAATACAGGCAAGGACTACCATGCGGACGAAATCGGCGTGCTGCGCCTCAATATGGAGCCCCGCAAGGAACTCCGGGCAGGCGATGTAGGCTATATCATCAGCGGCATCAAGACCTCGAAGGAGGTGCAGGTGGGCGATACGATCACCCATGTGGAACGGCCCTGCGAGAGTGCGATTGCGGGTTTTGAAGCAGTAAAGCCTATGGTATATGCGGGGGTCTATCCCGTGGATACCGACGACTATGAGGAGCTCCGCTCAAGCATAGAGAAGCTCCAGCTGAACGATGCTTCGCTGACCTTTGAGCCGGAGAGTTCGCTGGCACTGGGTTTCGGTTTCCGGTGCGGCTTTCTGGGACTGCTCCATCTGGAGATTATCCAGGAGCGCCTCACGAGGGAGTTCAATATGGACGTGATTACCACCGTGCCCAACGTGCAGTACAAGGTGAAGCTTACCAACGGGACGGAGATTGATGTCTATAATCCTTCGGGTATGCCTGAACCCAACAACATAGCGGAGGTGCAGGAACCTTATATCCATGCACAGATCATTACCAAGGCAGACTTCATCGGAGGAGTGATAAAACTCTGTATGGACAAGCGCGGAATCCTGAAGAACCAGACCTACCTTACGACTGACCGTATTGAGATTACATTCGACCTTCCGTTAGGAGAGGTGGTGTTTGATTTCTATGATAAACTCAAGAGTATCTCCAAAGGATATGCTTCGTTCGACTACTACCTCAACGGCTATCAGCCCTCGAAACTGGTGAAGCTGGAGATACTGCTTAACGGGGACCCCGTGGATGCGCTTTCCACCCTCACATACGTGGATAACGCCTACGGAATCGGCCGCAAGATGTGCGAGAAACTCAAGGACCTGATACCCCGCCAGCAGTTCGATGTGGCCATACAGGCGGCAATCGGAAGCAAGATCATTGCGCGCGAGACGGTGCGACAGGTGCGTAAGGACGTAACTGCCAAATGCTACGGCGGCGATATTACCCGCAAGCGCAAACTTCTGGAGAAACAGAAGGAAGGCAAGAAACGAATGCGTCAGGTAGGAAACGTGGAAGTACCCCAGAGCGCCTTCCTTGCAGTACTGAAACTGGATTGATGAGGGAACATTGAAATACTAATTGACAATATAATGGATAATAATTTCAAGGAAAAAATCGACACGCTGGTGTCGGAAATAGCAGAGGTAAACGACCTCAATATCAAGTTGGATATACTCAACTATATGGAGCAACAGGCTTCATTCATGATCTGGCAACTGGAAGACGAACGGCATATAGATGAAAACCTGCGGAATTTCTAAGAGATGGACCTTGTGGAGCTGGTGGGTCCTGCTGGGCAGTCTGACTATTTGGGGCTGTTCGGGAGGCTATAGTTTTACGGGCGCGAGTATTCCGCCCCAGGCAAAGACCGTATGTGTGAAACAATTCCCCAACTATGCCCCTACCGTAAACCCGCAACTGAGCCAGCAGTTTTCCGATGCTTTGAGGAACCTTTTCTCTTCCCAGACACCCCTTACCGTGGTTTCGAGCGAAGGAGACCTGCATATAGAAGGCGAGATTACGGATTACCGGACCCAGGCGTCCGCCGTTTCAAGTGGGGACGAGGTATCGATGAACAGGCTGACCATAGGCATAAAGGTACGTTTCACCAACCGATACGATGAGGAAGCGGACTTTGAGCAGAGTTTCTCCCGCTATAGAGACTATAATGCGCAGCAGGATTTCGCCTCGGTAGAAAGTGCCCTCGTAGAACAGATTGTGAACGAATTGATAGAGGATGTATTCAACAAAGCGGTGGTCAACTGGTAGCCGGCCAGAATCCAGTTCCATCAAATGTGAAACGTGGCTGGGCTGGGCGGTAATACTCATTACAACCCTTACCTATATCCTTACCTTGGAGCGGGATGTCAGCTGGTGGGACTGTGGAGAATTCATCACTTCTGCCTACGGGCTTGAAGTAGGACATCCCCCTGGAAGTCCTCTCTACTGGCTTCTGGCACATAACATCATGCTGCTGGGAGAAGCCGTAAACAGCCTTTTCAACTTAGAGGTGGGACTCCCCTGGTGGTGTAACCTGCTTTCAGCCCTTGCAGGTGGCTGGACTGCAGGTATGCTCTATTGGACTCTGATAGAATGGCGCCGGGGACGCGACACAGACCCCGCAGACAATAAATCCTACAAATGGATAGCTGCGGCCGGTGCACTCTGCTACGGCTGGTGCGATACCGCCTGGTTCTCAGCTGTAGAAAGCGAGGTTTATTCCCTTGCTATGGCTATTGCCTCGACGATGCTGTGGGGTATGGTCCGGTGGAAAAATACGCAGGATTATGGCCACAGAGTCCGATGGATAGTATTGGAGTGCCTGCTTCTGGGACTGGGACTGAGCGTACATCTGCTATGTCTGCTCGTGATGCCCGCCATGGCGCTTATCCTCTTACAGGAAAAGATAAAAGGATGGTGGAAACCTCGGAGCTGGTGGATAGTGGGCCTGATGATGCTTCTCATAGGACTGAGCCCCTATCTTATCGTACCCATCCGTGCCCAGGCAGATCCGCCTCTCAACAGCGTGGGGGATCCCACTGCTGCAAATCTCAAACGCTATATTACGCGCGACCAATACGAAAAAGCGCCTTTATGGCCCCGTATGTGGCGGCATAGGGACAATACCGACCTCTACGCCCAGCATTGGAGCCGGAAGGGCGGAGAATGGGAATACCTCTTCACCTATCAGCTGGGATATATGTATGGGCGCTATCTGCTCTGGAACTTCAGCGGGCGTTACAACAACCGCCAGGGCTATGGGAGTCTTCAAAACGGGCAGTTCATCACCGGCATCCCCCCTATCGACAAAGCCGTAACGGGTACTGGAGCGAAAGTGCCGTCAGGACTTGGAAACAAGAGCCACAACCGTTATTTTATGATTCCCCTACTGTTGGGAATATTCGGAGCTGTATGCCAATACAACCGCAACAGAAGAGCTTTCCGTGCTACCCTCACGCTCTTTCTGATGGGAGGGGTGGTACTTGCCTTCTATCTTAACACCCCATGCTACGAGCCCCGCGAAAGGGATTATGCCTACATTCTGTCCTTCTATGCCTTCGCAATATGGATAGGCAGCGTGGAAAGTTCCCGCACGAGGATAAACACAGCAATTGCTGTAGTGGTACTTCTGACGGCTTTATGGATGGGCATTGAAAACTGGGATGACCACGACCGGAGCCACCGTATGACCGCCCATGATGCAGGTCTCAACCTTCTTAACAGTTGCAACAGCAACGCCATACTTTTCACGTTAGGCGATAACGATACCTTCCCCCTTTGGTGTCTCCAGCAGGTAGAAAAAGAGCGTACCGATATCAGAGTGGAAAACATCTCGCTTATGGGGGTAAGGAATTTCCTGAATTTAATAGAATCAAACCATTGGGAACACCCTGTATATCTTACCCATTATGCCTCGGCACGTTACGGCAGTTGGTTTGAAAACCGGCTCCAGCTCGAAGGCAACGTATATCGTCTGTACCCTGAGGAATGCGACAGCATCGCTATCTACGAAAGTTTCCGCAAAATGATGGAATCCCTGAAATGGCATCCCGTAAGGGAGGATATCTGCCTCGATGAAATAAGCGAACGTTTCATAACCCAGTACTGGAAGGATGTAATTGCTGTATCACAACAGTTGGACGCTTGCGGAGAACAGCAGAAAGCGCGCCAGTTAGTTGCCAAGACCCTGACGGAACTCCCGGTTTTTACCCTCCAGGACCCTGAACTGATATATGAGATAATTAGGTTTGCCCCACAGGAAATTCCCGCCTATAAGACCCGACTCCATGAAGAAACAACTTACTATCATACCCTCTCCACAATCACCCGAAGGTATCTCCCCTATCAGATTCCCCCACGAGAATCAGTCCTGCAGAAGATTCAAAACTGGAAATAGATAAACGGTTGGAGGTCTGCCGTAAGAAATTGGTAGATAATGAAGACCGCTGTAACCACCGCAAGCCCCATACACCAAAGAGGCAAAGAAGCAAACCACAGACGATAGCGGCGCTTGAATCTTTCGGGAAGCCAGTGTATCAGCATTCCTATACCAAACATAATGAACACTCCACTATAGTTGGAGAGAATTTGGGGAATCTGGGTAAGATTCCAATGAGAACCTATCTGATGGACCATCTGAGATGCCGTACGCCAGGCGGTTTCGTTGGCTTCTGCGGGGTTGAGGTTGGAGCCACTACGGAAGAACAGGCGAGTAAAGCTTATAAACACAAATGTGAGGAATGTGTTCCAGATTACCCTTACCCTATTGCGGCTGGGTGTTGTCTTCTTATAATTGGGTAATTCCAGCAGAAGGGTCATCACGGCTATTATCACCATGGCAAACCTGAACATATTCAGGAGCGGACTGGGGAAGAGATAATCTGCTATACACAGCAGTATTCCAAGACTCGTCACAATAAAGATTCGTATCTTCGGAGTACATTTCTTCCAGGTCTTATATACCAAAATACCGAGCCCGTTGAGTCCGCCCCACGTAATGAAATTGAAACTGGCACCGTGCCAGAGTCCACCGAGGAGCATGGTGTCCATGTTGTTGATATTGGTGTTGAAATCCTTTCGATGCTTAGGGAAAAGCATATAAATGGCAAAGAGGAGCAGCATAAGTGTTCCTACAGCGATATATACCCATATATTTTTTGCCATGAGAGCCACTATGATCAGTATGAAAGCAAGGATGATATAGGTAGCCGGTGTAGCGGTACGGTTACCGCCAAGAGGAATATAAAGATAGTCCTTAAGCCACGACGAGAGGGAAATATGCCATCTTTTCCAAAAGTTGGCTGGATTGGTAGCTTTATACGGGGAATTGAAGTTGAGCGGGAGATAGAACCCCATAAGCATCGCCACCCCTATGGCAATATCGGTATATCCTGAGAAGTCGGCATACACCTGCAGCGAATAAACCAGAAGCGCGGAGAAATTTTCAAAGGGCGTGTACAAAAGCGGGTTATCGAATACCCTGTCCACGAACGAGACGGCAAGATAGTCGGAAAGGACAATCTTCTTGAAAAGTCCGTTGAGAATCCAGAACACTGCAATCCCGAACTGGCGTCTTCCAAGGAAATAAGGGCGGTAAAGCTGTGGTATAAACTGATCGGCACGGATGATAGGTCCCGCCACCAGCTGTGGGAAAAAGGTGGTATAGAAACCGAAATCCAGAAGGTTAGAGGCATGGGGAATCTTGTGTTTATAAACATCTACTATATAACTGATGTTCTGAAAGGTAAAGAACGATATACCCACAGGCAGAAGGATAACAGATGCATCGAACCTCGCCGTTGCGGTAAAGTGATTAGAGAACTGAGCAAGATGGTTTACCACCTGCAGATGGGTGGAGAAAAGCGTATTGAATATGTCCGTAAAGAAATAGGCGTATTTGAAATAGCAGAGCACAGCAAGGTTTATCACAACGCCCAGCAGCATAAGAAATTTGCGACGCGCCTGTGAGATCGGAGCATCCAGTCTCAAACCAAGGAAGAAACCAAGAAAGGTATTAAGAATAAGCAGAAGCACAAAAAGACCTGAAGTCTTATAATAGAAAAAAAGACTCACAAAAAACAGATACCCGTTACGAAAGACTCTTTTTTTAGGATTCCAGCTTTTACCACTTACAATCAGACAGAAGAATATAAAGACTATAAGGAAGAATGCCCAGAACTCGAACTGGGTAAAGAGCAGCGGATGACCATGGTCAAAAGCAAAAAGGCTAATAAGATATGTACTGATAGATTTCACTATCCTGAGGATTTTGTTTTACGGTTTTTTGATTGATCCGACTCCCGGACGCAGCTGTGGAAATCGGGAAATGACTGATCCATTCCAAGAATGCCTGAGAGAAGAGGTCCCCGACGAGTTCATATCCCGCATGGGTGAAATGTACCCGGTCGGTTTGGGCAAGTCTGGCGTTTTTCCATTTCTCCATGGATTTGAGACCACCCATAATATGGAACTGATCCCATAGTGCAGCCCTGTTTTCACGGGCAAGCCGGTAGAAGACTTCCCGGGCAAGGAGACCGTTTGTATTCACGGTATATGTACGACGTGAAGGATGACGATAACTGTCGTTATTGGTAATGAAAAGGAATGCGCAGTCAGGGTTGATGGCGAGGATGGAATCCATAAGCCGGCTGTAGTTCTGCCGAAAGAGAAGCGTGTCGAAAGCCGCGCCTGCCGCATCATTGATTCCTATCCCAAAGATGACCAGATCAGGTTTCACCAGCTTGAGGTCATCCGAGAAGTAGCAGCATTTGAAAAAGTCAGGTACCGCTGCCCCGTTCACCCCTATGGAATGATAGGAAATTCCTGCACGACGGTTGCTGAGGCAGATTCCCGTGAGGGTAAACGTCTGTCCGCTGTCGCATGGAAAGAATAGGGCGAAAGAATCTACGGAGTTGCTGAGGTTATAAACGTACCGGTGATATCTGGCATTGATATAGGAAGGAGGCACATCCCGGTCCGGGAGTCTGATGATGGGAACGATATTGTCGGGGCTCTCCCCGAGTACTGTTATCTGGCTGGAGGAGAAGTCGAAGCGAGGTTCGTTGAGGATAATCTGCACGGACGTGGGGGTATCAACGGCGGTTATTGAGATGCCACAGAGACCCATATTGTATTCAGGTTCCTTATATACGTTTCGGGTAAGGATTACCTTCTCCCTACAATGAACCCTGTAGTCTGCGGGATTGTTGCATTTTGCGGCAGCCGAATAGGGGAAAATCATCCCTCGGGGACCCACGAGACCCGGATATGCCTGGAGTATGTTCTGACGGATGCGGTGAGGAAGCGTTCCCGCCTGCACATGAGAGCCTCCGATATGCACGATATTGATATTTCCTGCACCCGAAGAAGTTACCTGATTCCATTTTTTTATAAAACAGATGAGATTCGGTGAGGCAGTATCGCAGATGATATAGTTATCCTGATAGCGGATGAAATCATACTTCACAGAAAGTGTTTCCGGGACTCGTGACCTTAAACCTGCTGCAGGACGCGCCTGGACACAATCTGCTGCTATGAATACAATAAGTAACAGAGAGAGGATATTTTTATTCTTCGTATGTGCTGTCATATTGCTGTTGCTTTGAAAGGTACTGACGGCGCAGCCTATAATAGGTATATATCCTGTCAAAAGCGTCCGCCATAAGATCGCCCATAAGGTCTGCACCCTTGGAAGAGAAATGAATATAATCGCTTCCTGCCCAGCCTTTGCTGACCCAGGCAAGCATGGAATTATGCCCGCCCATAGCATGATAGATGCTCCAGTAGGCTGCCCCATGGCTGAGAACAGTATCCCTGAGACTACTGATGATAGATTCCATGGCGGGATATGTCTGAAGGGCGCCCGATACAGAGGTACTCATATCGGAAGGTCCTACGAAAAGTATCCTGGCTCCCGGACACACTTCATGCAGCCGGTCAATCTGCTTCCCCATACTTTTGCAGTAAGTCTCCAGAGACTTCCCCGGGTGAAGGTAAGGTACCGAATTTCCGCCGAACTGCATGATAATCAGACCCACATCTATTCTGTTATAAGCAGCTTCGAGCTGCTGTTTATTAATCATCGAAAACTGCTGTCCGGAACAGCCGCGCATCGGGATATTATCAACACTTACTCCGGGGCCGTCGTCTAACATCACACCATAAATATCAGCACTTCCATGAAGGCTCAGCCTCAGAGACTCTGTGCATGAATCCAGCTCCCAACAGAACATCTCTACCCCTTCCTGCGAGGCTTCCTCCTGTGGAAGACGGATGTTATGTTTCCTATCGGTAAGGGTTGCCGTCAGAGGGCCTGGACGATTGTTGAAAAGGAGTTTTATGGTAGAAAAATGTTTTACCCTTTCTTCGGTGGCCGCGTGCTGGGAAGCTTTGAAATCGGCAGAAGCATCCCCCACAAGACGGAAACACTGTACCATAGGGCCGTAATTTCCATTGGCCCGAAGTCCCAGACTGTCGCCGAAACAGGTCTGGAGCGAGAGGTTTCCTTGAGCATACTGGCTGATGGCATACGAAGGAATGATGGTCTGTATCGGAACCATTCCAGGACCTCCACCTCCGAAATGCCTCTGCATGTAACTCCTCAACCGGCTGCTGATCCGATCCATCTCAATCTGGGAATCCCCATAATGCAGCACGCGTACCACAATATGGTTCTCTCTCGCCTGTTCTGCTTTTTGAAAGAACTCATCGAAAAATGCCGGATCATCTCCGGGGAACCAGAAACGAAGGTCGCTGCTGTCGATATGATGTTCATAATAAACTATTGAATCCTTCAAAGAGTTGAGCTGGGTTTCCGCCTCCGCTCTTACCGCCATAAGTGAATCAAGATTAAGTTCCTGTTTCGGTGTGAGAATCTTCTCAAGCGAGGCAAAATGCAGATGCTTGTCTCCTATTGTAATGCCATCTTTGGGGAACACTACACACAGTAGCCCCAACAGGGCTATTACAGCAACCATAAAAAGAAGTGTATGACGGGCTTTCATTCTTCTTTCATTCGTTTTTCCAAGGATTCTATGCGATGGACAAGGGTTTCGATGTTTCGGAGATGGACATATACTTTTTTCTGTTTGCGGGCATCCATTGCAGGAGTGCCAAGCTGGGTAGTTCCTGCGGCCACGTTGCGCGTTACCCCGCTTTGGGCGGCCACAGTCACATGATCACCTACTTCAATATGTCCTACGATACCGACCTGGCCGGCTATTACGCAGTTGCTGCCTACCTTGGAGGAGCCGGCAATTCCTGACTGAGAGGCCATCACGGTATCGTGTCCCACTACGACATTATGGGCTATCTGACAGAGATTGTCAAGTTTGGTTCCCTGACGGACAATGGTACTTCCCATAGTGGCACGATCTACGCAAGTATTGGCTCCTATTTCCACGTTGTCTTCTATAACCACGTTGCCTATCTGGTCTATCTTGGCGTATGTGCCATCTTCTTTGGGAGCAAATCCGAAACCGTCAGCCCCTACTACCACACCGGAATGAAGTATGCAGTTGTTACCTATCTGGCATTCGTTGTATATCTTTACTCCTGAATAGAGTATGGTATTGTCGCCTATCTGTACGTTGTTTCCGAGAAATACGTGAGGATAAATCTTAACGTTGTTTCCTATACTGCATCCTTTGCTGATTACGGCGTATGGACCCACATAGCATCCCTTGCCTAACCGGGCTTTGCGTGAGATGCTGCTCCTCCAGGACCTGCCTTTCGGGGGCTGGTTTATCTGATTGAAGGTTTTAAGGAGCTGCGCGATGGAAATATAGGGGTTTTCCACCCGGATGAGGGTCGCAGCGATTGGCTGTTCCGGCACAAAGTCTTTTCGTACCAACACGATGCTGGCCCGCGTCCCATAGATGTAGTGTGTATATTTAGGATTGGCAAGGAACGTAATTCCTCCTGGTTCGCCTTCCTCTATCTTGCAAAGCTTCCATACGATGGGGTTCTGATCACCTTCTACGGTACCTTTGATAATTCGGGCTATTTGTTTAGCATCAAATTGTTTCATGGTCTGTATCAAAATCTAAATATGGTGTAATCCGTTTTATTGTTGTAGAGTCGAGGAGCGGTATGTTGTACAAGTCCTCGGGGTTGGATATATTATGGATATGATCTCTGTATTTTATGATGGCCTTCGCTTGAGGAGTATCGAGATAGGGATGTTTCGCAAGGTCCTGCAAGGTAACGTGATGAAGGTCTATGCGCTGGATATTCCCGGTTTCTATCTCAAGTTGGGGCTTTATCATCTGGTATAGGCTGTCGCTGAGACCATAGACCTCTTTGAGCTGTTCTATGGAAATGAACCCGCCTAAAAGATTTCTGTATTTTACGATTCTGCGGGCGTAGGTGCTTCTGATTCCCCTCAGACGCTTGAAAGTGGAGGTATCAGCGGAGTTGATTTCCACTTTCAGGAAGTGTGGCTCCGCAACCGATAAATCGGGGGTATCTCCCTGGTATCTCCCTCTTATCTCCCTGGTATCTCTGTCTGTGGTACGAATACGGATGCTACTTTTATGGGCGTTGCTGTAGCGTTGCGACGGAGTAGCTACGGGAGTGATTATCTCAAGCGAGGTTTCTTCCGGCGCAACGTGAGGCAGGGCGAAGATAACCACAAGTATGCCAGCTGCCAGCACGACGGATAGTCCGATGATGCCTCTGTTGTACTTTTTCATATCATTCGTCAGCCCATTCTATAGTTCCCCTTTGACGGAGTATGAGGGGATGTTCGAAATTCTCGTCCGATTCAAATCCGTCACCGTATGTTATCCTGTTTCCGTTGATCGATTTCAAGGGCTCTTCGGAGTATATCCGTCGTTCACCCGAGTTCCATACCAACGTCTTGAGATAAGAGGTGTCGCCTGTCTTATAGTCTATCACCACCACGCTGTCTTTTGCTTCCATGATTTCACGATCATCGTAGGAAATGCCATATCGGGCCTGTATGGAGGCTTTGCGCTCTCCGCTCTGATTGTAGATGGTCATCAGAAACCCTTTAGGATAGATGGTCTTATGTTCCGGCTTGGAATACTGTTCAATAGTGGGAGCCTGAAGATGGAGCTGGACATTTCCGGAACTGGTCCGGGTGATATCCGCATTCTGGAGCGACTGTTCGGGGAGCGACTGCCTGTCAAAGAACTTTACCTTGTTGATATCGTTCTTGCATGCAGACATAACCAAACAGACAATCAGACAGAGTCTTAGAAGACCTGTCTGACTGTAAGCGGGGATATTATTAAGTGTTCGATTCCTCATTACGATTAGCGGGTACGCACGCGGGTAGATTCACCAATCCAGCCGGGAACTACGTATGCATCACCATCTTTGAGACCGAGCATGAAAGCGTCAGCTTTCTGTGGATAATAGGCCGAATACTGACCGATAATGCGGTTGGCTGCTTCGGTGATTTCTTCGCTGGAATCAATGGATTTTGCCTTATTTGCCTTATCTACGGCTGCCCAGTAGGCGCTGCGTCCGTTCATACCATCGCTGACGGAGCGGGAACCTGCAGCATAGAGATATGCGATCTGGATGTAGGGTTCGCCGGTAGTGGGATTGATTTCGGCTGCGCGGTTAAAGGCGCTGCGTGCGGAACTGTAATTGTTCTGTGCGCTGTAGGAGTGACCTAAAAGGATATAGGCTTTATACTGGTCTTTGGGATCGTCAAGCGACTTGGTTGCATCGCTGAGGTATTTTACAGCCTCTGAATATTTTTTCTTGCTGAAGCACATCTGACCCATCCGCATAGCGGTAAGAGGAGTAGGTTCGAGAGCATAGAGGTTTTCGGTAGCTTCAAAGAAGAGAGGTTCTTCGGTGCAGCCCTTCTTCATCATTATATTGGTAATCTTCTTGAGGAGATCCACATTGTTCTTATCGGAAGCGAATTTCTTGGAATAGATAGCCACCAGCTGTTCACAGCCAGCGTATGGAGAGAATGCAGCTTCGATATTGGCTACATATTTACGGAACTCGTCGGCTTTGTTCTTCTGGCCAGCCTGTTCTTTGAGGATTTCCTTTTCAAGTTCCTTTTCCATCAGTTCGCTGGCAAGGTCATAGTTATCTACCACCAAGGTACTATCCGCATAGCCCTTGTTTACATATTTAACTGTGGCTTCGAAGAATTTGAATACATAACTTGCTTCAAGTTCGGCGCCTTCTTCGGGTTCAGCATATTCTACTTCAATGGCCTGTGCATACAGGGCATAGTATTCCTTGAGGGCGGCATCACGCTTGAAGGTCTCAAGGTCGAGTGCCTTGCGTGCGATATTAGTGGACTTCTCACCGAAGTACTGGCTGCGCTGATCGTAAAGAGCCATAAGTTCTGCTAAAGCGCTGTCGCGGTCTGCTGCAGTCTTGGCGGTATTGATTTTGTTCTTCAGGATAGTGGCGCCCTGGATATAGTCGTTTTTGTGGCGCTGAGGGAAGTCGGTTATCAGAGCCTTCCAGGGGGTATAGGCATCTTCGTAGCTCTTCTGCTTGTAGAACTGCGTGTAGAGTGCATAGTTCGTGATGTTACGAACACTGTCTTCTGGAGTTGCACCCCATTTCTGAGCGTTGGCTTGCAAGGCCATTACAGTCACAACGACTGCCAATACTGCGTGTTTGAGTGTTTTCATTTCGTTGATTATTTTATTTGTTTATTTTCTATTTAGTAACTTTATGATGCTATAACTTGCATTTTAGTTGTATTTTCTTTTCACGAACCAGCTCTCACAGCTTCCCACAGATATGCCTATTGTAACACTGTTGCGCATGAGGGGACTGAGCGAACCGTAGTGGGCATAATGAATGCTGAGATTCATTACCGACTGTCCTTTTCTCATGGGAAAAGCCAGCCCGGCTCCCATACCGAACTCGTTCAGACAGTAGTCGTTTCCGTCAAGATTCAATCTGAGTTTTCCCTGCTCGTAGTGAATGCCTGCACGGATACCGATACGACGGATATACTGGGTGGCGTCTTTGTTGCCCTTATAGTCAAATCCTAATGAGAACCGTGAATTTTCGCCATAACTCAGCGCACTGCGGCCGAAGAGACTATAGGTGGTGTTTTCGGTATATTTCAGCCCGCTCCAAGGGGCATGGGTGAAATCGGCAGCCACCAGCCAGCGGTTGTTACGTTCCAGCGAAAGCCCTGCACCAAGAGTAAGGGGTTGTTCCAGTGTGCTGGTATAAGTGTTTTCCTGTCCGGGAAGCGGGAATATCGTATCGCCCAAGGCTGTAGCTACAAGTGCCACATCGGTCACTCTGGAGGCTTTGGGCAACTTGCATACCAGACCCAGCCCAAGCGTATATTTCTCGCCTAAAGGCTGACGGTATTGCAGACCCAAATCCAGAAACAGGCTTCTGATGGTGCTTTCTTTCCTGCGGTAGGAATCTACCCAATATGTGCTGTCATTCCCTTGGAAATCATAAACTATCTGCCGCCCTATGGAACCGAACATATAGTTCATATTCATACCTACGCTCAATCGTTTCCCTATGTTGAAGGCATGTCCCCAATAAGCCTGGGAAACTCCTCCCATACCGTCGTATATGGTCTTCATTGCCCCACCTTCGGTTGAATCAATTTTGGAGGAGGCATAACTCATATCCGTGCCAGGCATCAGACCCACCGAAGTCTTCCACCACTTGGTCAGAGGGAAAGCCACAGCGAGATAGCCGATATTTCCGTCTGCATCGTAGAGGCTTGCGGAAGCATCCTTGAGTCGGCTCATCTGGATATTCAGTCCCATGTCGAACACAAAAGTCTCCTTCTGCACACTGGCATACGAGGCCGGATTGAATGGATTTACATAGTTGCTGCCTGACAGGGTATAGACTGCCCCGCCCATTCCCATAGAGAATGGCATATTGAAAGGCATTCCGCTTTCTCCTACACCATACTGCGAATAGGGCATATTCAGTCCGTTCTGCCCGCGGGCCGTTCCGGCTGCAACCAGCAGAACACATATCATCAACAATTCCCGAATCTTCATAATTTATCGTTTTTTTCAGAGCCGCCGTTACCATTAATCGCAGCTCCCGGTTCTTTTATTCTTTATCCATGATTTCTGATTCATAAATGAGGTCCGCCACAGCTTTCAATCCCAGCATCACGAGGTCTGCCCCCGTGGTCATTCCTTCGCTGCTGAGCCATTCCGCATCTCCGCCCGTGAGAAAGACCTCTGCATTCCCGTCTTTTCTACGGTAATAATCCACATATCCTTCCACCTCAAAACGGGTAGCTCTCATCACTCCCGACCGGATGGATTCCTCGGTACTTCTCCCGCACACGGCTGTCGCCCCCGCGGTGCCCTTGCCTATCAGCGGAAGTTTCTCCGTGTAGGCATTCAGCGCCTTGAATTTCATTTCCAGTCCCGGCAGTATCGCTCCTCCTCTATAGATGCCTTCTGCATCCAGATAATCTATCGTGATGCAGGTTCCCGCATCAATTATCACCGCGCTCTTCCCCCCGGTAGCCACCCAGGCCCCGCAGGCAGCAGCCAGACGGTCGGCCCCCAGTGTTTCGGGGGTAAGATAATCCAGCTTTATCGGGAGCGGCATCCGGTAATTCAGCAGATGTATCTCCGTCTCTGGAGCAATCCTCTTCCAGTCGGGCATCTTTCCCGTCACAGCAGCCAGCGCATAATCCACCTTTTCCCTGCGGCCTTCCTCCCAGACGCTCCAGGAGTTCCCCTCCCAGAGCCTCAGCTTGTTCCGCGTGTTTCCTATGTCTGCCAGCAGGTATTTCATCTTTTCTTTCTCGCCTGTCTATTATCGTATTCTCCCGGTTATCGCTATTTTGTTCCCCGGACGTTGAACTGATTCATGGTCCGGTCTGCCCCTATGGTGGCAAAGGACTTGATCATCTCAACGGCCGTTTCAATCCTCGGTGCCAGAATTGCCTGCTCCTCGGCCGAGAACTGTCCCAGCACATAATCCACCTGACGGCCTCTCGGGAAGGTATCCCCCACACCCATTCTCAACCGTGCATATTCCGTGGTATGTATCATCTCCTCTATGTCCCGCAGGCCGTTATGCCCGCCGTGTGAGCCGCGTTTCTTCATTCTCAGCGTACCCACCGGAAGCGCAATATCGTCCGAAACAACCAGCAGGTTCTCCATGGGAATCTTCTCTGCATTCATCCAGTATTTCACAGCCTTGCCGCTCAGGTTCATAAACGTGGTAGGCTTTATCAGCACCAGCGTGCGTCCTTTCACCTTCACCTCACAACGGTAGGCATGGCGCTCAAGGCTCCATTCCGCCCCTGCCTCTTTTGCCAGGGCATCCACTACCATAAAACCACAGTTGTGGCGCGTCCCTACATAGTCCGTCCCCACATTTCCCAGACCTGCTATCAGATATTTCATCGAATCCTTTTTTTTGCGTTTACCGTTCAATAACAATATGATATCGCTGAAAATGCCCATACCAATTAATATAAAATATTTTGCAAAGATACGATATTTTTCTCATACCAAATCAAAAAAAATCATAATTATTCTCAATTCCCGAAAAAAACTCGTAACTTTGCACCGCATTTCTAATCCGAAATCTATGAAATCACGACCACATATAATCCCGTTTCTGGCGCTGCTGCTGGGGCTGCTTCCCTGTGCTGGAATCTTCGCCCAGCCTTCCGATTATGACCCGACCGTTCCTTCCAGAATCATCACCGAAGCCAAGAAATATATCGGCACGCCCTACCACTGGGGCGGCAAAGGGCCCAACGCTTTCGACTGCGCCGGCTTTGTGCGTTTCATCTATGCCCGGTTCGGCTATCAGCTCGCCTCTTCCTGTACTCCCCAGTATCTCTCCGGTATGCCTGTCAATGATGACGACCTCCAGGTGGCTGACCTTGTATTCTTCGGCGGCAGAAACGCCTCCCGCAATATAGGTCATGTCGGCATGGTTACCGAAGTGCTGCCCGACGGATCCTTCTACTTCATCCATGCGGCCCGTACCGGCGTACGGATTTCCCACTCTTCGGAGGGGTACTATAGTATGCGTTACCTCTGCGCCTGCCGGCTGCTGCCCGACAATCCTGCCGACCCGTTTTCCTTGCCCGACTCTATCGCGCTGGACCGCTATACTCCAGACTCCAGCCTCGTGTTCTCCTATTTCTCAACCCATATCGAGCCTTCCGGCTGTCTGGAGTACAGGATAAATCCGGGCGGGGCGGATATCGACACTACCCCTGTGCCTCCCGACACGCTGACTGTGGTGCTTGCCGGGTCGGTCTCGCTCCATCAGAAGCACCGTTTTCTCTCCCGCCGGCCGGTCCCGGCAGTACTGCCCGAGGACCCGTCCCAGACCGTTCTCCAGGCCGATATCGCTGCCGCGCATCTGGCTGGGCCCATCCTCAGCCGGAAGGCTTCCCGCTCGGGACGCCATCGCTCCCAGACTTCGCCCCAGAACGCGCTCCAGCTTATGTATGCCGGCTTCGACCTTATGAGTCTCGCCCAGAGCGAACATCTCAGCCTCGGCTACGAGGTGCTCGACTCCACTATGAACTGTCTCGATTCCATGCAGATTTCCTACGCGGGCATCAAAGGCTACTGCTCTACTGCCGTGGTGGAACGGGGCGGGTATCTCTATGGTTTCTGCGCTTTCGGGCACGAGGCCCCGACCCACTACTACCGCGACGACCGCGAACTCCGAAGCCTCATACAGTATCTGCGCGACACGGTGGATATTCTTATCGTCTCCTTCCATACCGAGGATTCGCGCGCTATCAACGACTCTATTGAATATTCCCGCGCACTCCAGCGCTTCGCCCACCGCGCTATCGACCTCGGGGCGGACCTTGTCTATGGTCACGGATATGACCAGATCCGCGGACTGGAACTCTACAATTCCCATCTTATTGCCTACGGCCTCGGCACCTACGCGGGGCCGGGGATGGAGGCTGCTCCGCTTGTCGAGGTCCGCATTCTGCCCGACGGGACTTTCCTGAGCGGCAGCATCCATACGCTCTATACTCCCGAAGCCGCTGATCCGCAGCAACGGCGCGCCATCATCAACGCCTTCCGCACCCACACCTCCGACCAGTCCAACCTGCTCATCTCCACGGCGGGCATCATCCTCCGCTACTCGGATAATTAGACCCCCCAGACTTTCCTGTTTCCCACTTCGGAGGAACGGCACGCATCCGCGGGCGAAAATCCCGTATCTGCCTTTAGGCCTCCGCCCGGTGATTCTTTCCCAGAGGACTTGTTTTTCAGGCTTTTTGCCGGGGTAACTCCCTTCTATCTTCTTTTTATCTCCAGTTTATCTTTTTTCTATCTCTTATTTTTAGGAAAGGAGATAAAAAGAAGTTAATATGGAGATAAAAAGAAGATAGAAGGGAGTTACCGCGGGGAAATGGCTGTGTTACATCCTAAAAGAAACTCTGAAAATAATCTGTCGCTCTCACAATAAAAACAGTTATTCTGCGTTATATTACAAATCATTAACCAAAAACAGACACATTATGAAAAAACTTGCGGGCCTTGTAATGGCTTTTCTGGCTGTAGGAATGATGATGACTTCCTGCTCCAAAGACAATGAAGAACTGATTCTCGGTACCTGGAACATGGACGTGAACAAGTCATACGATTCGTGGACCCAAGATGGCGTGACCGAACAAGAAAACTATTTAGAATGGTGGGGTATAGAAAAAGCCACCTTTACTTTCAAGGAGGGGGGCGTGGTGACGATAAGCGCTGTTATGGACAATGAGTCCGGCAACTGGGATGACGAATACACCATCAACGGTGATGTGCTGATATGGGACGGCGATGAATTCAATATACTGAAGCTCAACAAGAAGAAACTGATTCTTGAGCAGACCGAAGAGGGAACCGATGACGGAATTCCCTATTCCAATACCGACCATATGGAATTTGACAGGGAATAATCTAAAAAACATAAATCACAAATTATTAACCAAAAACAGACACAACATGAAAAAACTTGCAGGCCTTGTTATGGCTTTTCTGGCTGTAGGAATGATGATGACTTCCTGCACTAATGACAATGAAGAACTGATTCTGGGTACCTGGAATCTGGACGTGAACAAGTCATACGAATCGTACACCGAAGGTGGCGTGACCGAACAAATGACATACGCAGAAATGGGTACGGAAAAGGTTACCATTACCTTCAAGGAAGGGGGCGTGATGACGGTAAGCTCTACCATAGACAATGAGACCGAAATCTGGGATGACAGATACGTCATCGATGATGATGATCTGATCTGGGACGGTATGGAACTTGATATTCTGAAACTCAACAAGAAGAAACTGATTCTTGAAGAGACTGAAGATGAAACCGAGGACGGCATTTCCTATTCCTTTACCGAACACATGGAATTTGACAGGGAATAACCTAAAAAACGTATGAATCATGAAGAAACTGGCAGTTATTTTAATGGCTTTTCTGGCTGTGGGAATGATGATGACTTCCTGCACCAAAGACTATGAAGAACTGATTATCGGCACCTGGAAGGTGGATGTGGAGGCTTCGTACAACCACGAGATTATAACCGATGAACTCGGGACTAACGAAGATACCTACAGTCTGAAAGAGGCTGGGTGCGAGAGCGCTACATTTACCTTCAAGGAGGACGGTACTATGGTGGTGGAGTCGGTCTATGATGTCTACTATGATGTCTATGAGGACGAACTGGAACGCGACGTGGAGACGCTTCATTATGTGATTGAAGACGGCCGCGTCATCGTAAGTGAGGAGGAGCAGTACGATATCCAGGAACTTGACAAAAAGAACCTGGTACTCCACGCTTCCGGAGAATCGACTTTCGAGTTTTCCGCCGGGGGATCGTACCAATGGGAAGTTCACTTCGTAATGACCCGTCAATAAAAAAACGGACTATCAACTTTCTCAAGATGGGATGCACGCATCCCATCTTGGTTTATCTGAGGTGAAGATGAAAAAGACTGCTTTCGGAATTCTGGTCTGTCTGGGCATGATGCTCTTTGTGTCATGCCACAAGGAGGTGGAGGGCCCCGAGGTTTCACAGGATGAGATAGTAATCCTTTACGAAAACGATGTGCATTGTGCTATAGACGGTTATCCACTGATGGCGGAATTGCGGGACAGAATGAAACGGCAGACAGACTATGTTTCGGTAGTCTCGTGCGGGGATTTCCTGTCGGGCGGAATATATGGCTCCGTCTCATACGGGGAATATATTGTAAGGGCCATGAATGCGGTGGGCTACGACTGCGTGACGCTGGGGAACCATGAGTTCGATTTCCAGATTCCAAGGCTGATGGAAAACCTCGAAGCACTGGATGCCGAGGTGGTCTGCTGCAACTTTCTTGACCAGAGTGGAAATCCCGTCTTTCAAGGATATACGATAAAGCATTACGGGAAAGTGGATGTCGCTTTTGTAGGTGTGTCCACCCCAAGCACTATCACCACCTCTACCCCGCAATATTTCCGGAACGGAAACGGGGAATTCATCTATTCCTTCTGCGGCGACAGTCTGAACAGCATAGTCCAGCGGATGGTGGACAATGCCCGTCGCCAAGGGGCAGAATATGTAGTGCTGCTAAGCCATCTGGGCAGTAACGACCTGCCTCCGCTGGTGGCCGCTACCGAAGGAGTCGATGTGGTGCTGGATGCCCACACCCACAGCGTGATACCGCAACGGGAACTCCTCAACCGCAACGGGAAAAATGTCCTGTGGTCTTCAACCGGAACAGCCTTTGAATATATCGGATGCCTCACCATCAAAGCCGACGGAACGCTTTCCACACAGCTTCTTCCCACAGCAGACATGCCTGCAGCAGAGAATGCCGTGCGGGATACCGTGGAAGCCATCAAAGCCGAATGCGCCGAACGGGGCAACCGCGTGATTGGTACCAGCCAGGTCCTTCTTACCGTATGTGACGGGGAGGGCAACCGCCGCGTGCGCAACAGCGAAACCAATATCGGAGACTTTTGTGCGGATGCTTTCCGCGAAGTCTTAGGGGCAGAAATCGGACTGGTGAACGGGGGCGCTATCCGTACTGACATAGCGGCTGGAGAAGTGACTTTCAACGACCTGAACGCCGTGTTTCCCTTCAATAATTCCTCCAGTATGGGCACTATCACGGGGCAGGATCTTCTGGATGCCCTGGAGATGGCCTCACGGAGATGTCCCAACGAGAACGGAGGATTTCTATGTGTCTCCGGAATGCGCTACGAGATAGATACCACTATTACCGACGGAGTAGAGGTAGATGCGAACGGGATGTTCGTGCGTGTAACCGGCGAACGCCGCGTGAGGAATGTGGAGATACTTGCCTCCTCAGGAACATATATACCTCTGAATCCTTCCGCCCGCTATAGCGTAGCGGCAAACGACTATCTCCTCAAGTACGGCGGAGACGGAATCCTGTTCCCGAGCCTGGAAGTGGAACGCAACGAGGTATGCCCCGACGTGGAAGTGCTGGAACGTTTCCTTTCCGAAAACCTCCACGGTAACATCTCCACTATCTACGCCGCCCCGCAATCCCGCATCATCATACGGTAGGCCGGCTGAATGGGATGTTTCGCAAGGGCTTTCTGTAACTCTTTCACATTGGTCTTGCGGCTGAAAGACCGCTTGAATATCGGAAGTGTCCACAGAGAACCATCAACATAAGCAATATATCATCAGAAATCGGGATTTTATTTCATTATGTAATATACTGACAATCATTGTTCCCGAAAACTATTCAAAAAAAATATAGAAAATAGTATTGGTATTAAAAATAATTGTGTATTTTTGCAGATTGAATTCAGGTGCGATGTGGCCGATCCAGCTCTTCCGCCAGACATCTAGGAACGTTTTCGGTAAGCCGAGCGCAGAAGCAAAATTTATTTTGATTATACCGAGGCGAGAAAACGACTCTTGAAAAGAAACAAAAAGTTGAATTTTTAGAAATCACCATATATGAAACGGTTGCTTATACTCTTGCTTGTGGCTTACTGCGGCGTTTCCGCATACGGCCAGTCCCTTCTCGTTAAAACCCTGAAACCCGTTGAGCAGAAGCATTATAACGTACAGGATTCGCCCTTCAGCATAGGCGGATATCAGTTCAATAATTCCTTCTTCCTCAGCGCGCCCGACGGTGGCCTCATAGCCTCACAGGAGCAGGCATACGCAACATTCGCACTCAAAAAGCAATACAGCAAATTGTCGTTCGCGCTCGGTCCCGCCATCGCAAATCCCAACGGCGACAACGGAAATGCAATCCTGGTAGTGCTTGCTGACGGTAAGACGATTTTGGATGTGGTAGTGAACGACCACGATGCCTTGAGGTTCATCACCCTCGACGTGGCAGGCGTGGACAAGGTTACCTTCAAGAACGTCAAGGGTTCGGAGAAGATTGGAATAGGCGTGCCCAAACTGTGGAAAGCCGGCCAGAAGGTTGTGGTGGCAACCAATCCCCTGGACAAGCTGCCTAAAGGAAAGATCAAGCTCGTGCAGCAGCTCAAGCCCTATTATACCTCAGGCGGAATGGTCAAGCAAATCACTGACGATGAGGAGGTGTTCTGGGATTACCGTGCCAAGGCGATAAGCATCAACCGGAAGACCTTTGATTCCGGACTGCAGATGTTCACTCCCGAAGGACTGTTTGAAGACAGAGAGGGCTGGAGCTATTTCTGGCTCAACAAACGCTACGACAAAATTTCATTCATCGTCGGTCCCCGTGACAACCAGAGCAGCAATTCCAGCGCATGGCTGGTAGTCAAGGCAGACGGCCGCACGATTTACGAAGAATACATACGTCAGTCGGACCTGGCACAGCAGGTGGTTCTGGACGTTTCGGGGAAAGAACAGCTGTCGTTCTACTGCCAGAGAAGAAACGGAGACCTGCTGGGCTCCATGACCTTCGGCGTGGTGGACATCTACGCCTATCCCGCCGGATATACCTCCGCGCTCCCTGAAGAAGGAGCCGTCAATCTCAACAAGGGCAAAATCGCCGCTCTGCCCGACGTATGCCCTTTGATGTCGAACATCCGTCCGTTCTCTGTGCGAGGCACGAGCGATGCTTACAACACCATGTTCTACGGCGAAACGAGACACTATGGGTTTACCATGGGCGGAATCAGCTATTGGGAAGGCATGCTGCTCACGACGGGCAACACTTTGATGGATGACATGATCGATTCATACGCCGAATTCGACCTCGCCGGAGAGTTCGACTATATCAGCTTTGACGCCGGCTGCCTGACCAAGAGCCACGCAATGGATGACGACAAGCTCCGCATCTATGCCGACGGGAAGCTCGTGTTCGACAGCATGATATACTGCACCTGGCCTAACCAGCACTACGAGATTCCCATCCACAAATGCCGCACATTGCGCTTCGAAAAGCCCGGAAACGGAAAGAAGAAGCAGACCATCATAGGGGTGGGCGACGTGATACTCTACCGAGGGCGCCCGACTCCGAACAGCATCTTCGTGCATGAAACGCCCGACTGCCCCTACGAAGCCGACCTCATCGACCTCTGCGGAAAGCCCTATTTCCACTATTGCGGACGGTTTGTCAGCAGTATCACCAGCTTCAGCATGGACGACTGTTTCCATGACGGAAGCACCAAGCGGAAAGCCTTCAACATGAAGGACGGCAGCCAGATCTACAAAGGATTCATGCTTGAGACCAACATTCCTCTCGGCTTGGAGGAAATCACTCCTATGAGCGCCCTTTTCATGTTCGTAACAGGTGTAGGCGCCAACATCAGCAACTCTGACGTGGCTGCCCATACCGGAACCACCGCAGGCGTGAGCGGGCCGCTGATGGGCGGAATCGGACTCCTGCTCGCCGACAAGAACAACAAACAGTCGTCAGCCGCCGCGTTCAATCCTTTCGGAGCGTACGAAAGCTGCACCTTCACGGTCGCCAACGCATACGAACATGTGGACGAATTCGACGAGATATTCAATGCAAAAGATCCCGAGACTGCAAAGAATCCCGTAAAACTCAACGTCTTCGCCGACCAGCGGCTCGTAGGAGAATACTGGCTCGACAACAAGATGGAACCTATGACTATCACCGTTCCCATCTTCAAATGCCACCAGCTCATGTTCTGGCTTGAATGCGGTGACCAGCGTTCAGGACAATACGTATTCTACAACCTCAAGGTAAGCAAGGCTCCCTGCAACATCCCCATACCCGAGACCTATACAAGCGGGCAGACCAGCCTGACCAAGAACGGAAAAAACACAACGGGAAAAGAGACCGAAAAAGCCTCTGACAACAAGAAAAAGGAGAAAAAGCCCGTTACCGAAGAAGAGAAGCAGGCCCGCCGCGAAAAGGCCGCCAAGGCCGTCAATAAAGGACTCGACATCCTTGAGTCACTTCTGAAATAGGTCCAGTCCGTACTGCTCATTATTCCCCAGTTACATACACCACTACCAGCCGCGATGATGCTGAGGATTTTCTGGGGGGGGGAAAGAGACGGATTTTCCCTACTGCGATACAGTTACTTAGCGGAGCCTCCGTGTAGGCTCTGCGCCAGCGAAACAAGTCCCTGGGGAAGGAGTATTATTATTCTTTCGATTACTATACTATACCTACAGATAGTAACCACACCAAATCTATTTATTAGGATTTTAGTTATTAACACCAAGTTTTTAACTTATTTACTTGTGTATGTCAATAATATTCCCTATCTTTGCATAAAAAACAATATTATGAATTAATATAATTTTATCAATTCCATTTCGTATGACGGTTTTCCGTATTTAACAGTAGATGGAAAAGATTTTGTGTGGAATGGTCTATTTTGGCAACTTACCTTATTTGAATAAAGCTCATACTATAAATGATGACACGTATGATATGTTTCATATAATAGAAATATCGGATTGCCTAGCATCATTTCTTACATTCTCTCTTACATGAAAGAGAGAATCTTCTATATGATGGTTAGTGATTATTATTACAGAAAATGCATCAACCAATTCTTTATATCTCCGCGAATAGAGTTCTTCAACAATGTCCCTTTTATATTCCTGCCCAAAGTCAAAGTCAGATGCCGTAGGATTTATTGGGAAGTCATCATAAACAGAAATATGTTTCCCATGAATTATCGTATCCAGCGATCCATACTTGTCTAAATATAGTGATGACCAATATAAGTGATTGAAAGAGCCACGAATCCAATCATAACAAGGACATTTGTGCATTTTGCTTACAACAATGATTCGCTCTACTTTATTGTTGTTTAGAATAGGAATTATTTTTTGAATTGTCAGTCCATTAAGAATAGGTCTATTCTTTAAGAATATCTTCTTTGAAGACTCAAATTCTTGAGCAGTAACTCCCAAAAATAGATTGCCAATGGCAGGTGTTTCGTATGCATTATCTGAAGTAGATGTGGAAGCAGACACATTTAGTTGTTGGTCATTACTTGTAACGGTCTCTACTTCAGACCACTTTGTTGGGTCATTCGGTTCTGATTGTTGGATATAATTTCCACACGAAATAACAAAACCATGAATGGTTAATGCTAAGATATACTTAATGAGTTTCATTTTTGTTTATTCTTTGAATTTATGCAAGATTTCTTTACTTACAAGGCGGGATTGATTATATCTCGCTGAGTTTCTGTAGCCTCGTAACGCAGTTTGGCGTTATGTTCGGTGGCAACAAAGAGTTCTTCGACCAGGGCACCTGTAAGTTCCTCAATCTTGCCCAACGGCCGACAACAGTTCTTACGATTTCTGACGAGAAAAGTATTCACTAATACGTTCGGCTTGGGTTCTGCTGATATGGAAAAACTTGGTCTTTTGCTTAATGCTATCTACTCCAAACTGAGAAAATGCTTTTCCGAATGAAGCATTTAAGAACATCGATGGCAAAGAGACAACACCTGCCATATCAATATCTATCATTTGATCATTCTGAATAGACTGACAGATAATATCAAACAACAACGAACCACTTTCTGGGTAACTTTTATCTTGCATTAATGAATTAAGTAATACCATAACATATATAATAAATCAACGGATTGCAAATCTGGTGCAACGAAAAGCAACAAGAACAGAAAGTGCCAAATATGAAGAAGAGATAGTGGATGTTCGGTATCAGCAGCGACTAAACTACTCTACACGAAGGTGCAGAGTAGTTTAGTCTATACAATACTTATTATATGCGTCTTTATAAATATTTCTTGTTTCTTCTTGGAATTTAGTTCTTCTATTATGCAAGTCCGTCAATTGACTATTTATCTGCTGATAGATGATTTTGTGCGCCGGATTTGGAAGCAAGGCTTCATCGTATTTATCAGTCTCGAAATCTTCCTCTTCAATAGCAGCATGTGCAAGATTCAACAAATCCTCTTTGTTCATATCTGTTACAACCATCCAGTTTTCGCCCCTCGTGAAAAAGGCTTTTTGGTCTTCAATTTTTAAGTGTTTCATATATATCCTTTCTTTCTGAATATGCTTGTTCTCCTGCCTCTAAACTGTTTAACGTTATCTGATAATTTTCTATTGTATTGCCTTCTACATCCTTAAGGGTTTTAGCAGTTGGGTATCCGCTATAAATATTAAAATGAGGTCCATCGGATTCCATCCTCTTTTCTGTATATAGAATATAGTTTGGCTTTATTGAACCTCCAATAGTGTTGTTATGTGTAGATACAATCACTGGCATGCTTTCTGCCATTTCCTTAATAAACTTATTGACCTCGTTCTTCAAAAAGATATTGTCAAACGAAGATTCCGGTTCATCTATAATGAGAATGTCGCATAGTATGGCGTCCTTGATTTTCTGCAAGAAGTTAAACTCTGAACGCTCTCCTCCAGATACTGGTAACCCCGAAGAATTAAGAATCTTGTAATCTATAGCAGCAAACAACTTATAAATACGGTCACTCTCAATACCTGCTGATTTTAGTTCATCTATATATTGAATGGGGTTTCCATACTTGGCAAATGCATTTGTTAAGGACACCTGTCTCAGCCCGATAGTTTTCAAATCAGTGGCATTTGCAAACGGACGTGCAGACACACTAATTGTAAAATGACCTGCCTTCTCTGTACTGATTATCCTTTCTTTCTTAACAGATAGAGCTACCTGGGAGAAAACCTCACGTTTTTTCTTGTTGATGAAGTATTGGTATAAGTCTATATCGGGGATGCGAGGAGCAGCTGATTTCAATTGTAGAGACTCCTTTACAGTCTTAATCATGTTATTAACTTCCTTGAAATACTGATCCTGAATGTTCTCTTTCCAGCATTGTTCTATCAACTCTTTCAAAAGTGCCTTCAGTGAAGTTTCTGGCAGATGCTTATTAATGATGGGTTTGTAAAGCTGCGATTCTAATAAAGTTAGTGTAGCTGCGATAAGCTTCTTTATCTCATCAGGGCTCTGCTTTTTGAAATCACTTTCATTGAACAATTTTGACTTTGAGAATACATCGTTTACATCGCTTTGGTGGGCAGATGACATCACTGCCTCAAGATATTTCTGCAATTTCATCTCGTCTTCATCTGCAGAACACATTTTTAGCATGTCTGTCACTATAACGCCAAACTCACGTAAGTAATCTTCTGCCGAGTTTTCTTGCCTAACTTTCAAGTCATTTTCAAACTGGTCTGAGTCGTTCTTACCAGTATTGAGCAATTCAAACTGTTTGATATATTTGGCTTTCCCTTCAAAACGGTTGGCAATGGCATTTAACGTATATGTCTTCCCTGTTGAACGTTTCCCAAACATGATATTGAGTCCTGTTGACAACATTTGTCCATTAGGGAATATCTGGAAGAGTTCAATACCTTTTTCTGAAGTTAGTGAGACTTTTGTCTTATCCATTAGGCAGTGTTTCAGTGTATTGATATTAACTTGATCAATATCAAAAAATGTATGACAGACAGGATACTTATCTGGCGTAACTCCTTTTTCTATTCTGAAGTCACTGAAATATACGGGTGTTAGCTCAGAATCCTCTTTCTTCATATAGATAAACTTTTTAACGCTCGACACCTCACCTGTTATAATGTTCCGATCTAATTTTTTAATGACATCCTTATGTAACTTTGGATCCTTCTCGTAGTGTGGTATTAGTAAATACTTACTTAAGTCAGCAAATATCCGGATGAATGTGTCGTAAGTAATATCATCATCCTTAGTTCTAATAAGATTCTTTACTTCCTCACATTTAGAATTAAAGTCGAACAAAGTACCATCATCATTATTCGCAATAACGAGAATATGCCCTTTCTCCAAATCAATTTCGATTCCTGGTAGTACAACGATATTTGGCAACGTGTTCTTTATCTCATTAAACTGCGCGTAGTCAAACATGTTGTGATTTGTTATAGCAATAACATCCAAACCAGTCTTTTCAACATAGTCTACTAAGACATCCTTATCAAACTCAAATGTCCTATCTGACACAGTGGCAATTGTGTGAATATGCAAGTCGCATCTTTTCATAGCCTTTCATTCTTTAATTTAGAAGCTGGGTAGCCCTCTCGGGCTGCCCAGCTTAGGTATTGCGAATAAGCGGATTATTCAGCGAGTTTCTTGTAGCCCTCGTAGCGGAGCTTGGCGAAACGCTCGGTGGCCTGGAACAGCTCTTCGGCCTCCTGGGGGCACCCCGAAGGGGAACCGAACACCTTATTATCAAAATTAAATGCAGTGAGGAAGGTCTTTTCTCTACCTTCTCCCCAGGAACATTCTTCGGCGCCGAGGTGCGGGTGGGCAAACTGCGCAGTGGGACTAGAAAAAGCTTTCATCTTTCCATCCTCAACGTGCGAGGTGCACCGGCGGCCACGCCGACGGTTTAGTCCCGCATCGGCGACAGCAGAGGACG
Organism: Bacteroidales bacterium; assembly: GCA_045640985.1. Lineage (GTDB taxonomy): Bacteria > Bacteroidota > Bacteroidia > Bacteroidales > P3 > Colimorpha. The sequence continues at coordinate 29,329 of JAZUFZ010000009.1, forward strand.
GCCTCAGCGGGGACCTTTCCTTTTGCCATTCATTATAAAACACCATTCCCATTCCTATTTAATAACGCCATTTTTATAAATCCACTATTCCTATTTTAAAACGCCATTTTTTCAATTCCAAATCGTAAATTCCATATTAATAACGCCATTTTTGAATAAATATTGCTTGGTATTGCAATAAAAATAGTGTAAAGTCGTTATAAACAATAAATTCAGTTAAAAATAAATAACTTTTATGAAAACGCTAAAATTAATTGCAGCAAAAGTATATGATTACACAGTCAGTATAATTATATTGGGTTGTCCTATTTGTTTTTTTATTGTTATTGGTAGAATTCCATCCGAAAATTTGATATGGTTTCTGTTACCGGTAATTTCTATTTTGATTATTACCTTATTGCACATTATTCTCAAAATCTATGAGATTACAGGGAAATATTCAGAACCATTTTTGAATAGATGTTGTATGTATAGATATATTCTATTATTTCTTCTTGGAATTTTTATGACCTTATTTTTTTACACTAGTTTTATCGCATTATCGAGTGTCAATTTCTTCCATTTTGAAAACACAAGCATCTATATTTATATTTTTACCTTCATCGCCTGTCACGCCACTGTTGTAAATGCGACACCACAATATATAAATAAATTAAGAGTAAGAAAAAAAACATTAAGGACATACGTGGACGCCGATGCAAACAGAATTGTCATATTGCTATCGTACTTTGTTCTCTTGTTGATTAAACAGAATCAGTTAAATAATACAATGATAGGATTAGGATTATTGTTCTATTTGGCTTTTGACAGGCTATATATTTCAATAATTTCTAATCTTTCTTTTTATAAGGAAGAATACGAGAAAATAAAAAAAGACCATATAATTGAAGTTAAAAAGTGTAATCTAGACTATAAAGATAAACAAAATAATTTGGATATTTAGATGGTTTCTATTTCCCGTACTAGCAAACCATGATGAAGGGGAACGGCGTAATTGTATCTTGTAAAAAAAATTGAGATAGCAGTCATTATTATTTTTACATTTCTGTAAGCGATACCTCGCGACTGTAGCTGCCTTGTTTCATACGATGGTCTTGGCCATCTACGCGGAACAACCATTTGGGGAAACTGCGAAGATATTTTGTTGCGGGGAGAAAATAAATTTCGCTGTTTCAAATAAAAGTCGTACTTTTGCAGTCGATTTCAGAAGGAAATCACGAGGCGTTATACTCGTTCTTGCTCGTGAAAACGTAGGAAATTTTCATCGAATATGCAGGGATAGTGTAGCGGTTCGCGTGTATAGCGTGGGCTGTTTTATCCAATTCCGCATATTCAAGGTTTTTCCTACGACCGTCACGAGAGGGATTGTATATCAGTGCCACGCTTCATAATTTTGTGCTTGTTGCGGCACGGGCAAGCTAATATAAAAACCTCAAAAAATGAAGGTAAAAAAACTATTAGTGTTGCTATTTGCATCAACGGTCATTCTCCTTTCGGCCTGCACAAAAGAAACAGAGGAAAACGTACCCAACATTATTGGAACATGGGTTGATGATGACGGGTCTGGTGTAGTCCTATCTTGGACTTTTAATTCAAACAAGACAGGAAATGAACATTTAGTCGTATCTTACAATGGTGTTACATTGCGCGATTATACAATGAATTTTACATATTCGCAGCGGAACAATTACATTGACTTAAAGAATGACCAAAAAACATGGACTTATGATGTTACCGTAACAGGAAACCACATGCGGCTTGGCAATGCAGAAGATGGATATTTCGAATTAACCAAACAATAAAATATTATGGAAAAACCATTATATGTGCAGGAAATAGCACACACAACAGAACACCAAACATTGGGTCAGAAAAAAAGTACCGTTTTTATTTTCATTTTAGCGACTCTGTCTGTTTTCGGATTTGCAGCTTGCAAAGGAGAAAACAAACCAGCACAAAAAACAGTTGTAGAAGAACAAGCAACTGTTGATTCGCTTGCAATTGCATTACATGAGATAGACAGTATTTTGAATAGCGGCCAACTTGCACATTTGGATGTGTATGAGATTGGTAAAATCAAAAACATATCAATAAGTGTGCAAAAGGCATCTGCTGGAGATTGGTCAACGTCATGGATAAATCTGCGCAAGGATTGTGGGGGTGAGTATTACTATTCGTGGGAAGATGCTCGCTTGCTTTATGACGAGTGCCCATATTTCATCAAAGCAATCAATACAATTCTTTCAAATAGAGAAAGAGAAGTCGACCACGAAGAGAGGTATGCTTATATGACAAAAGACGATATACGTGTTTTTGCCTATGCGAAGAGCGGGAATGCGTGGACGATTGAATTGAGCGTTGACTATCATAAGCAGAATTCAACTATCACATTGGCCAACAAAGATGTTGAAGACCTTATAAACCTCATACAGAAGAGTCAAGAAAAAATCAATCAAATCCAATAAACAATGAAAAAGCTATTCTTTATCACAGTAATGTCTTTTGCCGTGCAATTCGCATGGGCACAAGCCACCTATGAGAAGACAATTGAATTGCAAGGCGGTCCCGCGCTTGACCAATATACTAAATATTCGGTCGGAGCATCTACAACACACGGTGCAAGAATTGATAATTTTTTCATTGGCGCAGGTGCAGGTTTCCGTTATACCAACGCCTTGTATTATAGCAGCTATGGTCTGGGAACATCGGATAGTTATGATGGAAAATACCTTTTACCCCTCTACGTCCGGGCGAGTTACCGTTTCGGAAGTTCATCTATCAAGCCCATGATTTCGTTTGACCTCGGGACAACTATTGATGTTGGTCAAAATCAACAATACAAAAACACGGAAGGTCTATTTTATGAGCCTTCCGTCGGATTGAACATTGCAATAGATGAAAAGACCTCCATGTTCATTACACTTGGGTTGAACTATCAAAAATGTCACCATACACACTATTCATATGGCTACGGAGCATCTACCGAAGAAGTAACGGGAATGGCTGGAACCTTGAACTTTCGGATTGGGTTGACGTTTTGACACACAAGGCTAACAAAAAACGAGGTTTCATAACCTCGTTTTTTTTATACAATCAAACTAGATGCTTAAACGAAGATTGTTTAAATCATTGATTCGAAGGAGAACTTGTTGTTACAATATCAGTTGAATCCAAAATTGGGATAAAATTTTCTGACTCGGTTATTGATTCTCTTTCAGTATAATCATTTGCGATTTTTCGAAGATCATCGGATTCAATTTTGGTGGAGCATTGTGTAGGAACAACAATACTAATAACAATAGCCACAATAGAAAAAATCAGGGTTGTCATTTGTTGCTTACTTTGCTTATCGTATCTGCGTCTTTCAATCGTTTTGCAACTATTAGAAACATAATCAACTAATGATGCTTTCGGATATATCAGTTTATCATTTAAATAACGTTCTAACTGGTCAACAATTCCAACATTGTATATTATACAGTTCATGTTTTCCAAATAAAGGACTCCACTTTCGTCATCTTCCTTTCTGAAAAAAATCTCGGAGTCTTCTTCAATTTGCTTGTATTTTGTTCTATTATAAACGTATCGTTTATTGTCTTTCCTCGGCGTTGACTTGGCATCTTGAACGGTAATATAACCCGCCTTATCTAATTCCTCAAGTAAAAAAAGATAGTCGCATATCTTAAAGAATGTACGTTGCGCTTCCCCTTTGTTATCGTCAGAAACATAATATACTTTTACTGATTCTTTTTCTTCTTTATCCCAAACCAAAGAGACAAAATTAATGTCAATTATTTGCTCAAGTATTTTTGCGGAATGAAAATCAGAAAGATGGTTTTCTGAAATATTCTGCCGGAGATTAACTAGTTTCTTGACTATTTCTTGCTCTTCCAGGAGTAATGTTCTTAATTCTGCCATATCTTGATTTTTTTGCAAAGATAGATATATTTTGGGACATGGAGAAATATTGTTGCAATGGTATTCGTTCATCAAGCTCGCGGGGCACACCAGCAACATACGCGACAAGGGTGGCTTCAGCCACCTACACGGGACGAAGGATTGGGGCAGTTATGATTTGTCGCGACAGAATCGCGACACACACTATAGAGGCCATTTCTTTAGACGACGGATGAGCTTGATTAGGGGGATGAGGAGAAAGCCGAGGAGGAAGGAGATTAGGATGGGTTTGATGGGCGACTTAGGGTTGATGGGTATAATGGGGCTAATGGGCGTGGTGGTGGTTTCTTGGGTGGTGCTGTCGGTGGCGGTTTGAGTGAGGTGATGGGAGTGGTCGGCGGCGCGGTCGCGAGAGGTTATCTTTTCGCGGTCGCGGTTGGTGGTGAGTCGTGTGGTGTCGCCGGTCTCGTTGGTTTGGACGAGGATGGTGGTGGTCTCACGGATGGTGTCGTGGAGGGTGACGGTCTCTATCACGGTGTCGTGGACGGCTTCATTGTGGGTCTGCTGCGTGACGGTCCTGCTGCTTCTGCAACTCACTAATGACAGGGCAAGCATCGCTATGAGGGCAGTCGTTAATCTTCTGTATCGCATTTCTTAAATGTGTTATTTCAGTTCGTAGTTCCCTGACTTCACGCCGCAGGGGGTCGGCGATGTTCTCCTTGAATTCCTCGACGTACATCTTGGAGAGGTTCATGTCTTTCTGGCGGTTGTCGGCCTTCAGGCTTTCGACCTCCTGGAGATGACGGCGGCGGTCGAACAGCCAGCCGCCACCGGCGACGAGGGTTAGGATTGATGGGATGATGTTCCAAAGGTTATTCATGAATTGAGAATTGAAATTGGGTCGGTTAAAGACTATTCTCTTTGCGCCATTGCTGGACATCGAAGCAGGGGCAGGCTTTGGCGGCGTATTCGTTGTGGCCGTGGATAGATGTTATATCGTGCTCCTCCATCAAGTCCTGCACCAGCTGGAGCATGGCAAGACGCTGGAGAGGGGTGCGGGTGTCGGCAGGGCGACCGTTGGCATCGAGGCCGCCGACATAGGCGATGCCGATGCTGTGGGCATTGTGACCTTCGGTGTGTGCGCCGGGCTGCTCCACAGGGCGGCCAGCGCGGACGCTGCCATCGGGATAGATGACGTATTGATAGCCAATGTCGCGCCAGCCAAGGGAACGATGGTATCTCCTTATGGATTCCACCGTGCAGATGGCGTTAGGGCGTGTGGCGGTGCAATGGATGATGATTTCGGTGATTGTTCGCATGAGGATTTCTTTTTTAAGAGAGGGCGCGGGTGGGTCCTTGGTGCGCCCTCTCGGTGGTTAGAGATTAGGCGGCGGTGAGGTAGAGAATGTTGACGGTGTCGCCTTTGGCGTAGTGGGAAGGGTCTTTGAAGGTGAGTTTGGTGTCGGTGAGGGTGTAGTCGGTGGGCGGCTGCATCAGTCCGTTGACGAAGACTCCCACAGCACTATCGCCATAGGGCGGCTTGGTGAGTGTAATCTCGGCGGTGAAGTCCACGCTGTCGAGAGTGAGGACAGGAGGATTGGGGAAGGCGATGCTCTTCTCCGTAGCCACGACCTTGCCACTGGAGAGGGCGAGGCTGACAATGGCCTTGGTGGTGGTGCCTGTGCCAGCGGTGTTGGTGGTGTTGACACCTGTGACAGGGAGGGTGGTCTTGGTGACCTTGACGGCGGTGCCTTCCTTGGTGACGGCAGAGACATACTTGCCTGTTTCTGCACTGCCGCCGGTGACGGACTGGAGTGCGCCTCCTATGGCATTGTTGACAGCATTGTCGATTTTCTCACTTGTTGCGGCTGCGGTGGCCAGCTGGTCGGTCAAAGATGACCAGTCATCGGATGCGGAGGGCGATACTACGCCGTCGAGTTGTTTTACTTTGAGTTTCTGCATAATTCTTTAATTTTGATTGTTTTTAATTGATTGGGATGGCTTTGAGGATGATTTCGTCGTCGCTCTCGATGCCGGGAATTTCGATGCCGTCGGCCTTGGTGCCATCGGTCAACTCTTTGTAGTCCTTGCCGAGGGTGTAGCGGAGGCCGTTGATATAGACTTCCGAGGTTCCAGCGACAAAGGACTGTCGGCTGATGAAGAGTCCGGACAAGAAATCAATGCTCGCGGCCTTGATGATGCGCGGTACCAAGTCGGAAAGACGGACTTGTGCGGCGTTGCCGTCGGAGTCGTAACCCAAGGTGTTGAGCTTGGGGGCGGACGCAGGGTCGGCGGTCGGGAGGGATGTGATTTCTAAATCTTCCACGTTGCAAATTGAAAATTGAATTTTATTGGGCTGTGAGGGTTAGTCGTCGGCTGTGGAGGGCGAGGGGTCGCCCTCCGACGAGCAGACGGAAGGCCCGACGAGGCAGTCAGGGCGTGGTGGTGGTGAGTTCGGGCTGGAGATAGACGGCGACGGAGTTGACGCCGCCGTAGCTATTGACAGAGGCGAGGATGGCAGAGTTGCTTTGGTAAGTGGCCAATGCGGAGTTCTCGACATAGAAGAACTGCGTGCTGACTTTCAACGTGCCATCGACACCCTCACGGCTGTGTACCCAGACAGCGGCACCGTTGGTTATCTCTTCTGAGGTGGCGAGGCAGTTGTCAGCGACAGAGAAGCCAATCTTTTCCACGATATTCCACAGAGGCGTGTCGTCGGCAGTGTTGAGCACCACCTTGTAGCCTTTGATAGAGGCACGAGGGGTGCGAGTCACGGCATCGACAGACTGCTTGCCATGGAAGAAAGTGAGCTGATCGCCCTCGACGAAAGAAGCATTGTTGTCGATGACAGCCTGCGAGAACTGCGCCACGGTGGTTGTTGCGGTAATGGATAGAGAGCCGAGGGCCACGCTGCTGACCAGCTTGTTGTTGCTGTTCTTGGCCATACTGATGCTGGGCAGGGAGCCTCGTGTAATCTGGTAGGGCGCGAGGATGGCGCCGCCGTTGAGCTTCATCCGCTTGGTGATATAGACCTTGACGACACCGAGGTTGGCCTGGATGAAGGCGTTGTAGACCGACATGTGTGTGGGCAGTTCCTCGAAGCCACGGCGCAGCATAGAGTCGAACTGCTTGTAGATAGCGCCGAGGTTGGCCCACTGGGTGCGGATGTTCATTTGCTGCTGACTGCGACGGGGAGTGATGGGCTTGACGGGGGCTTCGCTGACGACGGTACCCACCTTGGTCTGACGGTAGATATACTCACCTACCTTGCCACGAATCTTAGTGTTGATTCCGAAAACTTTTGCCATTGTGTTTTACTTTTTAATGTTATACTTTTCGTTTGTTCGTCCTCTTGGCGTGTCGGCATGTGCACCTACCGGTTAGCTTTGAAAGACGAGGCAAAAGTACAAGGGTGGGGAAAAACGGATTCGGGCTTCGTCAGCTTCCGGTGGGCGTCAGGGGTGCGTAACGGGTGTGTTCGGGGTGGGATTGTCGCGAAAAGAGGGAGGGCGGGGAGGGGCAAAATTGGAGAGATAAGGGGTGGAAAATGGAAAATTTGAGAGTGTGATATCAAATGCGGTTTCCTTCAACTACAATTGTAAGCACCTAAAATTGAGTAAAGTGAGAAATAAATGTAAAAAATATTTTGTCAGAATGAAAAAAGTGCGTATCTTTGCACCGACAGTTTCCACCACGCTTCCCACTTGAATAGCGAACCAGGGTGGAACTTTTGTTTTTAAAAATATGAAGTACAACAAGAAACCAATAAGCATCGCAGACCAGATTGCACAACTGAAAAGCAGGGGTCTGATTATCGAGGACGAAAACAATGCCGAAAAGGTATTGTCAATCATCAGTTATTTCCGTTTCGCCAATTATTTGCGTCCAATGGAAGCCGACAAGATGACGCATAAATTTAAACCAGGCAAGAAATTCAATAATGCATTAGATCTATATTATTTTGACAAAACCTTGCGGAGCGTGCTATTTTCGGCGATACAAACAGTAGAGATTGCATTGCGGACGAGCGTCATTCAGCACTTTTCGATGAAATATGGGCCATTCTGGTTTATGAAGTCCAAACTATTCAAGGATGGCGAGATGCACAAGGCTTGCTTGAAAACCATAAAGACAGAGCTAAAACGTACCAAAGAGGATTTTATCAATGAGCATTTCGCAAAATACAACAAACCTAGCATGCCCCCGTCGTGGAAAACGCTGGAAGTGGTTTCGTTTGGTACACTCGGCAAACTCTATAGCAACTTTGCCGACACCTCAATAAAAAAGACAGTTGCAAGAAGTTTCAACGTGCCTAACCATGAAGTCCTTGACAGTTGGATAGCGGCATTGGCAGCACTTCGCAACTGCTGTGCCCACCATGCAAGAACATGGAACAGAAAATATCCCATGAAGCCACAGTTGCCACCCACTAAAAAAATGAGAGCCGATTGGGTGGATGTGACGGCGGTTGACTCGAGCCGATTGTATGCGTTGCTGTGCTGCTTGCTGTATTGGGTGAACAACATACAACCCGACAATACGCTAAAGACAGACATCCTGCAACTAATGAAGAGGCACCCGAATGTTGACCCATCAGCGATGGGATTTCCTGTGGGGTGGGAGAAAGAGGCCCTTTGGAGATAAGCGACAAAACATCAATTGAGGGCGAGGCCGGGAGGTCTCGCCCTTGTCGTTTTTGGGGTGTTGTTGATGGTGGTGGGTTGGTCTATGGTTCGCCGAGGAAGGAGAAGAGGATTTGGAGTTGGCGGGGGGAGAGGCGTTTTTGGGCGGGGCGGTAGCCGGTGGGGCGGAGGGCG
>JAZUFZ010000010.1:0-53488 GCA_045640985.1 Bacteroidales bacterium
GTGGATGGCGGTGTCGCGGTGTTGCAGATCAATGGCAAAGAGGTGCCCATAACCCGCTTGGCCAACCTCAAGGCCGAGCAGGTGAAACGCATAGAATATTCCAACACTCCTGGCGCCCGCTACCTTGACCGCGGCGTCTCGGGCATCATCAACATCATCCTCAAAGAGCGCGAGGACGGAGGCAGCATCATGGCGGGTGCCACGACGGCCTTCACAACAGGTTTTGTGAACAGCGAAATACAAGGAACATATCACAAGGGCAAAAGCGAATTCATGTTGGATTACAGCCTTTCATACCGCAATTACAAGCGTGACCCCTCCATAGACACGGATAACTACTTCGACCCCACCCGCACCGTGAAACGCATCTTGAAGGAGGATTTGCCGTTTTGGTATCTCACAAGTGATATCACTGCCGAATACACCTATCAGCACGATGATAGCACCATGTTTGTGGCCTCTGTGCAAGATGAGTTCTACACCAAGACGCTTTGGGGCGTTGGCACGATGGTCGAGACCGACCGCGGCACGACCACCAATCAAACTACCGAACATTACAACTATCAGAAAGGGAACATGCCCGACATAGACCTCTTCTATATCCACAAACTACCCAAGAAGCAGAAGGTGGAACTGAACGTAGTGGGCACCTATTCTATGGACGACTGGGAGAACAAGATGACCTACACCAACATATCCTACTCCCACATCAACAACAGCCATGGCTATGCCATCAGCGGCGAAGGAGTCTATAGCAAGCAATTTGAAAAAGTAGAGCTGCGCACAGGCTTGCAGTATCAGCACAACTTTGCCGAGAACGAATACAAGCTCTATGACACCACCACCTCGATGTACAAGGACAATGCCTACCTCTACGCCGAAATCCTGGGTGCGATAGGCAGCAAGGCAAGCTACTCAATAGGCACCGGAGCCAAGCTGCTCAACGTGGCAGGCGGCGAAGGAAGCCAGCAATACCTGCGCAACCTCAGCACCGCCCGCCTGCAATGGCGCATCTGCGACCAGCTGTCGCTCACCGCCTCGGCACAATACACCCCCTCCCTGCCCTCGCTCTCGCAACTCTCGCCCATCTTTCAGCAGACCGACGAAGTCGAAGGGCAGATAGGCAATCCGTCGCTCAAGCCGAGCGAGCAGCTCAACGGCAGGCTCATGCTGCGCTACACCCATCCCCAAAGATGGTACGCCACCGCTGGAGGCGGCCAGATGCACCAGTTCCACCCCATCGTGAGCACCTACGCATACGACCCTACCCACGACCTCTTTGTCCGTACCACGCAGAATGCCGACAGCTGGGACTGCCTCTACGCCTTTGGCGAGGTAGGCACCAACGGCCTGTGGAACTGCATCAATCTCTCGCTCAGTGGCACATACGCACACTACGCTTCCGAAGGCACTGGGTTCGCGCACACCATGAACAACCTCACCGCCTCGGTCAACGCTCAGCTCTATTGGAAAAACCTTGTAGCCGGAGCCAACTTCACCTTACTGCCGCAATGGTCGCTCTACGGTGAGGAGCAGACACTGAGCGAGACAGCGCAGACCATCTATGTGCAGTATCGTTGGCGCTCGATCCAAGCCATGCTGGGCTGGCTCTGTCCCTTCAATCCCAACGGCTATCGCTATGAGACTGTCGGCCTCAGCAATGTGCACTCCTACCGCCACACCAACTGGACAATATGCAACAGCAACATGGTCATGCTTACCCTCTTCTGGCAGATGGACTTCGGCAAGGGATTCCAAAAGGGCGAGAAGACCCTCCAGAACGGCGGCTACGACAACGGAATGGTAAAGTAAATAACAACCCGTTGGCGGAACTAATCAATTAACTCCCTGGCATGACCGATAGGCCTGCCAGGGAGTTAAATAATCTAATTTTCAAAAAAAATCGAATGTTTCAAAAAAAAATTGTATCTTTGCACCATATAAATCATAGCTTACAGAATGAAAATAGTTTGTAACTTATTGAGAAGTGCATTGTTGCTACTGGTCTGGATAGCATTGGGAGGTGACATTACCGCCCAAAAACTAATAAACTACACTTCTGGAATGGGTACAAGAGATATTGACAATCCGAATGTGTGGATTCTATATCAAGGGGTGAGAGCAGAACATGACGGTATGCTTCTATTTGCTGATTCCGCTTTATTGGACATGGAAAAGAATGATTTTACGGCTTTCGGGAACATTGAGATTGTGATTTCTGACACTACCACTATATGGGGTGACCAGCTCTACTACGACGGAAACGCAAGAATCGCTCATGTATGGGACGACACAGTGGTGTTAGTGGACGGGGAGACTGTGCTGCTGAGTCCTCAGTTGAAATATGACAGGAACACGAGTATTGCCTCCTATTCGAGATGGGGCCACGGAGTAAACAACGGCCGTATTCTGGACAGTAAAAACGGGATGTACAATTCCGAGACGGATGTTTTTTTCGCTGAGGGCGATGTGGTATTGATGGACTCTTCTTCAAGATTGGAAACCGACTCGATATACTACAACACGCAAACGACGATAGCCAATATCGTATGTGCGACCCATATTTATCAAGACACTTCAATGATGTACAGCGAATTGGGAAGTTACAATTCCAGTACGGGAATGGCCATTTCCGAAAAGGGCTCCCATCTGGTTTCGGGAAGTACTACGCTGGATTGCGATTTGCTGCACTACTACGAAAAAGAGAAGAAGGGATATGCCTGGGGAAATGTGGTGATAATTGATACAGCTAATGACATTGTCTGCACCAGCAAATATGGTACTACGGACCAGAGAACCCATGAATCATTCGTTACCGATAGCGCCTTGGTAAAGATCAAATACGAGAAAGATACTATATGGATTCACGCTGACACGATGTTCATCGTAAATGACAGCGCCGATAAGTTAAAGACATTGCGCGCATTCTACCATGTGAAGGTATATCGGAATGACGCACAGGGGAAATGCGATTCTCTATTCTACCAATCCTCGGACTCAATTGCGGACATGTTCGGGTGTCCGATTATGTGGTATGAGTATTATCAATGTACGGCTGACACAATATCTGTCAAACATGACAGTGCTGGCATTTGCCAGACATGGTTCAGGACAAATGCCATGGCAGTTGAAAAAGTGGACATGGAGAAATACAATCAATTAAAAGGCAAACAAGGGGTAGCGTATTTTACCGATGGAGAGCCTTCATACGTGGATATTCTCGGCAATAGCCAAATGGTATATTATGTTACAGACGAAGATGCACAAGGTAAAAAAAGCTTAATAGGCGTTAATGCCGGTGTGGGCGCGGACATGAGAATTTACATCAAGAATCAGAAACCTATCCGAATGGTAACCTATAGCAATCCTGACATGCACACCTACCCACTAAACAAGCTGCCGCAAGAAGAAAAACAGCTAAAAGGATTCTCGTGGCAAGAATCTTCCCGTCCGAGGAAACCGCTTGACGTAATGACATGGGAATAATTATGGCAGAAACACAATCTTTGGCACGGAATTTGAAAGGAATTACCATAGATAAATAAAATAACAAAATATGGAAGATATTAACGACAATCTTAACGAAGAAATCCAAGAAAGCGCAACCAATAATGAAAATGAAGAGTCTCAGAAAACATCGAAAAAAGAGAAGAAGCGCAATAAACATAATGAGGCTGCGGAACAGATACAGGAAATGGGCGAAAAACTGGCCGAACTGAACGATAAATACGTAAGGACGGTTGCGGAATTTGAGAACTACCGCAAACGTACAAACCAGGAGAAAGCAGACCTCATTCTGAATGGTGGCAAGGATGTGATTAAAAACATACTTCCTATAATAGATGACTTGGAGCGAGCTTTGCAAGCCATGACTGACGAGAATGCCAAAGAAGGCGTTACGATGATATACAACAAGTTGTTGAGTACGCTGCAGCAGAAAGGATTAAAGCCAATGGAAGCAAAGGGTGAGAAATTTGACGAAAACCTTCATGAAGCCGTAACGCAGATTCCCGCACCGACCGAGGAGCAGAAGGGTACTGTACTGGATGTAGTTGAGAAAGGTTATTTCTTGAATGAAAAAGTGCTGAGATATGCCAAAGTGGTGTACGCCATGTAATTTTATCACAATTAAGATATCAAGACTAAGAACATAATTTCCATAAAGAAATGGCAAAAAGAGATTATTATGAGGTGTTAGGGGTTGGCAAGAATGCTACGGCGGATGAATTAAAGAAAGCCTATAGAAAACTTGCATTGCAATACCATCCTGACCGTAATCCTGGAGACAAAGAGGCGGAGGAGAAATTCAAAGAGGCGGCAGAAGCCTACGATGTACTGAGTAACCCGGACAAGAAAGCCAGATATGACCAGTTCGGCCATGCGGGATTGGACGGCATGGGTGGCATGGGCGGCCAGGGAATGAATATGAATGACATATTCTCTCAATTCGGAGATATTTTTGGAGACTTCTTTGGCGGTGGATTCGGCGGATTTGGTGGACAAAGAGGTTCCCGCCGGCATGTGATGCATGGTTCTAACCTGAGAATCAAAGTCCGCATGACGCTTGAAGAAATTGATAAAGGGGTTGAGAAAAAGGTCAAAGTCAATAAATATGTAAGCTGCAAAACCTGCGGAGGAAGCGGCGCAAGAAATAATTCCACTGAAACCTGCTCCTACTGTAAAGGATCGGGCGTGATAACCGAAATAAAACGTACAATTCTTGGACAGATGCAGACCCAGAGCGTGTGTCCTCATTGTGGAGGATCCGGGCAAGTTATCAAAGATAAATGCACCGACTGCAACGGGGAAGGTATCGTCAAGGAGGAAGAGATTATATCCATCAATATTCCCGCTGGCGTATCGGATGGTATGCAACTTTCATTGAGTGGAAAAGGAAATGCTGCTCCTCATAACGGCATTCCTGGCGATTTGATCATACAGATTGAAGAGCAGGAGCACGAATTGTTTGAGCGCCAGGAGAGCAACCTATACTACAGTACATACGTAACCTTCGCACAGGCTTCCATGGGAGCCTCCATTGAAGTTCCGACACTGAACGGAAAAGTAAAAGTAAAAATTGAACAAGGAACTCCGAGCGGAAAAGTTCTACGGCTGAAAGGAAAAGGTCTGCCCGACCTCAATGGATATGGACGTGGGGATCTGTTAGTGAGCGTAAATGTCTGGGTACCCAAAAGCATTACCCGAGAAGAAAGAGACTTACTTGAGAAATTAGACAAGATGTCCAATTTCCAACCCAATCCATCAAAACAGGGAAAAGGATTTTTTGATAAAATGAAGGATATGTTCAACTGATGACCGAAGCCTTCCTACAATATGTATGGCTTCATCGTTTGATGAGGGGAGAGTTGACGACAACAGACGGCCAACCAATATGCATATTACGCGCTGGTGAGTTGAACACGAATGCTGGACCTGATTTCTTAAACGCACGATTACAAATCGGTGATACCTTATGGGCGGGAAATGTAGAGATTCATATCAAGACTTCCCATTGGGACTGCCACAAACATACCAAAGATAAAAATTACAATAACGTCATCTTGCATGTTGTATGGGAACATGACTGCACGATAACCACAGAAAACGGGAACAAGCTTCCAACACTTGAATTGAAAAGACATATTCCGGAATATGTCTGGGAACAGTACGACGCATTGCTGAACGCCACCTCTACAGACAGTATCCGCTGCCATAACAGATTGGTAGATATACCAAAATGGAGGATGGAAAGTTACTTAACCCGCATGGCTATTGAGCGGATGGAACGCAAAACAGAAGATACAAAAAGACTTATGGCCGACGCAAAAGGCAGTTGGGAGACCTGCTGTTATTGGCTTATGGCACGATATTTTGGCGGAAAAACCAACGCCTTCCCTTTCGAACTTCTGGCAAAAACGTGCGACCTCAGGTTATTAGCCCGCTGGAAAGACAATCTGCAAAGAATAGAAGCACTGTTGTATGGCCAAGCAGGACTGTTGGAAGGAGATTTTGAGGATGATTACCCACAACAACTCCAAGCCGACTATGAAGCCATCAGAATCGGGGGAAAACTCACTCCAATATCCGGACATCTGTGGAGAACATATAGAATGAGACCTTCCAGTTTTCCCACATTGAGAATAAGTCAGTTTGCTCATCTCGTCACACAATCGAACAATTTGTTTCAGTATCTTCTTGAACAAACTTCCATATCAAAGATAGAAGAACTATTTTCTCTTGAAGCGTCTCCGTACTGGAACACTCATTACCAATTTGACAAACCTTCAAAAGAATGTCCCAAAAGATTAGGTAAAGACTTCGCAGACCTGCTGATCATGAACGCATGGGTTCCGCTATTGATAGAATACGGGAACCAACATGGACAACCTGAATATAAAGAGCAAGCCCTAAATCTGCTTCAGCAACTTCAACCAGAAAACAACAATATCATACGGCTTTGGCAACAATATGATATATCGCCAGAAAACGCCATTCATACCCAAGCTCTTTTAGAGCTACACAATGAATATTGCCAAAAAAGGAAATGCGCAGACTGCCAGATTGGCTTTCAGCTCATCAGTAAAAAATAAAAATCCACGAGCACCCGTTTTCATATTAATATAAGTACGCACCATGAAAGCCACAGAACTCAACACTCTATTGAAAGGGGCCACCAACAGCATCGGAAGCCCTAATGCAGAATGGAACTTGCTTTTAACCGACAGCAGAAAAGTAATCGATGCAACACAAAGTCTCTTCTTTGCGATACCCACCAAAAGGAATACTGGATGTAAATACATCGAGGAACTTTATATAAAAGGAGTCCGAAACTTCATTGTACCCAACAATCTTGATGAAGAATTTATCGAACGATACAGCATTCTGACGGAAGCCAACTTCTGGTTTGTTCCTAATGTCATCAGCGCTTTACAGCAGATAGCCACCTATCACCGCAAACAATATGATATCCCAGTGATAGGCATTACAGGCAGTAACGGAAAAACCATCGTGAAAGACTGGCTCGTACAACTGATTTCCCCAGATTACAAAGTATGTTGCAGCCCCAAAAGCTACAATTCCCAGATAGGAGTACCCTTGTCCGTATGGAACATCACCCCAAGCGACCAATACGCAATTTTTGAGGCCGGAGTATCTGAACCCAACGAGATGACCAATCTCAGAAACGTCATCAGCCCCACTATAGGAATCTTCACAAATATCGGCCAGGCTCATGATGAAAACTTTCTTACGAGAACCCAGAAAATAGCAGAAAAACTGCAACTTTTTACGCATTGCCAAGTGATGATTTATTCTACTAACCACAAAGATATTCATAACCTTATTGTTAGTCAGGAATGTTTGCGTGATATCACCCGCTTTACGTGGGGAACAACTACGGATAATGATGTCATTCTTCACAAGACCACCATTCAAGAAGGTTGGACTACAATTGAGGCCGAATTCAAAAATGAAACCTTTACCGTGAAAATACCTTTTGTAGATCGGGCATCCATTGAGAATGCAATGCATTGCATCACTTTCATGATTTACGAAGGTTATGATTTCAAAACCATTATTGACCGTTGCAAAGAGTTGGCACCTATCGCAATGCGATTAGAAATGAATGAAGGCATCAACAATAGTCTCTTAATAAATGATACCTACAGTCTTGATCTAAATTCACTTACTATTGCGTTAGATTTTCTCCAACATGTTCAGCACCGCAACAAAACCTTAATTATGAGTGATTTTGTACAAAGTGGCATGCAGGAACAAGAACTATATTCACAGGTTGCACAATTATTAGAACAACGTGGAATAAACAAATTCATCGGAATTGGACCAGCTTTGTGCAGGAACAAAGAATTATTCAACAATATCAAGACCTATTTTTACGAAACCAAAGAGGATTTCTTACGTCATTACCCATTTGATGATTTTCAATCAGAAGCCATACTTTTAAAAGGCGCCCGGATTTTCTGTCTCGAACATATTGTGAAAGTACTCCAAAGGAAAACACACGAAACCATAATGGAAGTAAATCTCGATGCCCTCATTCACAATCTGAATTTCTACCGTTCCCTTATTAAACCCACGACAAAACTAATGGCTATGGTTAAAGCATCCTCTTATGGTGCTGGAAAAATCGAGATTGCAAATGCGCTTCAATACAACCATGCCGATTATCTTACTGTCGCATACAGTGACGAAGGTGTTGAATTACGCCGAAACGGAATCCAATTACCCATCATGGTAATGAATCCCGAAGAAAGTAGTTTTGATGATATCATCCGCTACAATCTTGAACCTGATATTTATAGTTTTCGGATATTTGAAATATTCAATGAACGAGCCTCATTGTTAAGAATTGGAGAAGAAAAATTTCCTGTACATATTGAATTCGATACGGGTATGCATCGCTTAGGATTCAATGGGAATGATATAGAATCATTAATCAGCCGACTCAATAGCCCCAAATGCGTATTAGACGTTAAATCGATATTCTCACATCTCGCATGCGCTGAAGATTCCAATGAGGATGAATTCACAAATTCACAAATTAAACGATTGAAAACCTGGAGTCAGTCATTGAAAAATGGTATTCATAGATCCGATACAATGTGTCATATTCTAAATTCATCTGGAATTGAGCGGTTCACTCAACATCAAATGGATATGGTTAGATTAGGCATTGGTTTGTACGGCATTTCTCCTGATCCTGAAATCCAACGACATTTAATGCCTGTCAGCCAACTAAGAACCAAAATATCCCAACTCAAAAAAATTCCTAAAGGTGAATCTGTCGGATACAATCGACGCTGGATCGCTTCTCAGGATTCCACTATCGCCATTATTCCTATCGGCTATGCAGATGGATTGAACCGCCACTTAGGGTATGAGAATGGTAAAGTCACCATCAAGGGAATCCAAGCCCCAATTATCGGAAGCATCTGCATGGATATGTGTTTTATAGATGTAACGCACATTCCTTGTAACGAAGGTGATGATGTAATCATATTCGGTGATGCTGAGCTGCTTCAGCAGATTTCCCAGGCTGCAGGAACTATTCCCTATGAAATTCTTACCTCCGTGGCACCCCGCGTAAAACGCATCTATTATCAAGAATCTTAAAAATATTTTTTTGTATTCAAAAAATTATGTATATTTGCTTTGAAGAATAGGATACTCATATCACTATAAGTTGCAATATATTAATATATTAATAATTAAAAGCCGATGTCCCAATGGTATAAAACAGGGGATTTTCTATCATGAAAAAAAGTTTTATTCTATTAATTGCCGTAGCGCTACTCGGCATGGGGGTAAATGCCCAAGTACTTTCACGCTCGGGTGTAGGAACTGCCAACAGTCATAAAATTGTCGGCAAACAACATGTACCTTTTATTGTAAAAAAACAGCATCAGGTATCCACCCCTAAATCAATTGATACCATAGCAGAGTTTCCTTATCTGCTGGATTTTGAAAACGGTATGGATGGGTGGAATGCCATTGATCAAGATGGTGATGGATTCAACTGGTCTATAAACAATAGTCTGGAAGCTTATAGCGGGTCTAATTCTCTGATGTCCGAATCCTACAACAACGATTATGGTGCTTTTACTCCCGATAACTGGTTTATCAGTCCAGCTATCAGCATCCCCGAAGAAGGCGAATACAACTTGAAATGGATGGTTGCCGCCCAGGATCCAAACTATGCTGAAGAGCATTATGCCGTTTATATCTCTACCGAAGGAAACGATATCGCTAATTTTACCTCCGAGGCTTTTTCAGAAACCATTCCAGCCTATACTGAAGGTTATTATGCACAAAGTGTTTCCTTGGCAGATTATGCTGGTCAGACAATTTATGTTGCATTCCGTCACTATGATGTAACCGATATGTTCGCCATGAAGATTGATGACATCTGCATCAAGATGGCCGGCATACCCGAAATTCAACTGAACATACCAACCTTAGCATTCGCTGGAGACACCGTAATGGCAACCGTACAGGTTATCGAGGGTCTTCGTCCTATTGAATATGAATGGACTATCAACGCTGATTATGAACTTTCAGAAAACAGCGACACCGCATACATTGTTTTCGAGGGCAATATTATTGATACAATTTCTGTAATTGCTACCAACGAAATAGGATCCGATACCGCTTCCAAATCCATCCAGATTATGGATTGCAATGCTCCTATCGAAGACTATCCTTACGCAGAAGTTTTCGATAACCCAGCCACATGCTGGCATGGTGAAGGTTGGGAAATCGGAGTTTTCTATGTTGGAGAAACACCTGTTACTGCATCTCTTTCTGTTGATGACATCGAGGCCGAATATCCTACACATATCGTAGTTGATAATTCTCTTTATAGCCCATATTTCACCGTTCCTACAGATACACTTTACGAACTCCAATATCTTGTATGCTTAGGTGGTGGACAGGACTATCCTGGTGACCACTACACTCTTGAAGCCATTACCGAAAACGACACCATTCTGATTTATGAGGAAACCTTAACCGAAGCCGGTCTCCAAGCCCGCAATATTTCCCTGGCAGACCTCGCCGGAGAAACTGTTATGCTCCGTTTCCGCCATTTCAACAACGAGGCTACCAGTTTTGCTCTCTGCCTCGGTGATCTTTCCATTCATGTAATTGCGCTTCCTGAGGTTTCCATTATCGGTCCAGATAACGCACGCAGTACTGAATCTGTCACCTTCCAGGCTGTCGCTTCCTGCGCACTGTATATGAACTATGAATGGAACTTCCAGGGTGCTACTCCAGAAACCGTTACTGACACCAATATAGCCACCGTTGCTTGGACTGGTGCACAAGATGGCAACTATATCGTTACCTTGACCGTTTCCACCGAAATCGGAGATGTTGTTGCTTACGATACTATCTATATCACAAACTGCGATAACGGCCTTACTACACCTTTTGCTGAATCATTCGACAGATCTCTTGGTTGCTGGACTACCATGGATGCTGACGGTGATGGTCTCAACTGGATGGATGCTGAAAGTGCATTCTATGAGCTGGATTACGAAACCGGTTATGGTCCTCAGTATGCTCACAGTGGAGACAACGCCCTTGTTTCCTTGTCTGGATATCCTTGGTTGGGAACATTCTACTGGATTGAATATGACCTCGGCGAAGCTCTCACTACCAACAACTACCTTGTTTCTCCCGAAATCAACGTAACCGAAGGTGCTTCCACACTCTCTTTCTATATGTACTCTTTATCCACCGCAACTCCTGAATCTTTCGAGCTCCGCATCAAGACCGGTGAGGCTCCAACAAGTCCTGCCGACTTCACCACCGTTCTTCACCCATTAGCTCCTGTTACCAATGGTACCTATACCCAGTATGGCGTAGATCTCAGTGCATACGCTGGTCAGACCATTTATCTCGCCTTCATTCACAAAACTACCGGCGGCAAGATGCTGATTCTTGACGATATCGCAATAAACAACGCTACCGTAGGCATCGATATGGCTCAGATGGCTGAAGTATCCGTTTATCCTTCCGTAACCGCTGACGTGGTAAACGTACTTGCAGAAAATGTGAAGATGGTTGAAGTTCTTGACCTCAACGGCCGCATTGTTATGGCTCAGCCTCAGGCTGGAACCCTTAACATCTCCAACCTCAGCCAGGGTATCTATTTCATTCGCGTAGTTACCAGCGAAGGTACTTCTACCCAGAAGGTAATCAAACGCTAACGCCCTATAAATATCCAATTGACCGAAACCCGGACTTCGGGCTTCGGTCAATTGTTTTTCTATACTTTCCACCTATGAAAAACGCTTTTTTCCACTCCCAAATGCGGATGGCAGACCTTCTTGCCACCAACCCGAACCTCATTCTGGTACTTCCCCGTTTGGGTATTCCCTTAGGATTTGCGGAACGCACCGTCGAACAGGTCTGCGCTGCAGCTGATGTTTCAACTGCCTTCCTGCTCCTTATCTGCAATAGTTATACTTTTCCGGGGTTTGAGCCCGATCCCCGATCAATCACATCGCAGGACATACACTCACTCATCTCCTATCTCAAGGCGTCCCACCACTATTACACCCATCAGAGGCTTCCACATATCTCACGGCACCTTCTCCATGTATCACAAGGCTCCGAAGAACGTTACCGGAACATTCTGATGAAATTTTTCGAGGACTATTGCACTCAGGTATCGGCGCACTTCCAGGAGGAAGAAACCGAACTCCTGCCACGACTGCTCACTAACACCAGCACCGGAGCCCAGACAAAACCCACACTACTCGTTTCCTCTCATCAAGACCTCCACAATACCCTTGACGACTTCATACAGATTCTCTACAAATATATTCCCAGCAATGAACCCACCGAGGAGTTCTTCGAAATGGTTTCGTGCCTCATACAGCTCTCCTACGACCTGCAGCACCATTCCTACATTGAGGAAATGATTCTCATGCCACTTCTCAAATTAACCGAAGGAGGGTCCTTATGAATATAGTGCTTTTAGAACCTTCCCCTATCATCAGCGAAGGAATTGCAAGCATTCTGGAAGCCACCTCCGACCTCCATCTATCTACCCGCATAGCCACTCCAGCACAACTTTCCGCTGCTATAACGCGCCATGACCCACAACTTATTCTGGCGAACCCGACCCTACTTGATGAGGCCGCCGTCACCTCTCTGGCATCGCGCTTGCACATCGTAGCACTTTGCTACCAATATGTCTCTCAGGAACGCCTTGCGCGATACAACGCCGTCATCAATATCGAAGCCACCCCAGCACAAGTAGTTTCCACCTTGCGCGCCCTTGCACAGACAACCGCCACAGAGAGTTATGACCTTTCTGCCCGTGAGACCCAGATTCTGGCGCTCATCGCCCAAGGGCTTTCCAGCAAGGAAATTGCCGACCGGCTCAATCTCAGCATCCATACCATCAATACCCACCGCAAGAACATCACCCGCAAGACCAACATCCGAACCGTGGCAGGGCTCGCAGCATACGCCCTTATCCACAACCTTATATAAATCTTCCACCTATGCCTGAAGCCACATTTCCCCTCTGGAACTCCAACTATACAAAGATATGGATAGCAAACTTCACTATCTTCTTCTCCTTTATGCTGCTCACTCCCCTTCTGCCCATTTATCTCCACGACACTTTCGGGGCAGACAACCACACCATCGGCATTGTGCTTTCGGGTTATACTCTTATGGCGCTGCTTTCGCGAGCCTTCAGCGGATTCATGGTTGATTCCTTTCCCCGCAAATTGGTTCTGGTGGTATGTTTCGCTTTCTTTTCCGTGTTCTTTCTGGGGTATATCCTTGCCGGAAGTCTTATGCTTTTCGCTATCGTGAGGACCCTCCACGGTGTGCCCTTCGGAGGCGTAACGGTTGCCAACAGTACGGTTGCCATTGATGTACTTCATCCCTCGCGCAGAGCCGAAGGCATCGGATATTACGGACTTTCCAACAATATCGCCACCGCCATAAGCCCGTCCGTTGCCATCTGGATTTATCAACAGACCCACAACTTCAATATCATCTTTGCCATCGCAATGATTACGGCAGCCGCAGGTCTGATAATCAACACTACGATACATCTGCCGCAGAAAGAAATCCCCGCTCCTGCCCCATCCGTGCCGAATAAGAAGCCCGTTGTCTCTCTTGACCGCTTCTTCCTTCTCAAAGGATGGCCGCTGGCACTTTCCATGATCGGTTTCGCCTTCTCCTACGGCGTAGTCTCCACATACGTAGCCATATACGGGCAGGAAAGGCTTAATATTACCGGCGGAGCCGGCATTTTTTTCCTGCTGCTTTCCATCGGACTCATCCTTTCGCGACTTCAGGGGAGCAAGTCGCTCCGCGAAGGGAAAGTATCCCATAACGCCGCCATAGGCATCGGTGTTTCCCTTTTCGGATATCTGATGTTTTCCGCTGTGGCCCACCCAGTTACCTATTATGGCGCCGCGCTTGTCATCGGTCTTGGCAACGGACACATGTATCCCGCCTTCCAGACCATGTTCATCAATCTCGCTCCTCACACCCAACGCGGCACAGCCAACTCTTCCCTGCTGGTTTCGTGGGATGTAGGCATCGGTATCGGCATTCTGCTCGGAGGCATCATTTCGGAACATCTGGGCTATTCCCATGCTTTCTGGGCGGCTTGGATATTCAATCTGGCCGGTGCGCTGATTTTTTATCTGTTAGGCCGCCGCTATTTCGACACCAATAAACTGCGCTAAGCGCTTTCCTGACCCAGAAATCGGACATTCCTGTTCTGCGGGGACGGGATTGTTTCGTGGTTTTCCGTGCCTCATGGGAAGAATATTTCACGCTCGTCGGGACCTTATTTTCTGCTTGTTGGATAGGGGTAACTCCCTTCTATCTTTTTTTTATCTTCTTTTTATCTTTTTTCTATCTCTTATTCTTAGGAAAGGAGATAAAAAGAAGTTAATATGGAGATAAAAAGAAGATAGAAGGGAGTTACCCGTGATAAATGAGAGAAAAACAGGGGATTAATCTGGAGGTTCGGACCGATGTGTCCTAAGTGCAGGAGACAGATTTGGGCGACAGAAGATTATTTTTGGATTTTGAAAGAGTTTTTTTTGCGGGTTTGGAATAAAATGCGTATCTTTGCATTTTGAAACCTAGTGTCCGCCTTCCGAAAACCGAAGGTAATATAATATATACCAATACATTATCCAAAAATCAAAGACACGAAATCAAATATAGAAACTCAATATAACAAAAAAACTCATGAGCATTATTGAATATATGACAGAAAACTCGCCCATCACGAATCTTCCCGATTTGCTGAACTGGGGACATGACAATCCACTCGGACTCAGTATGGGCGTTGAACTTGGACTGATATTTGTGATTACGCTGGCGATGGCGCTGATCAACCACGGCATCCGCAAACAAGGGAAGTCCAACTGGTACGGATATCTCTACGCGTTGTTTGGAATTGACGTGGCGGCTACCTATTACTATGCGTTCCAGAACGGCCTTCCACGGGTGTTTTTGAGCGGTTTCGGCGTTGAAAAGCCCTGCATCGGGTGGTTCTGCCAGCCTAATATGGTGGGCTGGGTATGGGCCATTGTGGGCATTATATGCCTGGCATTTGTGGTATATAGCCTTCTGTGTGCCGTCATGCAGATAGTTGCTCAACTTACTGTTGATGCGCATCTTACGAAGGGTAAAGTGTGGAAAGAATGGAAAGGCTGTACCTATCTTGCACTGCTGGGCGTGGCCGCCTGCGGAGTTTCCTATTTTGCAGGAGCGGCTGCCAGTTCATGGACACTTCTGGTTTGTCAGGGACTGCTGCTGCTGGCCGTACTGGTAAAGATGATAGCCGACTGCTGCAGAATGGAACACTGGTGGTGCGGTGTGGGCATAGCCCTGGTTTACTACATTGGGATTCTGGCAATTGTGATGCTGACCGTAGAATGTATGAAGGGAGCCCTGGCTTTGTTTGTTGTGCTTCTGGTATGGTTTACCTCTGCCAAGGCCAGCAAGAAAGACCCCAAGAAAAAAGAAAAGAAACAATAATCAACAAAAAAAAGATACGGCTATGACTAAACAAGGAAAAGAAGGCAACTATCTTTTGCCTATCGTGGTGATGTTCCTGCTGTTTTTCATGATTGCATTCGTGACAAACTTTGCAGGTTCAATGGGCGTAATTGTGAAGAACCAATTCGGCACCAGCAACGCGCTGGCGCAACTGGGAACTTTTGCAAACTTTATCGCATACGCCTGCATGGGTATTCCTGCCGGCCTGATTCTGAAACGCAGAGGATATAAGTTCACTTCTCTGCTGGCAGTTTCAGTAGGCCTGTTAGGTGTTGCCATTCAGTTCCTTTCGGGATATGTACAAAGTTTCGGCGTATATGTGACCGGGGCTCTGGTAGCAGGATTCTCGATGTGCCTGCTCAACATCGTGGTGAACCCTATGCTGAACACTCTCGGCGGAGGCGGAAACAAAGGGAACCAGCTTATCCAATGGGGTGGAACCATCAATTCAACCGGCGGAACCCTCGCCCCTATTCTGCTTGGATATCTCATCGGCGGCCAGGCTTCCGAGGCGACCGTCAGCGATGCGGCTCCAGCCATGATTATTGCGATGGCAATATTCGTTGTGGCTTTTATCGTACTGGTGCTGACCCGCATTCCAGAACCGCACATGGAAACTCCGGAAGAACGCGAGGAACGCAAACGCAGCAAGGGCGAGAATATGATTGGAAAGACATTGACCTTCCGTCATTTCCTGCTGGGCGCGATTGCCATTTTCTTTTATGTGGGCTGCGAAGTGGGTGTGCCTAACACGGCAAACCTCTATATGACTTCCGGCGTTGAGGACGGCGGATTGGGCGTAAATGCGAATATTGCGGGCTGGTTTGTAGGAGCTTACTGGTTCCTGATGCTCTGCGGAAGATTCATCGGAGGCGTACTCGGCAACAAGGTTTCGAGCCGTACTATGCTGGGCGTAACCGCTACCATGGCAATAGCATTCATACTCTGTTTCATACTGCTGCCCGAAAGCTGGACGATCCAGTTCCGTGAAAACGCGCTGCCTTTGAAGATTGTGTTCATGACCATTACCGGTCTCTGCACCTCGGTAATGTGGGGCGCCATCTTCAACCTCTCCACAGAAGGCCTTGGAAAATATACCCCAATGGCAAGCGGAATATTCATGACACTCGTTTGTGGTGGCGGCGTAATGACGCTGTTGCAGAACGGACTGGCTGACCTGATGGGTTATACCAGCAGCTACTGGCTGGTAATTCTCGGTTTCGCCTACATACTCTTCTATGCGCTGAAAGGTTCAAAAGTAAAGAAAGTATCATGAAAAAGTTTGGAATACTGATAATCATACTCGTCCTCATTGCGCTGGTAGGCGTGGCCACCTGTCCCGACAGACAAGCCCATGAAGAGGCCATTACCGAGGTTATTGACAACTATGTAAAAGATAAAAATGCAAGCGAAGCTACAGACTTACTGAGTTCGTTCTGCAATAGTCTGGAGACAAAACTGGTAAGGCTCGTGATGGAAGAGAATCTGGAGGTCGAGAACTATTTCGTGTGCAGCATCGGACGCATTGAATGGGAGGGAGAAGAGAAAGTGGTT
The DNA here is from genome assembly GCA_045640985.1 of Bacteroidales bacterium. GTDB lineage: Bacteria > Bacteroidota > Bacteroidia > Bacteroidales > P3 > Colimorpha. Next base: position 17,125 of record JAZUFZ010000010.1, read on the forward strand.
TCGGTAGGACTGCTCGGACATATCTTCACGGCCAAAGAGGAACAGATTGCCGCCGAACTGGAGAATTTCGAGTTATAGGCTCCGCCTTGGGGAGTGACTTAGCTAAACTGAGCGCGAAGAACTCATTCTTATGCCGAAACACAGAAAACGGCTCTTGAAAAGAATCGTTTTCATAAACTATGCAAAAAATCGAAATATACAAAACATAAATGAAACACACACGTTTTTTGTTTTTGCTGACTATTGTCGCAATGCTTTCTATGGCGTTCATCTCCTGTAAGAAAGATGACATAAAACCAGTTAATGCGCCAACGCACGAACTATTGGATGACTATGTGAAGACAATAGAAGAAGTAAGTGTTTTCAGCGACGAAATATATACCCTCGACGAGGTAATGAGTCAGGTGATGAATAGCGGAATGTTCAACGATGCAGGCCCTATGGCAAGCCAAATCACCAACATGATAAAGAGTCAGATGAGGGACACCTTAGCGTCATGGAACAGAAGGTTCAACCTCAACGCTTCAGATGTTCGTGTGCGTTGTGTGAAATACACCTATCGTACGGTTGATCACAAAGGTAACCCAATCACACTTTCTTCCTACGCCACTTGGGCTTTTCCGAATATCAGCAACCCGCAAAGCGCTACTATCCACAACCGCCTCATCCTCTTCTGCCCCTATTCTCAAACCAAAGAAGATTTCCGCGCCACAGCCACTTGCGGAGGACCAGCCTCCGCCATGCTCACAAAAGACGCACTCATCGTCAGCCCCGACCCTCAGGGGTTCGGCCACGACAGCGGACATGACCAAATGTACATGAACCACGAACTTATAGGCATCCAGATGACCGACGCCATGACGGCAGCTTATAAGATATTCATGGATGCCGGATTTCGACTGGCGGACGATTTTATCCTAACCCCAATGGGTATGTCACAGGGAGCCGCCACCTCCGTAGCCACACAGCGTTACCTGGAAAGCACCTCACTCACACTCTCTTCAGAGACACGCTCTTTGGCCGACTGGTGGCAAATGGGATACACCTTTGTTTCCTCAGGCCCCTATAGCCCAGAAATCACAATGAACGAGTATCTCACCTGGCAGACCTGCGCCCACCCGGGCGTTATACCTCTGGTACTCAAAACCATGATACAGTCTTATCCTCAGATATATGACGGCTATACGGAAGACGACTTCTACAGCGAGAACTACCTTGCGCATAAGCAGTTCTTCGATTCGGTATATCTTTATAAACCATATACCATTGACGAAATCAACGCATTGATGTTTGAACTGATTTCCACCCCCGAACACCAAGTGTCCAACCCCAACACAATGGTGCTGACCGATATGATCAGCTCCGCATTGCTCGACCCAGCCTCTCCGCTACACCAGAAAATGCACCAAAGTCTGCAACGCAACGACCTCACCACGGGATGGACGCCACGCCATAATATCTACATTACCGCCAGCGAAATGGATGACTATGTACCATTTGCCAATGCGGAAGCCCTGCAGCAAATGAGCCATAATAAAGTTCATCTCCTCACCGTCGAGCAAGGCGACCACCAGGCAACTTGTCTTTTTTGGCTTCTCAAAGCCTTCACCGGCGCCTACGACAGCCAATTGGAGCGATAATGTCCTGCGATGATGCGGACCATGACGATAGGGAATTGCCTCTAAAATACAATAAATATTAAGAACGCCGAAAAATATTTGGTGGATTGAAAAAAAGTTTGTATCTTTGCAATTCGTGTGTGAGATACTGCGTGCCTGCCAACGCACAATGTCTCAACATATTATAATGAATTATGTTTAACAAGGTCGGGCAGGAGACCACAAAAAAAAGAAAATATCCTATATGGATTACAAAAATGTACAACCGTTAGCAGACTTCGATTGGAGTGCTATCGACAGCAAGACTGAAGCCTCCAACAAGGCAGAAATCGAAAAAATGGACGAGGCTTATGCCAAAACTTTCAACCAGTTCATCGAACAGGAAGTAATTGAAGGTACCATCGTTTCCATCAGCGACCGCGAAGCCGTAGTAAACATCGGAGCAAAATCTGACGGTGTTATCCCAGCATCTGAACTTCGTTACAACACCGAACTCAAGGCTGGTGACAAGATTGAAGTTTACGTAGAAAGCCAGGAAGATGCCAATGGTCAGATTATGCTGAGCCACAAGAAAGCCCGCATCCTGAAATCTTGGGAACGCGTAAATCAGGCTTACGAAAGCCAGGAAATCATCACAGGTTATGTAAAGAGCCGCACCAAGGGTGGTCTCATCGTGAACGTATTCGACAATATCGAGGCATTCCTCCCAGGTTCACAGATCGATGTGAAACCTATTCGCGACTACGACGTATTTGTTGATAAGAGCATGGAATTCAAGGTTGTAAAAATCAACCACGAATACAAGAATGTTGTTGTTTCCCACAAAGCCCTGATTGAGGACGAAATCGAAGCACAGAAAGCAGAAATCATCAGCCATCTCGAAAAAGGTCAGGTACTGGAAGGTGTTGTTAAGAACATTACCAGCTACGGTGTATTCATCGACCTGGGTGGTGTGGATGGTCTTATCCATATTACCGACCTCAGCTGGGGCCGCATCAATCACCCGGAAGAGATCGTTCATCTGGACGAAAAAATCAATGTCGTTATCCTGGACTTCGACGAAAGCAAACGTCGTATCGCCCTTGGTCTGAAACAATTGACTCCTCATCCTTGGGAAGCTTTAGACGCTGACCTGAAAGAAGGTGACAAGGTTAAAGGTAAAGTTGTCGTTCTGGCAGACTATGGCGCATTCGTAGAAATCGTACCTGGCGTTGAAGGTCTTATCCACGTAAGCGAAATGAGCTGGAGCCAGCACCTGCGCAGCGCTCAGGATTTCCTGAAAGTTGGCGATGAAGTAGAAGCTGTAGTTCTTACCCTCGACCGCGAACAGCGTAAGATGTCCCTCGGTATCAAACAGCTGATGCCAGACCCATGGCTCGCTATCTCCGAGAAATATCCTGTAGGCAGCAAGCATACTGCTACCGTTCGCAATTTCACCAACTTCGGTATCTTCGTAGAACTTGAAGAAGGTGTTGACGGTCTCATCCACATCAGCGACCTCAGCTGGAGCAAGAAAATCAAACACCCAGCAGAGTTCACCAAGATTGGTGACACCATTGAAGTTGTTGTTCTGGAAGTCGATGCAGAAAACCGTCGTCTCAGCCTCGGCCACAAACAGCTTGAGGAAAATCCTTGGGACGTTTATGAAACCATCTTCGCAGTTGGCACAACTCATCAGGGAACCATCACCAGCATCAACGATAAAGGCGCAACCGTAACACTGCCTTACGGCGTTGAAGGTTTTGCTCCTGCCCGTCACCTGGAGAAAGAAGACAAGAGCAAGGCTCGTCAAGGCGAAACTCTTGATTTCAAGGTTCTTGAATTCTCAAAAGAATCCAAGAAAATCCTCGTTTCCCATACCCGCATCCATCAGGAAGCAGTAGAAGGTGAACATGCAAAAGCTGAAGCTGAAGCAAAGAAAGAAAAGAAGGCTGTAAAGAAAATCAACGATGACCTCCAGAAGACCACTTTCGGAGATCTCTTTGGCGACCTTCAGGAGAAACTCGAAAAAGATGATAAATAATCTTTAATAAGTTTCATAACATGGCCAGAAAGGCGGACCTCTCTAAGGCTCGCCTTTCTTTATATCAATAACATTTGTGAAAACACCCATAGAAATATTACGCCACTACTGGCATTACGATGCTTTCCGCCCACTACAGGAAGAAATCATCAACTCCGTAATGAACGGGAACGATACGCTGGCATTGCTGCCTACTGGTGGAGGAAAATCAATATGCTATCAGATTCCCGCGGTGGCTATGGGTGGTTTGTGTATTGTCGTTTCCCCGTTGATAGCACTCATGAAAGACCAGGTAACCGCTTTGAATGCCAAGAGAATCAAGGCCGCATGCCTGTATTCCGGATTGAAATATAATGAGCAGACCACCGTACTCAATAACTGCATATATGGGGGAATTAAATTATTATACGTTTCACCGGAAAGGCTTCAATCCAGAACCTTTATTGAGCATTTCAAGCAGATGCCCGTGAAATTAATAGCTGTAGATGAGGCACATTGTATCTCCCAATGGGGACACGACTTTCGGCCGTCTTACAGAAAAATTGCAGACATCCGCCAATACTTTCCCCAAGTCCCCATACTGGCACTTACGGCCACCGCCACCACAGAAGTGGTAAAAGACATCTGCAAACAGCTGCAATTCCAGAAGAACAGCAATAAATTCCAGAGCAGTTTCTATCGATCTAACTTATCCTATATGGTTCTCCACGATGAGGATAAATTAGGCAGAATGCTACGGATCCTAAGAAAGATCAACGGTTGCGGGATTGTATATGTCGAAAGCCGAAAGACTGCCAATGAAGTTGCTTCGTTTCTACGGAATAATGGTATCAGTGCCAATTTCTATCATGCCGGACTCGATACCAAAACACGTGACAACAGACAAAAAGCTTGGATGAAGGGCGAATTTTCTGTAATGGTAGCAACCACTGCCTTTGGCATGGGCATTGACAAGAAAGATGTAAGGATAGTCATTCACTACACACTTCCGACCTGTATAGAATCTTATTTCCAGGAAGCGGGACGAGCAGGACGGGACGGTAAAAGATCGTATGCCGTAATTCTCCATAACCAGCGCGACATTCAAAATATGGATTCCATCTTAGATATTTCATATCCGCCTTTATCCGTGATACGGAATGTCTATCGGGCAATTGGGAATGAATTCAATATTCCTATTGGGAGTGGCGAAGGCTGCACCTATGATTTTGACATCCTTGACTTCTCAAAAAAATACAAATTCAATATCCTCACCATCTACAATAGCATCCAGTTTCTTCAAAAAGAGGGATTGCTTGATCTGCAATATCAGGAGGAACTTTCCTCTCGTCTTTACATACCGATTGATCGGAACGAACTCTACCGGTTTATAGTGGAGAATAAAAGATACGGCGACCTGCTGAATGTTATTATCCGGACATACGGAGGATTATATACAGAATATGTTCCAATCAACGAACGAAGATTAGCGGCAGCACTCAATTGTGAAGTTTCTACAATCATCAAAATGCTTCTACATCTGGACGCCCTTGAAATTGTAGTATATAAACCCATCAAAGAAGCCCCGCAAATAGTCCTGCTTTCCCCCAGAATTGACGCCAAAGACCTTTACATTTCCGAAGAATACTACGGAAATTTGAAAGCAAAAGCCCAAAATCGGCTTTCCGCAATGAAAGAATATGTGTTGTCCGATACCAAATGCCGGAGCAATATTTTATTAGAATATTTTGGAGAGCAGAATCACGAGGTATGCCACACCTGCGATATCTGCCTGGAAAAAGAAACCCCTACCCGAAGGACCTTTCATACGGATATTCTGAACATATTATCCCGACAGCCAAGGAATATCCGGGAACTTGCAGACGCCATAGCAAAAGAGATGAACCTCGAAAATTGTCAAGATGAGATAGCCAAAAATGTAAGAGAAATGCTCGAACTTGGAATATTAGGACAGCATTCCGACTTCACACTCTACATAAAAAAGCAGTCAAAATCTTAAAATCTGCCACTTGTCACCACCTCATACAGATGCGACAACGGCAATCCCATCACATTATAGTAACATCCTTCTATCCTATCAATGCCTATCATACCTATCCATTCCTGGATACCGTAACTCCCAGCCTTGTCAAAAGGCTGAAAAGTGCGGATGTAATGATCAATTTCCGCATCGGACAGGTCTTTGAAATGGACTTCCGTGCATTCTGTGAAACTTTCCTGATGGGATATTGACTTGATGCAGACTCCGGTATAGACCCTGTGAATCTTTCCCGAAAGTGATCTCAGCATGGCAACAGCTTCTTGGAAATCATGAGGTTTTCCCAATACCCGATTATCCAAGACCACCACAGTATCCGCCGTTATGAGAACCTGACCATCCTGAAGCGAACTGATAGAATATGCTTCCGACTTTCGTTTTGCCAATGATTCAGCGACCTCACAAGCTTCTACTGACGCCTCTATATGTTCATCAACGTCAATAGTAACCACACGCATCGGAAACCCTAACGACTCAAGCAACTGCCGGCGTCTGGGGGATTTTGAAGCCAATAGCAGCTCAGTTACCATTACTTGCGATTCTTTACGGCTGTAGTTTTATCTTCTGAGGATATCATTTTACCATTCTTGAAATGCCCGATATAGGTCGGTTGTCCGGCTTCGTTATACCAGGTCCAGACGCCGTCGCGCTCTCCGTCCTTGAAACTTCCCGTTTCTTCGGGACGCCCCGAGATGTTGAAACGCTCATATTTACCATCGTAACGGTCATCCTTGTATGACTGTCGGGACTCTACCTTGCCATTCGGGAAATAGCGGACCTCCTCGCCATTTCTCATATCCTGGCTATAGTGCATTTCATAACGGAGTCTTCCGTCATCGTAATAGCCTTTCCAGAGACCCGTCTTCTCGCCTTTGAGGAAATCCCCTTCATAATCCACATTTCCGCTTTCGTACCAGGAGATCCAATGACCCGATTCTTTATTGTTCAGGAACTTTCCTTCATGCAGTTTCGCACCACTCTCATAGAAAGTAGTCCAGACTCCCTGCTTCTCCCCTTTTACATATTCACCGCTGCGCCATACTTCCCCCGTCTCGTAATAATAAATCCACGTGCCAGTCTCTTTTCCCATGGCATAGTTGCCACGGATACCGATACTGCCATTAGTACGCCAATAGAACAGCCACTCGCCGTCCTGCTCACCGTTAATAAGAAGGCCTTCCATATCCTTTTGTCCGCGGTCTGTCCACCAGGTCCCCTGACCTTCGAGGAGGTCATTCTTATAGGTTCCTTCAAACTTCAGCTGGCCGTTCTGATGCCATTCTTTTGTGGCTCCCTGGCGTTTCCCGTTCACTACAGGAGCCTCGCTTTCCAACTGTCCGTTTTCGTACCAGAAACGGTTCGTACCAGTAGTATAGCACTCCTCACTTCGCGGCGAACCGTTCTCATAAAACGTCTTCCAGACACCCGTTTTCTTACCGTTCTGGGCGAAAGAGCCCTGCTGGTATATCTGTCCATTCTGATGCCACCACGTCCATTCCCCTACCCTTACATCGCCATTCATCTGGCCTTCTATTGCGAGATGCTTCTTAGCGTCATCATAATATTGCTGATATAATGTCTGTGCAGACAAAGTCAAGCCACAAAGGAAAAAACTTGCTATAAAAATGATCTTTCTCATCTTGGAAAATTATTGTTGATAGTTAGATTCGGAATATACAAACTCTATTCTGATAGGATTCTCCTTCTCAGATCCGTTAATGACAGTTCTGTTAGCGGAAGACCTGCGGGCGTCGATATACAAAGTCGTACCCAGATCAAACCCCGTTCTCAGCAATTGCTGCAGATGTCTCGTGATACGGAGACGGTAGTAATTCTTGTCCGCGTGGAAACGGCCGTCAAAACCGCCACTGTAATCACCGTAATATTCGTTCAGCAGATCAGGAATCGGCGCCTCAAATCCGGCCAGAGAAGTCTTATACGCCAGGATTCTCTCTGGTGGGAGATCATCCGCTATATCAGCCTTGGGAAGCAGCAGTTCCGCGTGATGGATAATGGCATACGGATGAGCCAGCTTGAATGCGGCAATGAATTCATTCAGATTAAACTTGATTTTCGTTCCCCCGAGAGGATCCAGATACAGATACTGCGTACCCGGAATCGAATCCTTCGGATTGGTCACAAAAGCATTAAAGACCGTACCGCTATAGTTATGCTCTATATGAGAGAAATGGTTCGTGCCCGTGCCACAGAGGAAATCCACACTGTCATGCAAGCCATTATAGGTATAATAGACACATAATTTCGTTGATACTGCCGCCAGATTTATCACCGGAGCACACGGATCTGAGTCTCCCAGCAGGCGAATCCGCAACCCTTTGGCATTCGCTATGAATTCCTCAGAAGAAAGCGACACCATAAACAGCGGATTGATATTCTCGCCGAGCTTCAGATGAATCATCGTATCCCTCTCGGAATACTGTTTCGTACCGTTGAAATAGCACTCCGACCCCACAGGAATTGTATTGGAAGCATAATAATTGCTGTCCGTCTGAAGCATTTCCGCCAGCTGCATCACCTCAAAATGCAGGTTATAGGTCCTGGAACTGTCCGCAGTATTAGGATACCACGAATGAACCATCATACCCAGCACCACCGAATCGATATGAGTCGTCGTAGGGTCAAGATTCACGCCACCTTCGCCGACAGGACACAGCTGAGTATAGAAATCCGCTCTCATGCTTCCGAACGTCGCATCGCTGTAGTTTCCCAGAATGCCGGCCGAATAGGGAGACGGAGCGCCAGAGGTCTGAAGCGAATCCTCAAAGAAAGTACTGGCAGTAAAATATATCGTATCCCGCGTGCCATTGTAATAGGTAGAACGATCCTGGAGACCATAGCCAATCTCGGTTTCATCGTCCTGACATGCCACAAAGCATACCGAAAACAGAACCGCCAGAAAAGCCATCAGATATTTACTATTTCTTTGCATGATAATTATAATATTCACCGTTTACTCCTTTATACTGCTGCCGCAGATGGTATTGTAAAACTTGTTGATCTGAGCATAAAACTCATCCCTGTTGGGATTATAGTTCAACACATTGCGCTTATTCTCATGCGCAAAACGTACCAGTTCCGGGTTCGCATCCGGCGAAGCAATCACAATACCATGGGCATACGTCATTGCCGCCTTCATAAGATTCATGTAATTAAGATCCTGATACAGTCTCAGGTCCTTTGCCGTAGCACCGTCGCTCTTCATCTTGCGTTCCAGTTCCGCCGAAAACTCACCCTCGAACGGATCATTCGTAAGCGAGAACACCGTTTTCGTCCCACTGAAGAACGCATTTTCCCTGTTGATTCTTTTCAGGTAGAACGGGATCATACAGCTGAACCAACCCGTGAAATGTATCAGATGAGGCTGCCATGCAAGCCTTCTTACCGCCTCCATGGTTCCTCTGCCGAAGAACAGGATACGCTCATCATTATCCGCCATGAACTCACCTTTGTCATCAAAAGCCTCGTTACGGTTCGAGAAATATTCCTCGTTGTCGATAAAATAGACCTGCATTCTTGCCGAAGGCAGCGACCCGACCTTAATCAGCAGCTGATGGTCACAGTTATTGATGATAAGATTCATGCCACAGAGGCGGATTACTTCGTGCAGTTGGTTTTTGCGTTCATTCACATAATTGAATCTCGGCATAAAAACACGTATATCACGTCCCTGTTCCTGCACATACGCGGGCAGATGACGGCAGAAATACGAATTTTCCGATTCTGGAGAGAATGGCATAACTTCCTGACTGACATAGAGTATTCGTCCTTTTCCCATAATAATTTTACATATTTATCCAAATGCAAAATTACACATTTTTTTTGACATACGCAAATATTTATTATAAATAATACTCCCGCGCAGATTCCAGACCAGAACAGCGGAGCCTCGGAGGCTCTGTTCCAGCGCGCGGAGCGACTGCGCGCTGGAGCGTCCTTGGACCTTTATCTTCATATTATCTTTATCACAAAACCAACGCGTCTCCTTTCCATGTCATACCTCCCCAGTAAGGCTGGAACTGCGATGTGGTTTTGGTGTCTCACAAAGGGCCGGAAGAGGGAGTTACCTGGGAGTTACCCGGGAGTTACCAGAGAGATACCCGGGAGTTACCCACGGAATAGCGTTGCCTCGATTCGATTCCCGATTCGGGTACTTCCTGCCACGGATCGGCTGTTTATCGACCCGCCCACACGGTTTTTGAAAATTTCCGACACCTTTGTTTTCGCAAAAAAATGGAGAAACCGGACCTGTAACCAGAGCATCTTCCCCTTTATGCGCCCTTTTCACACCCCAAATTGAGGCTTTTTTGCACCTCTGTAAGCCCATTCATCTTAGTGGAGGAGTGTCTCGTAATATCGTATTTCATTGTAGTTGTGCTTTTTAGAGAAATGTTTGAGTTGTAAAACCTAACAACTAACAACTAACAGTCCAATTTTTGAGGGTATCACTATTTCTTCAAACACTCTATAACTATCTATATATTAGTTAGTTAAGTAGTATATAAAGAGGGTTTGTATATCCATTTTTTGGATTGTTAGGTGTTAGGTTTGTTTATCCGGTTACTCTTTGTCTAAGAGGCAGTTGGAAGCCTGGAGTAAGGTATTATAAAGAAACTTGCCTTGCGCAAAATTATGATAAACCAAGAAACTCACAGACTAAACCACTTTCCACACTCGTGAAGTCCACAGGCATGAACTTTTCCGACCTTCCCCAGCCAAATGATTTCTGCCTCTTTATCGCTGTTACGGACAATCACCCCATGCTCGGCCTGCCACATTACCTGCTGCAACGAATCACCCGAAATCTGGTAAATTCCGGGATTGGACTCATCCCGGACAAGTCTCGGCTCCGATTCAACCAAGGTATGATAGAAGAAGTCCGAAATGCTGTCCTGTATCATTCTGTGGATGCCTGGAATAATCTTTCTTTCCTCGTCGAGATGGGGCGCGTGGTCTGCCCCTGGAAGCGTTATCAGACGATGTCGCAGGCCTTGCAATTCCGCCTGACGCGTGAGCGCGGCACTACCGTACATGACGCCGAACAGCCGTTTTCCCAACCAGTCGCCCAGTTCATTGAATGGATAGCCTTGTTCATACGGTACAATGTTATCCTCGTCTCCATGAAACGATATTATATGGGTATTGCTGCCTTGCATGATATTCACATTCTCCACCGCGCCCCACATATTTGCCACGGCTCTGAACTGGAATACTTTTTTATAGTCGTTGCCCGAAGTCTCAAGGTTTCCCAGGTCTTTGAATCTTCTTCTGGGGCGGTAAGAGTACTTAGGACGGTCGCTATTGGTCATATACGCCATATTCAAGGCGGTAATCGCGCCAGCGCTGGTACCAGCCACAAAGAGCTGCGATGGATTGATCAGATGGCTGCTGTCCGCGGAAAGAAGATACCGCATTGCCGCGTGGGCGTCCTGGGTAGCCATGTATATCTCGCGATGGATTTCGTTGTGGCTCGGCTTGAACCCCATACGATAATTCATACTTGCCGCCACATATCCCATCCTGGCGAAATGCCGGCACCACAACGCTATAGCCTCGTCACTTTTATCTCCCACATAGAACGCTCCGCCATGGATGAACAGCACCAATGGATGCTGGAGGTTTCCACCGTCCAACGGCACATACAAATCCAGCATGAGGGGAATTTCTTTCTGTCGGAGACTCTCTTTTATCCCACTTACGGCTATCTTTCCGTATGATTCATTTTCGTTTCCGGTCTTGCTTGACCAATAGCCGTTTGCTCTAGCATAGGTCAGATCCCGCACGACTTTCACGTCGTACACCTCATGGTTGTATTTCAGATCTACGGTATCCCGGAATTCCGGTGGACTGTAACGCTTCACGCTAAAGGTGGTCTGCCTCGACTGGTCGAATTTCACGTTATGCCGATGACCGTCAAAGAGGCTGTTAAGCTGTCTTTTGCGGACCTGGACCTCATAGCTTCTGTTACCGGCTTCCACCTCACAGGACTTGCGGTAAATCCTGATATGCAACGGAACCGGATCCGCCACACATTCATGGGATTTTACCATGTAACAGGTACCATTCAACTCATTGCGGGAAATGTCCGACAATACCACAAACGCCTTGCTGTTATCGGCAGACACCTCATAGACTGCATCCGTCACCAGTCCCAGCTGTGAGGCTGGAACAGCCTCTTCATGAGTGGGACTGGATTGCTCGGAAGAATCTTGGACGGCAATACTATCTGTGGAGTCGCTGTGGTGGCATCCTACCAGCAGCAGAATCATGAACACAGATAATAAAATCCGCCGTTTCATAAGGATTTCAGTATAATAAACCCCAATCCCAAAGGGTTAAATTAAATGAATTGTGAATTGGAATCTCGACAATAAAGCATCACATTATTTTTAAACAATCCACAATTCATTATGCTACAGTTTACAATTAATGCTGCTGATCGTGTTTCCAGTTGAAATAGATCTGAACGCCGGCCGACTGATACATCTGCCAACGGCCCAGACGGCCCATTCCGCTGAAATCGGTATCATATTTCATGTTTACCGAGAAGTTGGCGGCCAGCCAGCTGCTGAAGTGGTAAGTCAAAGCCAGTTCCCAGTCAAAGTCAGTTTCAAAAGCTCTCTTGCCGAGCCAGCCGCGGTCATTCATTTCGTCGTATTTGGCCTGAGAGATAGTTCCGGCGGCCAGTTGATCGTCAAGAGTCTGCCAATCCAGCAGACCAGGTTTACGATAATCGTAGAAGAGTTCCACTCTGGTGTAGAAGTTCAGGTTCTTTGCGATATCTTTCTTGTAGTAGAACTTCACATAGGAACCGAGTCCGAAATATGCGTGGGTATAGCCATCAACAGCCGGATTTGCATTTTTCTGGATCACACCATAATCATACCCCTGGGCAATCAGAGAGTCATTGCATACGAAAGTCGTCTTACCGGTCAGGAATGAAAGTGCGATATTCCAATTGTCTTTCTTATGCTCAAAACCTATAGAAGTTGTCAAGTAGGCGGGAGCCATGAAACCGGAAACCTCAACCCGGTCGGAATCATTCACCGTAGGATAATTGAAACCTGCGCCGAACTGGGTCTTGAAATTTGCAGAAGCATTCACGTTCCAGTCGTTCTTCATTCTCATAGAGAACGTAGAGGTAAGGTCGATCTTGTCATCGCTCTTACGACGGGAATCGAACTTGTCAAAACCTTTGTCCGTGTAAGTGGTATCTACCACGAGGTCCTGCCAGTTGTAACCGAAAGCGAGATCTACGATATTATCCCAGATAAATTTCTTGTGGGTATATTTGTAATCCCCGTTGAAAGTAGCCGTGAGGGCCAGAGAGGAGTTACCGCTGGCCGACCAGTTGTCGTAGTACTTCTGGTCCACCTTCAAGGCTGGAGTGGAAGTGGTGCTCCACCATCCGGAAAACAGACTTGAATCATTCTGGCTCATCGGGTTTGCCATCAGCGTGCTGACTGCCGCAAGAGCCATGCTCATAAATAAAGCAATCTTTTTCATATTAGTATTTTTTATCATTATTATTTTATTCCTTTTCAATATTTTCCAACACGTTCTGTATCTCGTACATTTCAAAGCCATGACTCTGGAGATACGCCGTCACCTTGCCTCTTTTCACGAAATCGTCCGACTCATGAACCGACTTCCACTTCTGTTCAGCCAGCTTCTTGAGTATCGAGCGATACTCCTCCGCATCCAGCGCCAGAAGCCCCTCCTCTATCGCCTTGTCATCTACTCGTTTCATGCGCAGCTGATAGGCAATCTTGGTTCGGCCCCATTTCAACTGACGCATCTTGCCTTCCGCGAAAGTGGTCGCATACCGGACCTCATTCAGATAATTGTTCTCGTACAGGAAATCCAGTATCTGCTTGGCGGCGGTGGGAGAAAGATTCCACGAGCTCAACTTACGCTCGATGTCATCGGCACAGCGTTCCTCAGCCGCGCACAGCCGCACAGCCTTTTCCAGATACTTTTTATCTTGTTCCTTCAATTCCATACCTCTTATCGCAATTACTTAAATGTAATTATTACCGAATCCTTGAGTTTCAACCCCAGCAGATGTTCTGCCGAATCCTGACGGATGGCAATCTGAAGATATCCTGTAGATGAAACCGTGAGCAGTATTTCCGTTTTCCGGCTGTCGGCGGAGTCGTTGTACGAATTGGAAATTTCGTGCAGTTCAAATTCGTTCACCATCGCCGAGAAATCACGGCCGTCCCGTATCTTCATGAATTCATCATACGTGATGCTCAGATACACATTTCCATATACATCAATATAATTGATATATACCTTCAGATATCCGTCCCGCTTCAGATAATTCAGCCCTGCCGAGGGATACAGTTCATTCACCTGTTCGCCCAGCTCCGACAAAGGAGTTCCGGCCGCTATCAGCGCCGCAACCTTGCAGAACAGATCGTATGCGCCGAAGGTAAAGAAATTCGACTCCTGGTTCACCCGCAGCTGGGTTACCGAAGTATAATCCTTTCCGAATACCTCTGACGGAAGACTGTTGTCGGTACAGATATAATACTGCTCCTTGTATTCCACCACCACAAAGGCATATTTCTCGGTTTCTACTGTATCAACGTCAATGATATGGATTGTACCCGGAGGGAAGCCCAGACAGCCGTTTTTCACCACGTATGCCGCCTTTGCCTTGTCGAAAGGGGCAATGCCATGACAGATATCCACAATCCGCACATTAGGGATATAATTCATCAGTTTTCCCTTCACCATTCCAGCAAAGAAATCCTGATAACCCCAGTCCGTTGTGAGTGTCACGATAGGCGATTCCATTTCATTTACTTTTTTTGCAGTCCTTGAAATAGCGAACTGCGATATTTATCAGTCCACTATCTATTTACTAATTATGAGGCGAATAGAAGCATTCGCCCCATAAAAGAGCGAATGCAAAAATACACACTTTTTCCGAACTGACAAAATTTTTTTCCACTTTTCGCCCAAAGTTCTTCCAGACCGCCGCTCCATCCGCTCTCGCACCTGGCCTTCTATGGGCTGTGCGGATTTACTCTTCTCCCATAGTTACATTCGTATTGCCAGTAACTTTTGCGGCATTGCCGCCGCCATAGACGTTGCCTTTGATGAGCGTGGTGGAACCGGTCACTTTCACATCGGTGTTGCCCGTCACGACAGCATTGGCTCCCAATCCGCCGCCGAACACGTGCTTATCCACCTCGCCGCCGCTGATCGTCACTTTGGGGTTCCCTGTATAGGCAGCCGCGTTACCGCCGCCATATACGCACTCGTGAACCAGACCGCCGGTCATATTCACATCCACCGTGTTCTTAGGCGCGCCGTTGGTATTGTTGCAGCCGAAGATGTTCTGGGCTTCGCCCCCGGTAACCGTTACCGTCACAGGTCCCCAGACGTCAGCCGCATAGGTAGATGTACCCAAACCGCCGCCATACACATTGCCGTTTACCGTACCGGCATTGAGTGTTACATTGGTCACGGCATCAGTAGTACGGGCATTGTCTCCATTGGTCTTTCCTTCAGCACTACCGCCGTACACATCGCCATAGATGGTTGCGCCATCAGTAGCGCCTGACTTGCCTACCGTCACATTCACACTTCCCAACACACGGGTTGCATTACCGTATCCGCCACCATGAACGTTGGCATTAGCGTCAATATAACCCACCTGACCGCCATTAATCTGTATAGTAGCATTACCCGTAAGGGAACCATTGATATTGCTTCCGCCATAGATACCGCTTTCAACAATACCGTCATCCATATAGATGAAGGAGTTTTCACCGCCAGTATAACAAGCGCCTCCATAAACACCAGACTCAACGGGATATGAACTATTTGGAGAAGAAGACTTAATATAACCTTGTCCCTTACCTACGCGACCTCCAAGGATAAAGATATTGGAGACGTTATACGTTTGACCCAAAGCACCACCTCCGTAGATACCACGTTCGCAATAGGCCTCATCCGCAAAGACGATGTTGGAGCCATACGTCATTTTACCAGAATTAGGGTAGTTGGTACCATAGCCCAATCCTGCACCATAAATAACACCACCATACGATTGTCCACCAATGTAATCGGCTGTAGTCTCAAATTGACGACTATTTATTTCGGCAGTTCCTCCGAAATAAACGAAGGATTCACCATCTGTAACCCCTGTTCCATTTGTATTCTGGCAATTAGAACCAGGCGCAATCCAACCACCGACATAGCCCCCTGTAATGGCCGCCACGCGGTCACCACTACAATAAGTAGAAGTAGAGCCGCATCCAATCTGACCATCAATACGACCGCCTTTCATTCGGACGCTCATGGAGCGATGTCCTTCCTGACTATTTTCTCCATCGCTACCACCCTTAATGTGGCCGCGATTATAGCCGCCTTCCATTTCTATGTAGCGTTGTCCCCAATGCTGATAGGAGTGGAAATAATATTCTTCACTTGAGGCTTGAGCGAATATGCCACTCTTGAAGAGAGAACGAATATACAACTGACCTTGACTACGATTCAATTCGGGGTTGCAATTACCACTTCCATTATAAGCGCCATATATGCGCCTAACCCTCAATTTCGTGTTGTATGGGTGACTTGTGGAATTGATAGCTTCGCTTGTGGTAACATAATAGTTCGCGAGAGAACGGTCATAATCACACCCAAACACCATGAATATGTCAAGGGCAGTGGTGCTGGTGGCAGTATTATTTCCAAGACTCGCTATTGCATTAAAATATCCGCTTTCAACCTTCACAGTATTGACGGCATTCGTGTTTTCAGAGTTCACGCCATATATGGTTCCTTGAGCGCTACCATTTGAGCTGGTGATTCCACGTCCTAAAGTCATATTGCGGCCATTTGCATTGAAAGTACCACTTCCGTGACGTATCCATTCCACCTTTACCGTATTGGCACTACTGTAGGGGTCGGTTGTGCTTGTTGTGGTCACCTTTAATCCTGTGATAGTTCGAGAACCGGAGTTGTCACCTGTGCCGTCAGGGTTCATACCGATGATAGTACAAGGGGATCCTTGTTCTATAGAAGTGATGTCGCCGCTTGCCACGATGAAGTTGGTTTCGTAGGTTTTTCCCGTAAATGCGTGAGCAGTATTCCCGGACCATACGGTTGCTTCTGTCCATGTGGCTTCAAGAACGATTTCTGCTGATGTGCAGTTGGGTGAATAAGTTACATCTGCATCAAGGTTCACAAAATGAATAAGTTCATCCAAACCCAAGACAGCACCATCCGTAGCAGGTGTATATGGGTAAGCGCCACGCCCGATGTATTTGCCACCGCTGATGATTTTCCAACCGGCAAAGCCATAATATTTTTTGGAATCACCGCTGCCTGTGGAAGGTCGTACACTGAATGGGTTGGAAATGACGGTATAAGGATAATTTTCCTTGCTTGGGTCATCGGGTTTGCCATTCCAATCAGCGTTATCCGTGAAATAACCAATGACAAACTTCTCCAATGTCTTGTAATAGACAAACGTATTCTGCCCTTCACCGGTTGCGTTAGAAACGTGAGGCGTTGTGTTGGTGTTCAAGGTAGAAGTTGCCACAGTATTACTTCCGAGTACTATCTGACTGTTTTTCGTGTCGTAGCCACGATAGGTGATCTTCACATTGCGAGGGTCAGGGCTGTAGAGGGTATATTTGTATTTATCCTTATAATTAGGAGCGTCCGAGGCTGTTCCAACCTTAATATCTCTTCCCTTGTAGTAAGCCCAATTGTGGTCCTCATAGTCGTTGAGGGTTACCACGCCACCACTTACGCCCGATTCAACCACGAACTGTGCTGAAGCCACAGGCGAAGCATCATAACCAGTTGCAGTAACGATAGCTTTGATGGTCTGCATATTAGTGGCGGTACAAGAGGAAAATATTGGACTTGAAGCAGTCGGAATTGAACCGTCCGTTGTGTAGCGGATTACGGAAGATGAAGCAAAAGTATTAGGGTTGGTTATCGTTACCACACCGGCATCCGAAATGGTAATGGTTGGCGGTATGAGAACGACATCGTCCACGGTGTATGCTGTCTGATCCGACACTTTACCTTCGCGCACTGCCTTGGCTTTGATGACTGCGCCATCGGTTGTTACTGTAATGGGACCGGAGTAGGTGGTGCCGTTGCTTGCCCATTCGTCAATATCTGTACCATCGATGGTGTATTTGATGGATGCCCCTTGTGCCGTTGTCATAATCTGATATTGGTTGGTTCCCTCAATGCGGGTAATCGTTGGGGCCGCTATGGTTGCCGAACGAAGAACAAAGGAACAAGTCTCTTGACCCACAGTAACATTAGGGTATCCTTGAGGCTTGGCTGTGACTTTAACTTGTGCAATCACATCATGACCGGCATCCTCGGTGTAAGTAACCGTACTTCCGGAGATAGTTGCATAGTCGGCACATTCGCCCACCAGCTCGTAGGTGAGATCGTAGTTGGAAACCTGGGATGGAGCAGATGTTCCGTAGTCGGTTCCGTCTTCTAAATAGTAGTGGCTATTGAAATTATAATACTTTGGTCTGTAGTTACCGCTGACGCTGGCGCTGATGCTTATCGTGCCATCGACGCTACCCACATACGCGTCTGCCGTAGGATAAGAAATGGAAAAAGTAGGAGTGGTGGCGTTGGTTATCGTGACTTGATAATAAGTAAATCTATCGTTGCCGCTATCTGTCGCGTCGCCAGCACTAAAAGTAGAACCATTATATCTTATATAATTATTAGAACCACCACCACCGCCGCCACTTCTTCTACGACACAGGTAATTACTCGATCCTCTAAAATTAGAGGAAGTTTCACTAATTTGAAGGGTGCTATTATTCCATCGTAAATATTGTGACGCGTCGCCATAAGGGCGGATTGTGCTATTACTAGTGTTTACTAAAGCATTATTTGCAGTCCAAATGCAGGACTCATCAAATGCGACCCTCACACTCACCGTTCCATTGTTGTTGCAAATATACCCGTATGTGGCGTTGTAGAATACATAATGTGTTTGTGCCGAGGCGGCAATACCGATAGCCATCAGTGCTATGATGGCGAAGGATTTAGTGATAAATTTTAATGTTTCGCTTTTCATCGTATTATATGATTATACAAAGATTGTTTTTTTATCGTTATAAAAGTATATAAACAAAAGAACCGCGGGCTTTTCTTATTGTAGTCCGCGGTTCTCGTGATGAAACCTTTTTTTGTTTTGCCATACCGCTATAAAACGCTTCGCCGGAAGCCTCTGGGCTGCCTCCCTTCCGGGAACGCAGGAGAGCGCTGTGCTTCGCACTTCTCTTCCTGCTACAGGCTTACCCGTTTTATAGCAACAAAGTATCGCAATTTACCAAAAAATCAGGACGTACAATAACGGTAAATTTGCAATAATTTATCTGTTTATATCTCTTTTTTTATTCTATTTAATTCTTGTTCAACTATTTATTACATTACACAATTATACAAATTGTTGCAAAATTACATACTTTTTCCGATATAACAAATAATTTATATTTTCTTAACATTATTTTCACATTTCCCAGACGGAACAACGCCAAGCGACGTAAAGGCTGATTTTTCAGTGATTTATATAGGGTAACTCCCTTCTATCTTCTTTTTATCTCCATATTAACTTCTTTTTATCTCCTTTCCTTGGAATAAGAAATAGAAAAAAGATAAAAAGAAGATAAAAAAAAGATAGAAGGGAGTTACCCCTATCCTATCCCATAGAAAAACGCCTGGAAAAAGCCCTGCGGAAGTACTCCACGGGCGCAGAAACATCCCTGAAAAACGGAGGAGGGTTAAAGAATCTCGCGGGCAATCCAGGCACAGGCTTCGGCATCGGCGAGGGCGTTGTGGTGGTTGGTAAGGTCGTAACCGCAACGGGCGGCTATGATGTCGAGATTGTGATGCCCTTCGGGCCACTTCCGGCGCGAAGCGATAAGGGTACAAAAGAACCTGTAATCGGGATAATCCATCTGATAGGCGCGGAAGACAGCCTTGAGACAATGCTCGTCAAAGGCCTTGTTGTGAGCCACTAACGGAAGGTCTCCTATGACGGCCTCAGCCCTTCGCCACACCTCGGGGAAAGGGTCGGCGTGGCAGGTGTCCGCCTGTGTAAGCCCGTGGACACGGGTATTCCAATAGAGATAATAGTCGGGTTCGGGGCGGATAAGGGAATAGAAGGAATCCACGAACTCCCCTTCCCTAACCACGACAATTCCCACGGAGCAGACGCTGGTGGGGGAATTGTTGGCAGTTTCAAAATCTATGGCGGCAAAGTCCTGCATCAGCCTACGGCAGCCTTGAGCTTCTCGGCATTTTCTGCCAGCTGGATGGCATCGATAAGGTCCTGGATATCGCCGTCCATGAAAGCGGCGAGATTATACATAGTATAGCCGATGCGGTGGTCGGTCACGCGGGACTGGGGATAGTTGTAGGTACGCACCTTCTCGGAGCGGTCGCCCGTGGCCACGAGGGTCTTGCGCTTGGAGGACATCTCTTCCATGTATTTGTTGTACTCGCGCTCATAGAGACGGGTACGGAGCACTACGATGGCCTTTTCAAGATTCTTGATCTGGGACTTCTGGTCCTGACAGCTGACCACGATACCGGTAGGAATATGGGTAAGGCGGACGGCGGAATAGGTGGTATTCACGCACTGGCCGCCAGGGCCGGAGGCGCAGAAGGTATCCTTGCGGACATCCGACATATTGAGTTCCACATCAAACTCCTCAGCCTCAGGAAGCACCACTACGGCAGCGGCGGAGGTATGGACGCGGCCCTGGGTTTCGGTAGCGGGAACGCGCTGTACGCGATGCACGCCGGACTCATACTTGAGGGTTCCATATACTTTTTCACCGGAAACATTGAAGGTGATGTCCTTGTAGCCGCCGGCGGTGCCTTCGTTGAAATCGACGATGTCGATCTTCCAGTGCATCTTCTCGCAATAGCGGGAATACATGCGGAAAAGGTCTCCCGCAAAGAGGCAGGCCTCGTCGCCGCCGGTACCGCCACGGATTTCCACCACGGCGTTCTTGCTGTCCTGCGGATCGGCAGGGATAAGCATGATACGGATATCCTCTTCCATCTTGTCACGCGCTTCGATATTGGCGGAGAGTTCCTCCTTTGCCATCTCGCGCAGTTCCTCATCCTTCTCGGTACTGAGAAGTTCCTTGCATTCGGTGATGGAATCGAGGAGTTTCTTATAGTCGAAATAGGCATTCACTACCGGCTGAAGATCCTTGTAATCCTTGCTCAATTTCACATAACGCTTCATATCGGAGGTTACCTGAGGATCATTCATCTGCTGCTCAATCTCCTGATAACGAGCATAAATAGCTTCCAGTTTATCTAACATAATTCAAATATTTCGTGGTGCAAAATTACGATTTTTTTATGAAATGGGAAGATTTTTTCACATTTCACCATTTAGGAATTTAGTTTATCTGACCGGACGCAACTACGAGATGGGCATCGTTATCATAGATGACTCCATACTGGCCCGAAGCGATTCCCTGAACGGGCTTCTCGCTATGGATGATATAGTTGCCACCGGGGAGCGGTTCCAGAAGTCCCTGGGTAAACTCGGGCGTGTGGCGTATCTTGAACTTCACCGGCATAGAGGTGAAATCGCCCCAGATGTCGCGGCTGAGATAATAGAAATTCTTGAGTTCTATCTCTGTGCCGTACTGGGTCTTGGGGTCATAGCCCTGGGAGACATAAAGCACATTCTCCTCGATATCCTTCTTCACCACAAACCACGGTCCGCCGCCGAGAAAGAGCCCTTTGCGCTGTCCGATGGTATGGAACCAGTAGCCGCGATGAGTACCGAGGACTTTGCCGGTTTCAAGTTCCACAATCTTTCCTTCGCGCTCACCGAGATAACGGCGGATAAAGTCATTATAGTTGATCTTTCCGAGGAAGCAGATTCCCTGGGAATCCTTACGCTCGGCACTGGGAAGCTTTACCGCCCGGGCGATCTCCCGGACCTCGCTTTTCATCAGGTGTCCGATAGGGAACATCAGTTTGGAAATCTGGGCAAAGTTGAGCTGTGCGAGGAAATCGGTCTGGTCTTTCACCGGGTCCTTGGCTGTAGCCAGAAACTGGGTTCCATCTACTGTGTCCGTAGTAGCATAATGACCTGTGGCGATATAGTCGAAATCCTTGCCCCAACGCTGGTTGAACGCACCGAATTTGATCATCTTGTTGCACATAATGTCCGGATTGGGGGTAAGACCCGCCTTCACGGCGTTGATGGTATAGGAGACCACATTCTCCCAATATTCCTTGTGAAGATTGACCTCGTGGAACTTACAACCATATTTCTTGGCAATGAAAGAGGTGATTTCGATATCTTCTTCGGCAGGGCAGTCAATAAAGCCCTCTTCGTCCTCCATACCGATACGGATATAGAAGATTTCGGGGTCGTACCCCTGCTCTTTCAAAAGGTGGACCACCACGGAACTGTCCACACCCCCAGAAACCAGTGCTGCAATAGATTTCATCGTTTTATGCGTCTCAAAAATTTTTGCAAAAATACGAAGATTTTTCCAAACAGAGAAGATTTTTTTTGCCGGGTGGCAAAAAAGTCGTACCTTTGCCTGTGATTTCGACTGATATTTGACAGGACAGACAAAATGGAGAAAGACGAGAAATATTATAACGATCTTGTGGCCTCATTGCAGAAACAGGTACAGATCAACCCCATGGACTCCGCGGCGTGGGAACTGATGATAGCAACCGCCGAAGAGGCCATCGCGCGGGGAGTGGATGTGGAGCGATGGAAGAAAGCCCTCAAAATCATGCAGCAACAAGCGAAACTGCTCCATAACATATAAGGTATGAAGAAACTGATATTATTTTTAATGACGGTTCTGGCACTGGGACAGGCATTCGCCCAGATTCCGCGGGGAAACCGGGGACTGGAACGTTTTTCATCAGCCGAGAGCAGAGGGGAAGCTTGCTTTCACTATGCCGAGGCGCAGAAAATGACTCTTGAAAAGGAACAGTATTGCGACCAGCTGCTGAGCGCCATGAGCCTGGACGAAAAGATATCGCTGCTGCAGCATCGGAACCCGCCTATAGAACGGCTGGGACTGCGAGGCTACAGCTGGTGGAACGAAGCCCTGCACGGAGTGGGTCGCAACGGATATGCCAACGTATATCCTACCCCTATAGCACTTGCAGCCACTTTCGACACAGCCCTGATCAGGAAAATATATCACCAGATAGCACTGGAAGCCGTAGGAAAATATGCCCGATATGTCAAAGAACACCCGATGAGCGAAGCGGCAGCCGACTATGCCGGCATCACCTTCTTCACTCCCAATATCAATATCATCCGAGACCCGCGGTGGGGCCGGAGCATGGAAACCTGGGGCGAAGACCCCTGTCTCACCGCCATGATGGGGAGCGCCTGCGTGGAAGGGCTGCAGAGCCGGGATGAGAACGGAGGACTGCTGACCGCGGCCTGTCTGAAACATTTTGCGGCACACAGCGGTCCCGAAGGAGGACGGCACAGCTTTGATGCAGAGGTATCAGAAAGGGACCTCAGAGAAACTTATCTAAGAGCCTTTGAATATGTAGTAAAGCATACCGACATACAGCAGGTCATGTGCGGCTACAACCGCCTGAACGGTGAGCCCTGCTGCACCAGCAACTATCTGCTGGATGAGGTTCTGCGCGGAGAATGGGGCTATCGTAATATGGTAGTTACCGACTGCTGGGCCCTGAACGACTGCTGGGAACGCGACAGCATTACCCCCCGCCACGAGACCCATGCCTCTGCCATAGAAGCAGCGGCTGACGCCTTTAACGGTCCTGTGGATTTGGAATGCGGGTCGGGACTGGAGGCCCTGAAAATGGCGGTAGAACAGGGACTCATCAGCGAAGAGAAAATAAACGAACACGTAAGACGTGTACTCCTTACAAGACTGCGCGTGGGAACAGACGACAGCCGGAGGGCCGCCTGCGAATGGCCGGTAAGTCCCGAGAGTCTGGACATCTACGGATGTATGGAGAGTCTGGTACTTCTGAAGAACGAGAACCACCTGCTGCCGCTAAGAATTGAGCAGGAAGTAGCGCTCGCCGGTCCCAACATGTACGACACGCTGATGCCGCTGGGGAACTACAACGGAACGCCCTGGAGCCTCACCACGCTGGCTGAAGGATTAGAGAAAACGGCAACCATAGTGCCCGTCGGGCAGAGTAATATCGTGATATACGCAGGAGGACTGACCCCGCAACTGGAAGGGGAAGAGCTACAGGTAGAACAGGAAGGTTTCTACAAAGGGGACAGAACCCGCATAGAACTCCCCAGAAACCAGATAGAAGAGATAAAAGCACTCAAAGCACAGGGGAAAAAGGTGGTGCTGATTCTATGTTGCGGAAGCAGTATCGGTCTGGAAGAGATACTGGACGATGTGGCGGCTGTAGTGGTAGCGTGGTATGGCGGTCAGGCCATGGGCGACGCGGTAGCTTCCGCCTTATACAACCAGTATTTTTCGGGTTGGGGACGGCTGCCCGTCACCTTTTACAGGAGTACCAGCCAGCTGCCCGATTTCAAGGACTACGCCATGGAAGGCCGCACCTACAGATATCTGAAAGAGGCGCCGCTGTTTGATTTCGGTTACGGGCTGAATTACGGAGACTTCATGTATTTCGGGGAACGGTTCAACCGGGAGAAAATGGTAGTAAAATGTATGCTGTTAAACCACGGCCCATACGACGCGGAAGAGGTAGTACAGGTATATATGCAGACCGAAAACTCTCCCAAGAGCCTGATTGCCTTCAAACGGGTGTTTGCCGCAGCCGGGACGATAGAACAAGTGGAAATCCCGATAGACCCCGAATGGCTCAAAACCTACGATGAATCCACGCACAAAATGGAATCGCCCAGGAAAGGCACCAGCATAACCCTCCTTGTGGGGAAAAGCAGCAACGACAAAGACCTGAAAAAAATCGTATTTGAATATTAGCGGCAGGAGCGTTCCCCCGACACATATACTTTTCTTGAAAATCAATATCGGAACCCAAATTATGAAAAAGCTCATCTTGATAACGCTTCTAATGCTTCCCTGGCTGGCCATAGGGCAGCAGCGGAACATCAAAGAACAGGAAATGGAGACCGACCCGACCATCACCAGCCGGATAGCGGAATGGCAGGACCTGAAATTCGGCTTTATGATGCACTGGGGCATCTATGCCCAATGGGAGGTAGTGGAATCGTGGAGCATCTGCAACGAGCCCTGGATCAACCGCAACGGGGCGGACTACTATCAGTACAAGCAGAACTACCAGAACCTCAACAAAAGTTTCAATCCCAGGAATTTCGACGCCGCAAGATGGGCCGATGCCGCACGGATGGCAGGCATGAAATATGTGGTATTTACCTCCAAGCATCACGACGGATTCTGTCTCTTCGACAGCAAGGAAACCGACTACACCTCCACGGGAAAGGACTGCCCGGCACAGAAAGATTTCGTGAAGGAGGTCGTGGCGGCCTTCCGCGAAAAAGGATTCTGGACGGGGCTCTATTTCTCGAAACCCGACTGGCACAACGATGACTACTGGGCCCACGAATGGGCTACTCCCAACCGCAGCGTAAACTACAACCCGGAGACCTATCCCGAACGATGGGAAAGATTCAAACAGTTCACCTATAACCAGATCTACGAACTCACCCATAACTACGGAGACATCGACATTCTCTGGCTGGATGGCGGATGGGTAAGACCCGAATGGAGTATCGACGAGGTCTCCCGGGAATGGATCGGATGCCCGTTTTATGTGCAGGACGTGGATATGCCTCGGATTGCAGAAATGGCAAGAGCGGATAACCCCGACCTGATCATTGTAGATCGTTCGGTGGGCGGACGGTACGAAAACTACCGGACTCCGGAACAGCAGATTCCCGACACGCTGCTCCCCTACCCCTGGGAGACCTGCATGAGCATGGGCTACAGCTGGTCATACGTATCGACCGATACCTACAAAACCGCCAACACAATCCTCCACAACCTGATAGACATCGTGGCGAAAGGGGGTAATTACCTGCTGAACGTAGGACCCGATGCTGACGGAAACCTCCCCGAGGTAGCCCTGGAAAGAATGAAGGAGGTGGGCGCCTGGCTGCAGGAAAACGGATATGCCATCTATGCCACCCGACCCCTGTACCCCTACGCGGAAGGCAACAGGCGCTACACCCAGAGCAAGGACGGAAAACACCGGTACGAAATCACACTCCTGGAGGATTTTCCCCACGCTAAAGTGAGAGAATTATAACCCATTGGCGTAATTAATTTAGCAATTCGCATAAAATCATTTCAGGAATCCTTATCCACCCACGCTGGGAGGCGCCATTCAAAAATAGGGGTGATAATCTTTTTCCAAGGGGCCTGTTGCTGGACTGAGCTTGCGCGCTGGCGCTCCGTTGCGCTGGCGCAGAGCCAATAGTAGGGGCTCTGCTCTGGGGTAACTCCCTCTTATCTTCTTTTTATCTCCATATTATCTTTTTTTTATCTCTTATTCTAAGGATAAAAGATAAAGTGGAGATAAAAAGAAGATAAAAAAAAGATAGAAGGGAGTTACCTCTTACAAATGGCTATATTACTGTAGGGAAGGAATTCTGGAAAAATCAATTCACTCAACAGGTAAATTATAGTTTTTTTTCTTGCTCCACGCAATAAAACCCCTAATAATGCGTTATACTATTCAAGTCACGGCAAGCCGGTAAAGATACAGCACTTTTCCGCCGGCCCGGCAAACTAAAATAAATACTGATAACATGGAAGAAAAAACTTTTGGAACAAATTATGACAGCAGACAGACCCTGGACTTTTTCCGCCGCTGGTGGAAGATACTGCTGGTAGTGTTCATCATAGGTGCAGCCGCTTCAGTGGTGGCTTCCTTACTGGTTACCCCGCGCTACAAGGCTTCTGCCATTCTTTTCCCGACCAGCAGCAACCGCGGTTCCAAGGCTGTGCTGGCTGACAGATACAGCCTCGACTTCATGGATTATGGTATCGAGCGCGACTGCGAATATGCTATCCAGATTATCTCCTCGCAATCGATGGAGGATGATGTGTGCCGCCGTTTCGGCATGATGGAGCATTACGGCATCGCTCCTGATGACCCCCAGAAGATGTTCAAACTCCACGAGACCTACCGCAGCAATGTAAGCGTGAAGCGCACCGAGTTCCTCGGAGTAGAGATCGGCGTACTCGACGTAGATCCCCAATGGGCTGCCGATATCGCCAACTATATGGCAGCCAACTATGACTCGCTGAGTACCCGTATCCAGCATCAGAGAGCTGAAGATGCCTATCATCTGATGTCTGGCGTATGTGAGCAGATGCAGCAGGACCTCTACCGGCTGGAGGATTCCCTGAAACGCCACCCGCAATACGCAAAGAGCCTGACCGCTCTCATCGAAAACAAGGCACAGGAACTTTCCGAAATCCAGACCCGCACCACCCAGACCAAAGTGGACCTGGATAACGAATACAGCTATAAATTCTGGCTTGACCAGGCCCGCCCTGCCGACAAGAAGGCCTATCCTAAACGTGCCGTCATCGTACTTCTGGGCACTTTCGGCGCCCTCCTGATGACTGTTCTGGTGCTGATTGTAGTGGAACGTACCCGCAAAGAGAAGAAATCTGAATAACTATCTGCTGGTGGATTCCTCTAAGTCGCATACCTGGAAAGAACTGCTGCTGCCTTTGCTCCTGGTGGCTGCGTTCATCGTCTGCAACACCATAGCGCTTGCAAAGGACTTCTATTTGCTTTCGCTGGTCCCGCTTGCCGGACTCGTGGTATTGCTGATGATAGGCGACCTCGAAATCGGACTGCTCTCCATTGCGCTGCTCACTCCCTGGGCTGTCGATTTCGCACTGGT
Organism: Bacteroidales bacterium; assembly: GCA_045640985.1. Lineage (GTDB taxonomy): Bacteria > Bacteroidota > Bacteroidia > Bacteroidales > P3 > Colimorpha. Next base: position 44,712 of record JAZUFZ010000010.1, read on the forward strand.
TCCCGGAATGGAACTTTCTATGCCCGTGGAGCCGATGATGATCCTCTTCACGTTGATTTTCTTCTTCAGAGTATTTGTGTCCGGGAACTATGATACCCGCATTCTGCGTCATCCGGTTACCCTCTGCGTGACGGCCGCCCTGGCCTGGATGCTCATTACCGCCTGCTTTTCCAGACTGCCTTGGGTCTCTATCAAATATTTTCTGGCGAGACTATGGTTTGTTGTCCCCTTCTTTTTTGCATCGGTGCAGATTTTCCGCAGCAAGACCCGAATCCGTCAGTTTTTCTGGTGCTATGCCGTATCGCTCATCGGTGTGGTACTGATCGCCACCCTCAAGACCATACCCCGACTGGGGGACCTGCAAACGCTCCATAGGGTGATGTGCCCGTTCTACAACGACCATACCGCCTACGGATGTGTGATAGCACTGTTCCTTCCCGCCGCCTTTTATTTTATCTTCAGCCAGGAGAGCAAAGGCTGGACCCGGGTGGGGTTCTTTTCCATGTTTGCGTTGCTGGTGGTCGGGTTGTTCTTCTCTTATTGCCGTGCCGCCTGGCTGAGCGTCCTGGGCGCATTATGCGTGTATGTACTGATCCGTATGGGGATGAAAGTAAAATGGATGGTGGTGTGCTTCGGCCTCTGTGTTGGGGCTTTCTTCACCTATCAGAGCGATGTGCTTTACAAGCTGGGAAAGAACCATCAGGACTCTTCCTCCGAACTGGCCGGCCAGATCAAATCCATCAGCAACATCTCCACAGATGCCAGCAATCTGGAGCGGCTCAACCGATGGGCTTCTGCCATCCGGCTGTGGAAGGAAAACCCCGTGATGGGATGCGGACCGGGGACCTATCAGTTCCTCTATGCCGGCTACCAGCGCAGTTATCAGCTCTCGGTCATCAGCACCAACAGAGGCAATCTTGGGAACGCGCACAGCGAGTACATAGGACCTCTTACCGAACAGGGGGTTCCGGGTGCCGCATTGGTGTTAGCGGTGTTTATGGTAACCTTCGCTACCGGAGTCCGGGTCTATAGAACGGCTAAAGACCCCGCCGTGGCAAAGATGGCGTTAGCTTTCACGCTCAGCCTGCTTACCTACTATATACATGGGGTCTTCAACAACTTTCTCGATACCGACAAGCTTTCCGTTCCCTTCTGGGCATTTACGGCAGTAGTGGTTGCGCTGGACCTCTACGGCGGAAAATCCGCCCTGCCGGATCAGGCCAGTCTTCCAAAAGACAAGACTGATGGAACGGCTCAGAATTCATGACAGAGACCGAAGGTTATGGGACGGCTGCCGTTGATAACAGCAAAACCCGGTTCTACGAAGAATCCCCAATCCAGATATTGCAAGGTAACTCTTCCCGTATAGCCAAACATCGTTGTACGCCGTCTGGTCTTTTCCACGACTTTCCCGTCATCATTTCGTTTCAGCACACTGGTTATATTCCCGCATATTCCTGCAATACCCGTCACCCCAATCTTAAAATCGTTAAATCTGCATCCCAATTCAACAGCTCCTGTCAGGAATCTCATCTTCAGCAACAGTGTATAAGTCCCTTCGAGATTCTCAGGAAGCAGTGATGACAAGCCATCATTGGAAAGCATCCTGTAGCGGTCCCCCTCATAACCTATATAGCCGCCAAGAATGACGTGACGTGTGTTTATGAACCAATATCCGTAATCTATATAGAAGTTGCCGGGGAACGCCATTCCCATATCAAGATTCGAGGTGTTTGCTATCGGGGGACAGCCAGACGAAAGTCCCCAGCCTACATGCCAGATTGTATGTGGATTATTTTTGAATGGCAACTCATGTTGGGACAGCAAGTCCTCTTGTGACAGAACAGGCTGTTTCCCTTCTTTCCTGCTATTTACCATATAGATGGAAGCTTGATTTCCTGTTGTTGTCATAATCACTTTACCCGGTATATCTGCCAGTATATAGGAACAGTCGAAGGATTCCAATATCACCGTATCTGACGTTTTTTGTAACGGCTCTCCGGCATAGCTCGGGGCGACATCCGGCATAGAGATGCTCGCCGAAGCGTAGTTGAATGTTTTCACACAGGGTATGGCGTGTGCGGTGTTCGTGATGTTCACCCGTCCGAAATCATATACCTCCAAAGTCTCCAGCTGATAGAAATCCACCCCTACCGTTATCGGGTAATCCGATAGCTGCCTGTCGGGCCGTCTGATTTCCATTGTGTCATTGCGTAGCGTGATATTGCATTGGGGAGCCCTCATATCGGATTCCACATAACACGGGAAGGCTTCCACTATATTCACATTGCAATTGTCGTATATCATCAGATACCGTACAGGCACAGCCACTTCTTCATGGTATATCTTCACCGTATCTCCTGTCCCTGAGAGGGCGTCATTATCCGTGACAGCATCGTTTCCGCGCCCCAAAGCAACCCCAAATGGAACACTCAGCATTATGAATAGCATTATCTTCTTCATTTCATTGTATTTTTTAATTAATAAAATTTTTGTTTATAAAATCTATAGGCACCTGTTTGATTTCTTTAGTTATTGTTTTCATCAGTTCTGATGCTTTGCAGAGCATCGTATTGCACGCACTTTCCTGATACGTGATCATTCCGTTCATATACACTTTCTGCGTATCTCTTACCACCTGAACCACCATTACCCCCTGCATGGGATTCATCTCTGCCGGTATTTCTCCTGCCTCCACCTCCCCGCCAGTTCCTTCGGAAATCCCGGGAGCGGCCTTTTCTATAACCTCAGCGGGTTCTGTAACAAGCCCCGTTTCATGCACCTGATCCAGCGGCGAGCAGTATGTCTTTTCACAGACACTTTCTCTCTCTGGCACTACGGCCGTATCTTTCCATATCGTTTCCTGGAGGCATGGTTCTACTATAGCAGTCTCCCCCGCCTTCATCTGAGCCGTCACATATTCTCCTTCGGAAGGGCGGAACGGCATCATCACCCAAAGGGAAATCACCAATATACCCGCCACACAGGCCGCCACAGCCCCACGCCAGCCACCTTTTTCCCAAGGACCAGCCACCCGCACAGGACGCGCCAGCAATTGCTTATCCGGAAAGCTGTCGCTACGCGTCTCCGTCACCTTCGGACACGACCTGTACAGTTCCATTTCTTCCCGCAGGACTGCATTCTCTTTCAAGAGCCGCTCCACAGCCCCCGCCTCCTCCACCGATAGTCTCCCTTCGGCGAATTCCACAAGTTCATATTCAAGATTCTCCATATCCATATTCATTCATTTTACGTTTGAGAGCCACCCTCGCCCGGAACAGATACACCTGAACCTGCTGCACATTCAAACCGGTTATTTCTGAAATCTCGCTGTAGCTTAAACCCTCTATATCCTTCAGCCGCAGCAGCACCTGCTGTTGATGGGTCAGCGATTCCAACGCCTTTGCTATGGCCTCTTCCAGATCAAACATTTCATCGGGCATCGTATATTCTACCTCCCCGTCTTTGACCCCTCGGGGCAGATTCATAGCCTCGCGGACCACCCTGTTGTGTCTCCAGTAGTCTTTTATCTTGTTGTAGGCAGTGCTCAGCAGATACTGTTTTCCCTTCTCAAACGGTACGGTATCCCTGCGACACCACAGGCTCGCGAATGCCTCCTGCACAGCATCCCTGGCATCCTCGACATCGGCCCCCGCCACCAGCACGAAACGATAGATATCGTCCGCATGTTTCTTCACCAGTATATTGTATTCCTTACGAGTCATCTGCTAAATAGACGTTTCACCTGTTGAAATCTTACAGCCCGATGATATGATTTTTTCCAAATCCACGGCCACCGCTGATAGCCACCACACACAAAACCTCAGTAATAATGCTTTTCCAAAGGTACTGTTTTTCTCTCTTTTCTCCGCGGTAACTCCCTGCTATCTTCTTTTTATCTTCTTTTTATCTTTTTTCTATCTCTTATTCTAAGTAAAGGAGATAAAAAGAAGTTAATATGGAGATAAAAAGAAGATAGAAGGGAGTTACCCTATACAAATGACTATATTACAGCAGGGAAAATCTGCGCTTTTTTGAGAAGAAATCATTACAGGCCCATCCGTCCGGAAGGTTTATTACAGGTAAGCGATGGTCCACACCTGCTTTTCGTAACGGTGGCGGACACGTTCGCGGTTGCACCGGGCCACCGGGTCCCATACATATTCGGTATAGTCGTATTCCCTGACCACGGTCCTGCTCACGGGGTAATCGCCATCGTATTCATAGCAGTAATCCGCCTGGAGACCTCCGCCCCTTATTTTGATACAGTTGTTCCGGCTTACCGCCTCTGCGAGTCCTTGTTCATCCCGGAGTCTCCACCAGGTCATCAGTCCCAGAACAGGGTTCTCGCGGTTGTCGTAAGAAAATTCAATGGTATCTTCCGCCCCATCTTCGGGGAGGAGCGAACCGGGGTTCTCCCCCTGCCAGTTCAGTTTATAGGTCTTAACGCCCGCAGGAGAGTTCCAGCTGACACGCTTCACCCGGACCTTGCTGTGCTGGAAGCAGACCGATTCCACCCATCGGCCGCCCGCGTCATATACCGTGATAGAGTCCAGTTTGTCGCCTCCGTAATGATACACCTCCGTGAAGCCGCCCGAAAGCCCGGCCGACACGATCCTGCGGTCCTCATAGTGCATCACCTCGCTCACCTCCAGAGCCGACCCGTTGTAGTAGTCTATGCTTTTCAGTTCCCTGCCGTCCCAGTTCCAGCGTTCCGCCAGCACCCGGGGCTGTGTGGAAAGGGTATCGCCGTCCTCGATGATCACCGCCTCCTCGTATATCGCCTCCACCTGCCTGTCCGGACGGAAGCTACCTTCCCCAGGATTGCATCCCGTTACCGTAAGCATCAGGTACAGGACACATTTCCATAACTGGAAGTTCCGTTTTGTTTCTATGGATTCCGCCATGTTCATTTTTTCCTCCACCGGGCTCCAGTCCAGCTATCGGACGATATTATAGATTTCCTCCAGTCTGGGGATGAGGATAATTTCCGTGCGGCGGTTCTGAGCCTTGCCGGCCGCCGTAGTATTCTCAGCCTTGGGCGCATACGCCCCGTGGCCGCAGGCCTCCACCCGCGCGGGATTGATTTGCGGACCCTCCTTCAAAAGCAGCTTCACAATAGCGGTAGCGCGCATCACGCTCAGATCCCAGTTGTCCTTCACGTTTCCAGCACCTTTGTAGGCATCGTTGTCGGTATGGCCCTCCACCATGATATTCAGATCCGGGTTCTTTTCCAGCACCTGGGCAATCTTTCTGATGGCAGCCGCCCCCTCCTTCGATACGGTCCAGCTTCCGGAGGCGAACATCAGTTTGCTTTCCATCTCAACATATACCCTACCCTCGCGCTGTTCCACCTTCAGACCCTTGCCCTCGAATCCGTTCAGCGCCCGACTTACCGCCTGCTGGATTTCGTTCAGTTCCCGTTCCTTGGCAGCGAGAGACGCGCGCGTACTTGCCTCGCGCTGTTCCAGAGCCTCCTGGCGAACCTGCAGTTCCGTCTGCTGCTGCATAAACTGGGCCTCGCGCCTGCGGAAATCTTCCTCCCTGGAGGCGAGTTCCTGCGTGCGTGCGGTAAGCAGGTTCTGTGCCCTGTTCAGGTCACGGCTCTTGCCCGAAAGCTCCTGCATATAGTTCTCCATCGTAGTGTCGTAACGCTGCTGCAGCTGTTCCAGACTCCGGCTGAGACTGTCGATACTCGCCTCCTGATCCAGCCTCAGCGCGTTCAGATCCGTGATGTCGGTATTCAGCGCCTGATTCTGACGTTGCATCTCTGCCAGTTCTTCCTGCAGTTCCGAGAGTTCCTGCTTCGTCATGTTCCATTCCTTGCGGATATGGGAATTAGTCGATTCCAGAGCCTCATATTTCCCGAGGGTGACGCATCCCGAACAGAGCATCACTCCCACCCCTATCATAAAAAAAACGTTTTTCTTCATAGCAATACAAATCCTATTATAGGTTATAACGGAAGAACGCCTCAGATATTGCCTGCCATGCCATATTTTTTTGAGCGAGGGAAAACTATTGCACTATCAGTTTCCTTGTCTCTACCCCCTGGGAACTCATTACCCGGAGCATATAGGCGCCACGGGGCCACGAACTCACATCCAGCAGGGCCTCCTGCGACCCGGGCAGGAACGTCTGCCACAGCTCCCCGCGCAAGGTATAGACGGCTATCCGTTCCATCACACAGGAAGCGCTCACCTTCACATTTCCCGAGGCGGGATTAGGCATGAGCCGGAGCATCAGCTGCGGTGCGGGGTCTTCTATGCCCACACAGGAGAGCTGAATCGTATCGCTTCCCGACCCGGCGCGATTGATGGCGGTGAGGGTCAGGGTATGGTTTCCGGGACTCAGGTGAAGGTCGATAACATCACCCGTAGTGTCCTGCACTACTCCATCGAGCTGCCATTCGTATGTATCGGGGCTTCCGGTGAAAAGGTTCAGCGTGCGGGCAGTAAACACCCGGTGGTTGTGCTGTGGGTCATCTCCGCGTACGCGTTCTATATTCACGCGGGGCGCTTCCACACTATATACTCCAATATGCAACAGATCCAGATAATCCGTCCCCGCTGGGAATCCGCCATGCACAAACGCTATCCATATCGTATCGCCTCTGTAGCAGTCGAGGTTATAATGAGGATAAAGAGGTACGACCTCATTGTTTCTCAGCGTATCGGTAAAGTCTTCCAGCGATGCTCCCGTGTGCGATACCATCGTGCTGGCGTTTACCCTGAAGCCAACCTCCACCCAGGCGAGGTCGAACATTCCTTCTTCGGGAACCGCTATGGCAGGGCTTATAAGCCGGATTCCGGGATCATTAGGTTCCAGTATCGACTGGATATGCGTACTATCCATAATTACCCAGGATTTGCGGCAGCCGGGATCCGGAAGGGAAGTCCAGCATGTCGAATCGGTATAGAAGTTAGCTTCGTATGGGGCAGTTCTCACGCCGCAGTCGGTTACCTCCACATAGAAGGTGTCCGTCTGGGCTCCCCAGCGGTTGCTTATGTCTGCTACCACCATATAGGTACCCGCCTGGTTCCACTTCACTACGGGGGACTGCTCGGTACTTGCCTCCGGCTCGCCTCCTTCAAAGTACCAGTAATAGTACAATTCCTCTCCCGAGGAAAGGTATGCCCAGTATCTGGCTTCTGTTCCTGCAGGGACCACGCGGGGGCCATAGATGCTGTCCACCTCGGGGACGCGGCTGGGCCCGATTCTCACATTGGTAATCAATGTTCCCCAATATGCAGCGCGCCCATTCATCTGCTGGCGGAACACCAGCCGCATGGCCTCGCCGTACACCTCTTCGGGAAGGAGCAGCGAATGATGATTGCATTCTATCAGTGACGGCGTGGCAGCGTAAATCTGCACCAGGTCGTCCTCGTCAATACTATCGCCTATCTCCGCCATCGTATAAAACACCTGATAATCTTCTATTCCTTCCATGGCCATATCGTCCCAGCTCAGCTCCAGATGCTCGCGGTTTACCTCTATCAGGGGGCTTACCAGCCAACACGTCACACCGTTTCCACCATAGGTGATTTCTACGCCCTGAATGATATCCTCACCGTTTTCGTCCACATCCAGAGAGATTGACACTTGTTGCCAGCCCTGTCCTTCCACCGTAGAAATATTCTCCCAGCAGGCGGGATAATAGAAATCCTCAATATATGGATAGTCGTCGATATTGTGTTCACAGTTATAGAAATATATGCGTTTCACCAGACGCATCGTATCTCCCGTTTCCAGATTAGTCACCAGACAACTTAAATCATAGCTTCCTCTCGGATAGTCCCCGTCCCAATAGAGGTGAACCACCTGCTCCGTATCGGGACCCGTAATAAAATACCCGTTCATATCCCATTCGTAGCCGTAGCGCTCCGGGAATGGGGTATTGATGCTGTATTCCGTCCTGTCATCCACGTATGCAAGTTCCGGGCCGTCAATTCCATACAGCAGGAACGTTCCGTCCAGGACCGTCACATCGTCAATATTCAGCCAATAGGTATTTCCGCTGTTGTGATGGAAAGCGAGATGGATAGTATCGCCATAGAAATCGCTCAATTCCGCAAAATATCGCTGGAAGTCGGCGTATGTCTCTGTGAGAGTACATTCAAAGATCATTGTGTCGAAGTCCGACGTATCCAGCACACCGTCAGCACCGCTGCCCCGGGCCACCAGCAGTTCCAGATGTTCCCCTAACCGGTGGGCGGGAGCCAATATGTTCGACATCCACCATTCCACGATAAGATGAGGCTTATTGATCACAAACCCGGGCGACACAAGCCAATGATCCGTATGATTTCTCACCGAGACCGACTGAATTGCATAAGGCCATGTCCGCTGAAAGGATAAATTCGTAGCATGGATGGTTGCTGTAGTATCGCCGTCAAAATCCCACATTCCCCACTTGAAACTATTGTCAAAATTCTCAGTATAAGGATACGGATACGTCAGCGTATCTACAACCCAGTCCTGGGCCATTATGGACATACGGCCCATCACAAGCATGAATATGATAACATATATTCGTTTCATAATTGTTCTATTTTTATTGTACCGCCAGTTTCTTGGTTACTTGGCCGGCGGGGGTGGAGATGACGAGGAGGTAAGTGCCGCTTGGGAGGGCGGAAATATCCATCTGCTGGGCGTAGCCCGAGAGGTCCTGACGCATCACGAGTGTACCAGTCATGGAATAGATGTCCACGCTCCGGAGACCAAATGAGGAGGCTATGGTCACCTGACCCGATGCCGGATTCGGCATCACGTAGGTC
>JAZUFZ010000011.1:0-109763 GCA_045640985.1 Bacteroidales bacterium
CAAGGAGTCGGCAAGGACGATCCTCCGCAATTGGATTATGGAGGCTAGAGGATCTGGTGTCAGACATATGAAGAAGCTGGCTGACACAATCGAACTGCACTCGGAAGGTATCCTGGCATATTATGACTATAGCATTTCAAACGGAAAGGTAGAAGGTGTCAACAATAAAATCAAGACCATCAAGAGGCAGGCCTACGGCTTCCGTGATGACGATTATTTCAAACTCCGAATCCTTTCCATGCACGACGATATCTACGCAAAATTATGATGAACCTTTTTTATGCTCTATAGGGTATAACTCCCCGTAATATTAGAAAATGTTACTTTTTCCTCCTGCATCTCTTGCACAGCCTTTCCGACCACGGAAACGGGAAAGTTGTAATCAATTCATTTTCAGCAGTATCTTAAAACCTGTGCAGGTGATGCAACATCTCTATACAACTTTCGTATAAGGGGCGGGTTTTATATCCCTTAGGGTTAAAAAACCCGTACTATTAGAAAATGTTACTTTTTCCACCTGCATCTCTTGCACACTTTTTTCAAAAACCTTAAATTCAGCAAATTATGCCAAAACGCAAAAGCAGACGCTGCTGTGGTATCTCCCGGGTATCTCTCTGGTATCTCCCTGATAACTCCCTGATGTCTCACTCTGGAACCCGAAAGATACCCGGCGTTTGCCCAGCGGAACCCCGCCAGAAAAACGGAGTTGCCCGCCCCCTGGATCATCAAAGGGTCTGACCCCGTGATGACCCAATTAGCACAAAATTGACACAAAATTGACACAAAATTGACACCGAAATGACCCATTCCGACACCGAACCGGCATCCGCCGTCGAAAAAAGTTCGTAACTTTGCAGCAGAAATCAAGCGCGGGAAAGTTTCAAGTTCCAAGTTTCAAGTTCCAAGTTCCAAACCCCTCAAACCCCTCAAACCCCTCAAACTCCTCAAACTCCTCAAACCCATCTAACCTCTTAAACCTCTTAAACCCTTAAACCTATGTATAGCCCTTATTCACGATTTGTCAGCCGCAGGATTAATAGGCCTGCCGTAAACAAAAGAAGGCCTCAGATGAGACCTTCTTCGGTGGGTTTGTATGTCCGCAAAGCGGGATTATACGTCCATCTGCTGCAGGAATGCAACGCTGGCGTGGATGTGTTTGTACATGATCTGGTCGATATCTACGAAGTTTACGACCTTGCGGTAGTCGGCTACGAGATTTTCCACGAATGGGCTGCTCTTGAGCGGACGGCGGAATTCGAGTGCCTGTGCTGCGTTGAAGAGTTCGATTGCCAGTACGCGTTCTACGTTTTCCATAACCTTGTAGCATTTGGTGGCTGCGTTGGCGCCCATGGAAACGAGGTCTTCCTGGTTCTGGCTGGAAGGAATGCTGTCAACGGAGGCTGGTGTGCAGAGCTGCTTGGTCTGGCTGACGATGGAGGCTGCTGCGTACTGAGGAATCATGAAACCGCTGTTGAGGCCTGGTTTTGCTACGAGGAAGCTCGGGAGATTGCGTTTGCCGTCGATGAGCTGATAGGTGCGGCGTTCGCTGATGCTGCCGAGTTCTGCGGTTCCGATTGCGAGGAAATCGAGTACCATGGCAAGGGGTTCGCCGTGGAAGTGGCCGCCGGAGATTACCTTGTCTTCATCAGGAAGCACGATAGGATTGTCGGTGGTGGAGTTGATTTCGGTCTCTACTACGCTGGCGACGTAGGCGATGGTGTCCTTGGAGGCGCCGTGAACCTGAGGAGCGCAGCGGAAGGAATAGGGGTCCTGAACGGCTTTGCCGTCCTGTGCGATGATTTCGCTGCCTTCCATATATTTGCGGATGTTGCGTGCGGTTTCGAGCTGGCCTTTGTGAGGACGGACCATGTGGAGACCTTCATAGAAGGCATCGATGCGGCCGTCGAAGGCGTCGAGGCTTACGGCGAGGATCATGTCGGCCTGCTGGCTGAGGCGCTGTGCCTTGAGGACGCTCCATACGGCGTAGGCGCTCATGAACTGGGTGCCGTTGAGGAGGGCGAGGCCTTCCTTGCTCTGGAGTTCGATGGGCTGCCATCCCATTTCATCGTAAACTTTCTTGACGTCCATGCGCTGGCCTTTGTAGTAAACGTCGCCCATGCCGAGAATGGCGGGGAGCATAAGGTTGGCGAGAGGGCAGAGGTCGCCGCTGGCGCCGAGGGAACCCTGCTGGTAAACGACTGGGAGGATGTCGTTGTTGTAGCAATCAACGAGACGCTGTGCGGTCTGGAGCTGTACGCCGCTATAGCCGAAGCAGAAGTTCTGAACCTTGAGCAGGAGCATGAGCTTTACGATTTCCTGTGGAACTTCGTCGCCGATGCCGCAGGCGTGGCTCATGACGAGGTTCTTCTGGAGCTGGCTGAGCTGGTCTTTGCTGATGGAGACGTTGCAGAGGGAGCCGAAGCCGGTGGTTACACCGTAGATGGGCACTTTCTGGGTTTCCATTTTCTTGTTCAGGTAATCGCGGCATTTCTGGATTCTTGCCTTTGCGTCATCGCTGAGGGCGATGGTCATTTTCTTGGTGATGATTTCGCTTACTCTTTCAAGAGTGAGTCTTTCTGATGAAATATAATGAACCATAATATCTTGACTTGGAATAAACAATACTATTTTAAGAGGTTTTCTGCCTTTTCAGCGATGTCGTTATCGACGAGGATACGTCCACAGTGTTCGCAAACGATGACTTTCTTGTGCATCTTGATTTCCATCTGGCGCTGGGGCGGGATTTTGCTGAAGCAGCCGCCGCAGGCGTCGCGGTCGATGGTAACAACGGCGAGACCGTTGCGTGCAGCCTTGCGGATGCGTTTGTAGGCGGTAAGGTAGCGTTCTTCGATGAACTGTTCCTGTTCCTTGGATTTTGCGAGCAGTTTTTCTTCGTCCTTTTCGGTTTCTGCAATGATGTCGCCCAACTCGCTCTGCTTCTGGCTGAGGTCTTCCTGACGGTTTTTAAGGAGCTGTTTAGCGTTCTCTATCTTTTCCTTGGTCTCGCTGATTTTGGCGTTGTCGTCGCGGGTCTTGCGGTCGCAGAGCTGGATTTCGAGGTTCTGGAACTCGATTTCCTTGTTGATGGCCTCGAACTCACGGTTGTTACGGACGTTATCCTGTTGTTTCTCGTATTTCTTGATCATGGCCTGGTGCTGAATTACGTCCTCCTTATGGGTGGCGATAGCCTTTTCGCATTCCACGATGGTGTTCTGGAAATTCTCGATTCGGGTTTCAAGACCTGTGATTTCGTCCTCAAGATCCTGGATAGCCTGAGGGAGCTCGCCACGGATGATGTGAATCTTGTCGATTTGGGAATCTACACTCTGGAGGGTGTACAATGCTACCAGTCTTTTTTCAACAGCAACATCCACATCCAGATTCTTTACAAACTCGGTTACAGCTGCATTCTGTTCGATTTCTTGGTCTTTCGTTGCAGATTTTTTTTGCATAATATGTTTATATTTTATTAGTTCTCAATTATATAAAGGAGACGTATGGGTTTCTTGTATCAGAAATCCGGCACACAAAATTACTAAATTTTTTTGATATAGCGGAATAAATTATTTCTTTTGCAAATTGTTCGGTTTCATAATGGCCTGCGTCGCATAGGATGATACGGCCTTCGGCACGCTGGAAATCGTGGTATTTCAGGTCTGCCGTAAGGTAGATATCGGCCCCCTGTCGTATGGCATCGGAGATCATGAAACTGCCTGAGCCGCCACAGAGGGCGATTCTCTGTACGGTGGTTCTGCATAGCGGACTGCACCGGAGGGCAGAGACATGAAGCAGCTCCTTGATTCTTGAGATAAACGTTTCGGCGGGTTCGGAAGCGGGGAGGAGTCCGATGATGCCGCCGCCGATGTTCGGGTCGTGACGGCCTTCGGCGGGGCGCAGGATTCGGGTCTCCTTCAGTCCTAATTTTTCTGCCACGATGCCGCTCACGCCCCATTTGAGGTTGTCGAGGTTTGTGTGGGCAGCATATACGCAGATGTGGTGTCCGATCAGACTGTATATCATCTGTCCGGTAAGGTCCGCCGTGGTGATGCGCTTGACGCCGCTGTAGATGAACGGGTGGTGGGTTACGATCAGGTTCAGTCCGTGCGCCACGGCTTCGCTGATGACCTCAGGGGTGAGGTCTATAGCCACAAGCGCGCCAGAATATTCCTGCAAGGGATCGCCCAGCAGAAAACCGGAGTTGTCGTAATCTTCCTGCAGTTCCGGCTGGAATTTGAAATCGAGATAGTTTATGACCTCAGCTATTTTCATAATCTTGCGTCGATGATGTCTTTCGGAAGAATGCCCTTTACGTCATAAATCACGCCGCCCGGAACGATGAGGCTTCTCAGGTCGAGATCCTTGAATTCGTTATGGGCAACGGCTAAGATAACTCCCTGGTAACCGTCTTGCACTTCCAGGGTATTAAGGACTTCTACGCCAAATTCGCGTCGTGACTCTTCAGCGTCCACCCAGGGATCCCACACGGTTATATTGTCGGAATATGAGGATAAAGTCTTGATGATATCAGCCACCTTGGTATTGCGGATGTCGCAGCAGTTCTCCTTGAACGAGAATCCCATGACGAGCATTTTGGCGTCCTTGACTTTCATACCCTTACGGCTCATGCAGTCGATGAACTGCATGGCGACATAATGGCCCATGCTGTCGTTCAACCGGCGCGCGTGGTTCATCACATGGGGCATAACGCCATAGACCTGGGCTTTCTCAATGAGATAGTAGGGATCCACGCCGATGCAATGACCGCCGACAAGTCCCGGCTGCATAGGGATGAAATTCCATTTTGTGGCCGCTGCATCCAGCACGTCGTGGGTATCTATGCCCATTGCGTTGAAAATCTTGGCGAGTTCATTGACAAATGCAATATTGACGTCGCGCTGTGAGTTTTCAACGATCTTTGCGGCTTCTGCCACTTTGATGGAACTGGCCTTATAGGTGCCGTTTTTAAGGACGGAATTGTAAACCTTATCAACTGTTTCGGCGGTCTCAGGAGTGGAACCGCTGGTAATTTTCTGGATGTTTTCCACGCGGTGGACTTTGTCGCCCGGGTTCACGCGTTCGGGAGAGTAGCCTACGAAGAAGTCCTGATTCATCTTCATACCGGAGGTCTTTTCGAGCATCGGCACGCATTCCTCTTCCGTGACACCTGGATATACGGTGGATTCATAAACCACGATATCGCCTTTTTTCAGCACACTTCCTACGGCTCTGCTGGCAGAAAGAAGCGGGGTAAGGTCAGGTTTGCAGTTGGCGTCAACAGGGGTGGGAACAGCCACTACGATGAAGTTGCATTTACGGAGGCCGTTTACGTCGGAAGTCAGTTCGAAATTGTTTTCTACGGATTTGAGTTCTTCTCCGGTCAGCATTTCGGTGGCGTCTTCGCCCCGTTTCAATGCTTCGATTCTCTGTGCCTTATAGTCATAGCCCACGGTTGTATAGCGGGAAGCAAAAAGATGGGCCAGCGGCAGTCCCACATAACCCAGTCCCACTACGCCGATGATGATTTTTTCAGTATCCATTTTTAGATATATTTTTACAAAAACGTAAAGAAATATTTTTTATTGTGCAGAAATGTGATTTTTTCCTATTCCAAGTCCGGAAATAACCGCAGAGCAGTTTTGTTTTTCGGGCATGGGAAAGAAAAATTACAAGGACTTTATGGCTTCCACAAAGTCCAGAATATCCTGTTCCGTGGTGTCGAAGGCGCACATCCAGCGAACTTCATCATTGGCTTCGTTCCAATCGTAGAAGAAGTATTGTTCCTGGAGTTTATGCCATTGATCCTTAGGCATCTTCACGAAGACACTATTGACCTGTACGGGATAGAGTACTTCCACGTTTGGAAGGTCCTTTACCTGCAGATAGAGCAGTTGCGCCATACGGTTGCTATGCTCGGCATTACGCCTCCAGAGATCATTGGCAAAATAAGCTTTGAACTGTACTGCCACGAAGCGCATCTTGCTGCACAGCTGTGTCATCTGTTTTCTCCGGTAACGCATATCGACGTCGAGTTCCGGATTGAGTATCACGCAGCTTTCGCCCATAAGGAGTCCGTTCTTAGTGCCGCCAAAGGTAACGACATCCACATCGCAGTCTGTGGTCATTTCTTTGAATGAACAGCCTAAAGCCACGGCAGCGTTGGCAAGACGGGCACCGTCCATGTGGAGGTACATACCGTATTCATGAGCCAGTCGTGTGAGCGCCTTTATTTCGTCTAAAGTGTAGAGCGTTCCAAGTTCTGTAGATTGGGCTATACTGATGGCGCGGGGCTGAGAATGGTGCTCGAATCCGAATCCGTGGAGCTGTGTCTTCACCAGTTCAGGGGTGAGCTTTCCGTCCGGAGTGGGAACCGTAAGGAGCCGGCATCCGATAATCCGCTGAGGAGCTCCGCATTCATCGACGTTGATATGGGCGGTCTCTGCGCAGATTACGGCATGGTGGCTACGGCAGATAGCGTCCAGTGCAAGCACGTTGGCTCCTGTGCCGTTGAACACAAGATAAGGCATGGCGTTTTCGCCGAAATGCTCTTTGAAAAGCCGGATGATCTCCAACGTATATTCATCATCACCGTATGCCAGTGCATGGTCGTGATTTGCGGCGGATATGGCCTCTAAAACCTCCGGACTAAAACCGGAATGATTGTCGCTTCCAAAACCTCTTTTCATACTATTTGTCCATTGTCATTAAAAATTCCTCGTTGGAACGGGTGTTGTTCATGTGTTTGTGGAGAAAATCCATGGCTTCGATGGAAGTCAGATCTGTGAGCAAGTTACGGAGAACCAGTATTCTATTCTGGAGCATTGGTGCCAGAAGCAGGTCATCTCTGCGAGTGCTGGAGGCGGGCACATCGATAGCGGGAAACATACGTTTGTTGGCGAGTTTGCGGTCAAGCTGAAGTTCCATATTACCGGTTCCTTTGAATTCCTCAAAAATAATATCATCCATCTTGGAGCCGGTATCCGTCAGAGCTGTAGCCAGAATGGTGAGAGAACCGCCGTTTTCAATGTTTCGGGCAGCACCGAAGAACCGTTTGGGTTTCTGAAGTGCATTGGCTTCCACACCACCAGACAGGACCTTTCCGGAAGCGGGCTGTACGGTATTGTAGGCTCGTGCCAGTCGTGTGATGGAATCCAGCACAATCACCACATCGTGACCGCATTCCGTCATTCGCTTTGCCTTCTCAAGTACGATGTTGGCAATTCTGACATGACGCTCTGCGGGCTCGTCGAAAGTAGAGGATATCACTTCGGCATTAACACTTCGCTGCATATCGGTAACCTCTTCTGGACGTTCGTCAATCAGAAGCACCATAAGATATACTTCGGGATGGTTATAGGCAATAGCGTTGGCAACTTCCTTCAGCAAGGTCGTCTTACCGGTTTTAGGCTGCGCCACGATCAATCCGCGCTGACCTTTTCCTATAGGGGTTATCATATCTATGATACGGGTGGAAAGCGTTTCCGTCGGATGACCTGTGATTTTGAATTTTTCGTTAGGAAAGACAGGGACCAGAGATTCAAAAGGAACTCTGCCGCGCAGCTGTTCAGGTGTGAGGCCATTCACTTTCTTCACGGATACCATGACGAAATATTTTTCGTTGGCGTGAGGCGGACGGATTGTGCATTCTACAGTATCTCCGGTTTTGAGACCATATTGGCGTACCTGGGCTGTGGTTACACAAATATCGTCAGGGGAGGGAAGGTAGTTGTAGTCGGAAGAACGCAGGTAACCGAATCCATCGGGCATAAGGTCAAGTACTCCGTCGCCATCCACTACGCCCTCGATTTCGTATTTTTTAGGTTTCTGAGGCTGTGGCTGTGGACGCGGATTGCTTTCTTCTTGTTTCGGCTCTGGTTGAACCGTTTCAACAGATTGTTCTGCTGGTGCAGTTTCTGCTTCTGTAGCTATTACTGGAGTTTTCAGTTCCTCCTGTGACTCTTCCTTTAGATTCTTGTCAGCTTCTTCCTGAGGCTTTTCCTTGGATTCCGGCTTTGATTTTCCTTTTCTCGTATGGTTAGCGCGTTTCTTATCTGACTCTTTCTCTGGAGCTGGAGTTGAAGTTGGAGTTTCCTGTGAAGCTTCTACAGGTGTCTCACTTTCGGGCTCGGCTGGCTGTTGGCTTTTGCGAGAGAACGAAGTCCAGTCCTTCATTTCAGGAATCTGGGGAATTGTGGGAACCTCCAGAGAATTAATATCAATATTCACGGCCGTTTCTTCGGATACCGTAACTTCTTTCTGGGGTTGTTTCTGTACTTTCTGCTGCGTCTTGGCTTGTTTGGACTGCCCTCCTTTGGTACGTTTCTGACTTGAATCCGCAATAAGTTCGGGTTTCATCCGGGTTCTCCGTTGACGAGGTTGTACAGGGGTTTCCTTTTCCTCTTTTTTCGTGGTGCTTGGGTCTTTTCCCTGCAAATCCAGAATGTCGTAAATCAGTTGTTCTTTTGATTTACGGCTGGTATGGGAAATGCCAAGTTCTTTAGCCAGAGTAATAATTTCAATCTCTGCTTTGGTAAGTAGTTCGTCTTTGCGGTACATGCAATATCAATAAAATAGTATGTTTTTTGAACAAAAATTTTTTTTTCGCTAATAATGAAAATTTAATGGTGATGCCTATGAGTCTCAAAATACGACACTTACATCGTTTTTCAACATTCACAACTCTCGGTTTAGGCACTACAAAAGTAAGGCTTTTTTTTAATATCACAAAAAAAATTTTGCTATTTCACTAAAAGTTTGTAATTTTGAATTTCCAAATTACGTTTCAAAACGCCATTGGTACAGAGTCTAAATTAATGATTATAAATCTAATAAACCTAAAAAAATGAACATTCCTCAGAATTTAAAGTACACCCAAGATGATGAATGGGTAAGAGTTGAAGGCGAATTTGCATTCATTGGTATTACTGATTATGCACAGCACGAACTTGGCGATATCGTTTTTGTAGATGTTGCTTGCGAAGGCGAGACCGTTGAGGCTGGCGAAGCTTTCGGTTCAGTAGAAGCTGTTAAGACCGTTGCTGACCTTCTCATGCCTATCACTGGTGAAGTTGTTGAGTTCAATGCAGCTCTCGATGATGCTTCTGCAATCAACAGCGATCCTTACGGTGAAGGTTGGATCATCAAGGTTAAACCTGCCAACATGGCTGACGTTGATGCTCTTATGGATGCAGCTGCTTATACCGCAAAAATCGGTGCATAAGTACTTGTCTTCATTAAAAGAATGGAGGGCGCCTTTCGGCACCCTCTTTTATTTTTGAATGATTTTCGTTTTGCGACTTTTCTTTATTTTTGCTTAGTCGTTGTAGAGTTTGTGCATTTCTATTTCATATATCATTGGGGTATAGGCGGGGAGGTCTTCGCTCGACTGTGCGCCGAATGCGAGGCGGTTAGGAAAGTAGAATCTGTATTTTGAACCCGCATTCATTTTTTGTAGAGCAAATCTCAGACCGGGGAAGATATGCTGTCCTATGACAGTTATTATGGGTTCGCGCTGACCGACGGTCTGGTCGTGTATCTGCCCGTCAGGCATACGATAGGAGATGTAGTCAAATTCTACGCGTTGTGCGTATGTGGCCTTGGGGCCTTTCCCTTCCTGCAGCACCTCATAATAATAACCTTCTTCGGCCTGTTTTACGTTTGGGTTTTCTTTGAGGAGTTTTTCAAAGAGTTTTGCTTCTGCCTCTTCGGCTGCCTTTTCCAGTTTGGCGGTCTCCTGCTTGCGGTACTGGGTCATCATATAGTTCATATATTCTGCCATATCCTGTACTGTTTGGGGATCCATCGGACTGGTTTTTCCGTCGAGTGTGCTTTCAACGGCTTTCATTACGAGTTCCTTATTGAGGTTGATTCCGTTGTTCTGCAAGAATGACTTTGCCAGAGTTTCTCCCATTGCCCAGCTCATGGAATCCTGGGTGGTTTCGAGTTTTGGTGTGTCTATATTCTGACAGCCCGCCATATTGAGGGCTATTACTGCCGAAAGTGCTGTAAGAAATACTTTTTTCATCTTTATGTGAACTTATTATTAATATTATCAATATTAGAATCTGTTTATTTTCCGCGGCCCTGGATGATGATGATAACTGTATAAAGCAATATCTTTATATCTGTTGTGAGGGTCATATTGTCGAGGTAAAGGAGGTCATAACGAAGGCGTTGCAGCATTTCTTCCACGTTGCTGGCATATCCGAACTTCACTTGTCCCCAGGATGTAATACCCGGTTTGATTCGTTGAAGAAGAAGGTATTCCGGAGCCTGTTTCACGATCTGATCTATATAGAACTGTCTCTCAGGACGGGGGCCCACAAGGCTCATTGTGCCTCTGAATACATTATAGAACTGCGGAATTTCGTCCAGACGGACCTTTCTCATGAATCTTCCGAATGGAGTGATTCTCGGATCATCGTCTTTCGAGAGGGCAGGACCGCTTTCTTCGGCATTGACGTACATGCTTCTGAATTTGTGCATTTTGAAAGGCTTTCCCTGGTAGCCTATGCGTTCCTGGGCATAGAATATCGGACCTTCGCTGGTGCATTTTACGATGATTGCGGTAACAAGATATACCGGGGAGAGCAGTATCATTGCCGTCAGGCTCAGTACGATATCGCAGATACGCTTGATGCTGTATTGCCATTCTACCATCGGACGGCGTTTGATGGTGAGCAGGGGCGAATGAAAAATACTTTCCTGCCGTACGCCACTCAGCACCACATTATAATTGCCGGGCGTAGCCTTTATGGTTAATGGTTCTCCGTCTCTTGTAGGACTTGAACACAGCTTGTATATAATCTTGTTAATCAGGTCTCCCTGAGGATTGTTTAACGCAATGATAACTTCTTCTATTGAATGTTCCCAGATAAGGTCCTGTATGTTGTCCATCTGTCCCATGCAGGGAATGATATTCTGGATATTTCCGTTATTCTCGGAAGGAGTCTGCTGTGTATCGACATATCCCACAATCCGTTCTCCGCTATAGGTTTCCTGATTTTCGAGGTCAAGGTAGGTCTTATAGACCATATCGCTGCTGCCGATCATAAGTGTAGGGAATCCTATGGTGCGGTTGTGAACGCCGTTTACCGTTCGCGTAGTGAGGACAAGTCTTCCGATAAAAGTGAGCGTAAAGTGAACCAGCAGCAAAAACAGGAATGAGATGTAATAGGCTCTGTATGAGATAAGTTTATCGTCCAGCATCAGAAGGAAGAAGAGTACGACCACGCCTATCAGACTGCTGATGGCGGTAGTCTCCAATTCCTTGAGTCGAGCCTTGTGAAGCACATCGCGGTAGGCGCCCATTACCATATAAAGCATAAGCCATCCCAGCGGCACAAAGATGATGCCCAGCCAGAAGTTGGCATCTTCCAGAACCATTGCCACGTCCTTCGGTCCGGGACTCTCCAGGTCCAGTTTCCTGAACAGAAAGAGTGAGGCCCACGCCAAGAGTGCGGCAAGCGCATCAAACAGTACGTAATATATTGTTAATCTCTTTTTTAATTTCATTACTTAAAGTGATGATTTAGGTTAGTAAGCCACTACTTTCACGTTATCCAACAGCACATCGCCTTCTATCTGCTCGCCGTTCATGGCAGTAAATACCAATTGAAATTCCGGATTATAGTTGAAATATTTCCAGGTCTTGCCAAGGTTGATGTAGATTTTCTGCCAGTCCTCGGTCGGATACAAGGTTTCCACGCCTTTCATTTCCTTATTGGTTCCTATGGTACGGCTGCTGATCATTCCCACATTCAAGCGGACATCGGTCTTGTAGTCCATTTCCAGATACAGATAAGCGTCCGCCTGATTGAGTGTCATGGTCCCTTCAATCGTAAAGGTGGTGTCCTCGGTTGTGCTGTTCACATGCACCAGACCGCATCCGTTGCCCGTACAGGCCCGGTCGGTATTCTTGAGCCACGTAACCACAGAATCGAATACGATAGAATATTGCTGCGATTCAAAGTATTCCTGCTTCAGTACCTGTATGTCATTGCGATAGTGTACATTATAGTACCAGCGGCCGGTTGCGGGGTCCTTCGTGCCGAGGTTGGTTATACTGTCGGCCTTCAGAGGCAAGTTCTCGCTCATTCCGTATGTGTAATAGGGATAGTAGATATGTGTTGAAACTATACCGTTCTGTTTTACAAATGGATATACCTGTACTTTCTTGATTGGGCGGTTATCGAGAATTGGCACGGTACAGGGGAGGGCGTATGACCCCAGCTGAGTGGTTCTGGCGTCGCCGTCGAACCAGACTTCAATCTGTACGGCATCGATTTCCGAAGTGAAGAAGCCGTCCTGATTGGAGATGGAATGTATAGGGTCGTTTACTACTGCCATGGAATCCAGATGCAGAAAAGCCGGCTCATGCACAAACCCTTCATATCGCTCACAACCAGTCGTTAAGGCTGCGCCAGTCAATAATAATGCTATGGTCTTGAATAGTGGTTTCATCCGTTGGATTTTTCAATTGATATTATTATCTAACGCGCAATGTTCTTTTTTATTGCCCGCAACAGAAAAAAAGTTTTATTTGTCTGTTTCTGCAAAGATTTACAACGAATTTTCCGTATCAATATTTTCTCACTACGGATATTATATCAATACTTTAGATTATAGTACTTAACATATTTGAATTTAGTGTATTATCAATATTATAAAACCGATAAACTCCAAGTCGTTTCTTTCGTATATTCTGCCCTTTGCAAGGGCTTGATTTTTGTCCTGCGCCCAGAAGGCGTTTCTGGCTGGTTCTTTCCCTTCCGCATAGTGGTAACTCCCTCTTATCTTCTTTTTATCTCCAGTTTATCTTTTTTTTATCTCCTTTCCTTAGAATAAGAGATAAAGCGAAGATAAAAAGAAGATAAAAAAAAGATAGAAAGGAGTTACCCGCTGTATGACAACTGAAAATGAGAGAGATATACCAGCGGAAGTCCTGACACGGGAAAACGGGGTCCCGAGACGGTGCTGGAGAGAAATTGAAGCAGGAAAATAATAACACGATAGCGTGTTGGAATACAATGGATTGCGGGAACGGTTGATAACTTTGTTAGAAAAATAATAAAAAAACAGCCGCTATGTCGATAAAAAGATGTATATTTGCAAATGTGCTTGAAGTAGTAACTTCGGGCAAAGATACTGTGGTTCAGTATCTAAGGACATACGTTGAACGAATAAAAACTTTATGATACCTGATTGTAAAGCAACAAAGACCAAAATTAATGTAACGTCGGAAGTGGGCCGGCTGAATGCTGTATTGCTCCATAAGCCTGGTGTGGAGATTGAAAGAATGACCCCACTCAATGCTGCCCACGCTTTGTATAGCGACATCTTGAATAAGAACATCGTGGATTGGGAATATTCCAATTTCTGCGGTGTGTTTGAAAAGTTCACGAAGGTTTACTATGTACAGGACCTTCTGTGCGAGGTGCTTGCAGAGGAAAAGGTAAAGGAATATCTGGTAACGGAAAGCTGCCGCCTGGACGGATGTATGTTCCTTGCCGAAGAACTGATGTCCCACGACGCAAAGACGCTGGCCGCGGAACTCATTGAAGGGTTCGCCTATAGAAAAGGACTTGATCCTGAGCGATATGCTGAGGAACGCTATATATTGAAACCTTTGTATAACCTGTTTTTTACGCGCGACGCCTCCTCTTCGATGTACAATGAGGTGCTGATCAATTCGATGAGCTTTGAGGTGCGCCGCCGCGAAATCCTGATATACAAGACGATTTTCGAGCAGTATTTCGGATGCGCGACCTGTAACGCTGAGGCCTGTGACCCGGAGGCCCGCACAGAGGGAGGCGATGTTCAGATAGCTCGCCACAATCTGCTGTGTGTAGGCAACGGCATCCGTACCAATAAGAAAGGCATTGAGTATCTGGCAAATAAGTTTGCAAAAGAGCGCAGCAAGTTTCAGATTCTCTATCAGGAACTGCCCCATGAGCCGGAGTCGTTCATCCATCTCGACATGGTATTCACGTTCTTGAGCCAGCACCAATGTATGGTTTATGAGCCGATGCTGAAGAAGAACGGGCTTTTCTCTGGCAAGCAGACGACGATGATAGACATTGACAACGGTAAGATTTCCTATCGTCAGTTCGACAACATACTGGACGGACTGAAGTCCACAGGCATTGATCTTGAACCGGTTATATGCGGCGGAAGCGATGACTGGATGCAGCTGCGTGAGCAATGGCACAGCGGAGCCAACTTCTTTGCCATGGCTCCTGGAAAGATTATCGGATACCGACGCAACAGTCATACCATAGAGGCTCTGGACAAGGCGGGATTTGCCGTGCTGCCAGCCGAGGACATCTGCAGCGGAAAAATCGACATGAGCCAATACGAGAAGTTCGTGGCCGCCTTCAAGGCCAGCGAACTGCCGAGGGCCGGCGGCGGTGCGCGCTGCATGACTATGCCGATAAACCGCGACGAAGCCTTTTGAAAAATAAAGAAATAACAATTAATAATTAATATAAACAAAATGAAAAAGTACCACTTGGTCAATAACATCATAGGTTGGGTGATCTGCGCCATAGCCTGTGCTGTTTATATCCTGACCGCAGAAGCAACTGCCAGCTGGTGGGACTGTGGCGAGTATATCTCCACGGCCTTCAAACTGGAAGTGGGACACCCCCCTGGAGCCCCAACATTTCAACTCATCGGACGCCTGTTCTCGATGTTCTCAGACCCTGCAACCGCTGCCCATGCCGTGAATGTCATGTCGGCCGTATGTAGTGGTTTCACTATCCTCTTCCTCTATTGGAGCATTACCCTTCTTGGTAAGCATCTGCTCCAGGACCCCAAGAATCCAGACGTAAAGGATTCCCGCACATGGGCAGTATTTGCAGCCGGTATCGTGGGTGCATTGGCTTATACCTTCACCGACACCTTCTGGTTCTCAGCCGTTGAGGGCGAAGTGTACGCTATGTCCTCCATGTTCACGAGCATCGTGTTCTGGGCAATTCTGAAATGGGAAGAACAGTCTGAAGACCCGCGCTCGCTGCGTTGGCTGGTACTTATATGCCTGCTCATAGGTGTGGCAATCGGTGTCCACCTGCTGAACCTTCTGACATTACCGGCTATCGTTTATGTGGTTTACTTCAAGAAATGGCCCAAGACCACGGTTAAAGGCTTTATCTGGAGCGGTGTTATTTCGGTATTGCTGCTTGCCATCATCCTCTGGGGCATCATTCCCGGTATCGTAAACACAGCCAGTGCCTTCGACGTGTTCTTCGTGAACAAGCTTCATCTGCCGTTCAACACCGGAACCATCTTTATGTTCCTGTTATTGGCCGCAGCCATTGTATGGGGCTTATGGTACACAATGAAAAAGAACAAGCCTGTCATCAATGCAGGTATTCTGGGTTTTGTGATGGTGCTGGTGGGCTATTCCACCTTCTTCATGCTGATTATCCGTGCCAACACGAATACTCCGTTGAACGAGAACGCACCAAAGGATGCCGTAGCAATGCGTGCATATCTTGGCCGTGAGCAATATGGACAGACGCCGCTGCTGTCGGGACAGTATTACACAGCTGGTAAGCCTATCAAGATTGAAAAAGGCTATACCAAATATGTAAGAAGCACCGACGAAAACGGTAAAGATACCTATCTGCCATTGGCTTACGCTCCAAAATGCACCTACAGAGAGAAGCATACGGGTACGTTCCCAAGAATGTACAGCGATGACCAGAACAGAAGACATCCTCAGTTCTACCAGTACTGGGCTGGTCCCGTGCGTGGCGACAATCCGCCCAGCGGCAAACAGAACCTGACCTATATGAACCGTTATCAGCTGGGTTGGATGTACTGGAGATATTTCATGTGGAACTTCGCCGGCCGCCAGAACGATATCCAGGGCCATTACTTTAATAATAATGGTACGCGCGACTATCTGAACGGCAACTGGATCTGCGGTATCAAGTTTATCGACGAGGCCCGTCTCGGACCTCAGGACAATATGCCAGACCACATGAAGGACAACAAGGCCCGCAACACCTATTATCTGCTGCCGCTGCTGTTCGGTATCTGCGGTCTGATATACCATGTGAAGAAGAACAGAAAAGACGCATTCATTGTGTTCGTAATGTTCGTCATGACGGGTATAGCAATTGCAATATATCTGAATATGCCACCTTGCCAGCCCCGTGAACGAGACTATGCGTTTGTGGGATCGTTCAGTTTCTTTGCAATATGGATCGGTCTGGCTGTAATGGCATTAAGCGAATGGATTACGGGATTACTCAAGAATGAGAAATTCCATAAGTTCGTGCTGCCGGTGATCTTTGTCCTCACAATGGCGGGTGCGCCATGTCTGCTGGCTGCCCAGAACTGGGATGACCACGACCGTTCAGCGAAATACGCCGCACGCGACTTTGCAATGAACTACCTGGCTTCGGTAAAGGAAAACAGTATTCTTATTACCCAGGGCGATAACGATACATTCCCATTGTGGTATGCTCAGGAAGTTGAAGGTTACCGTACGGATGTCCGTATCCTCAACTACACCTTGAGTGGCATGTCGTGGTATGTGGAGCAGCTCTTCAATACGGTATATGAGTCGGAACCGATGCCGTTCACGCTTCCTAAGGAATTCTACGGTCTGGATCGTGATGCAATACTTATCATGGACCGTACCAATGAATTTATCGAACTGGAAGATCTGATGAAGATGATGCGCGATAATCCTGAACGTTTCAAACTGGACAACAGGGGAGACCCCATCTATTATCTCCCGACCAAGCGTGTAAAGATTACCGTACCTAAAGCCGAACTGGTAGCCCTTGGCGTATTGAGAGCTGAAGATACCAGTCGCGTAGCAAACGAAATCCGCTGGGAACTTCCAGACGGTATGATCTACCGTAACGAACTGATGATGCTCGACATTCTGGGCACCAATCATTTCCGCCGCGACATCAATCTGATGAGCCCGAGCGCAATCGTGAGAATATTCCCACTGGTGAAATATTATTGCATCCATGACGGAATGAACTACAAAGTATTGCCCTATCCGGCACAGTCCGAATTCACCAGCGAAACTGCAGAGTTCTTCCTCAACAATCCATTGGCATGGGGTAATCTGAATTCCGATATTTATGTAGATCCTATCAGTTTGAATATGGGTAACGTTCAGCGTCAGACCTATTCGCTCGTAGCTGAAAATCTGCTGAAACGCGGCGATGCTGAGAATGCAGAAAAATTACTGGATCTCGGCGATGAATACTTCCCCAAGAAGAATTTCCCACGCGACAAGTATGCAATGTATGCGCTCGATCTGTGGATGCAGATCCACGATATCACCAATAGCGAAACCAGCAAGATGAAAGCCGAGGAATTGTGGAACGACGTTTATACCTATTACGCCCAGACCTATGACTACCTCAAGCAGTTTGTGGGTGACAGACGTGATGGCGTTGCTGGAGACCTCGAAGAATCGATACAGGTGATTTATCATCTTGGAGAACTTGCTGACCGTACATTGCGGAATCCTGAATTGGCCGATAAGGCTATGAACTATCTGAAATCTCATGGCATACAAATCTAAACAGAAAAAGAGCAAAAAGTTCAGTATCTCCCTTTCACTCAAGGAAGGGGAGATACTGAATCTGTATGCCAAAAACCACGGACTTTCCCGGCCGGCAGCTATCCGGAAGATTCTGAAAGAAAATCTTCAACCATACGCCGAACAGATGGCAAAAATGGGTCCGGAAAACCAGTTGGGTTTGTTTGATACGCTACAAATAGATATCTTTGACAACCAGTTGAAGTAAATGAATGTCCGACAACAATAACAAAAGAAAACAAGGACAAATGATGAAAATAAAGAAACTCCTTCTCACGCTGGCAGCCATGTCAATAGCATTCGCAGGAATGGCTCAGGACAATGATACCGCTGCTATTGAATCAAACAAGTTAGACGCAGGTGCTATCATTATAGGCCATATCGGAGATGCACATTCCTGGCATATCCTCGATTATGCCGACAAACAAGGCGTAGAACATGCCGTATCTGTGCCACTACCTGTTATCCTGATAAACGAAGGAAAGGTAGATATGTTCATGTCAAACAGATTTGAACATGGTCATGCTGATTATAAAGGTTACCGGCTTACCGGCGGCGGGGCAGAGAAGGAAATTATCGTGTGTGTGGATGAGGATGGGAATATTAAAGACAAGAAACCTCTGGATCTTTCTATAACCAAAACTGCTGCGGGACTGATGATTGCTGTAATCTTGCTAATAGTGCTGATATTTGCCGCACGGAACGGATATAAGAAAAGAGGCGTAAATTCCCCAAAAGGGGTTCAGTCATTGGTTGAAATGCTGGTGGTATATGTACAGGACGAGATAGCAAAACCGATGATAGGAGAGAAAAAATATGAACGGTATCTGCCATATCTGCTGACGCTGTTCTTCTTTGTATTTACATGCAACCTGCTGGGTCTTATACCGCTTTTCCCGGCTGGAGCCAACATTACAGGTAATATCGCAGTAACAGCCACGCTGGCTTTGATTACCTTTATCATTACCAATCTGAGCGGTAACAAACACTACTGGAAAGAAATATTCAACAATCCGGAAGTGCCAGCCTATTTGAAAATATTTCCGCTTATGCCACTTGTAGAATTGGTAGGAGTGTTTACAAAACCCATTGTGCTGATGATCCGACTGTTTGCCAATATGACAGCAGGCCACGTAATATCGCTGGGCTTTGTGGTGATAATATTCATTATCAGCAACTCTGTCAATATGACCATAGGTGGTGCAGTAGCGACCCCGATATCGATTTTCTTCCAAGTATTCATGGGTGCACTTGATTGTCTTGTGTCCTACATTCAGGCATACGTTTTCACGACACTTACGGCCCTTTACATAGGTATGGCTGTGGCAGATCCTGAAGAAGCATAACATACAATAGAATAAACACACAAAATAATATATATTATGAAACATATCAATGATGTAAATTTCTGCGGCAAAAAGGTTCTTTTGCGAGTGGATTTCAACGTCCCGATGGACGCAAACAAAAACATAACAGACGATACCAGAATGCAGGAATCCCTGCCAACCATCAAGAAACTGTTGAATGATGGTGCCGCCATTATCATCATGGCTCATTTAGGTCGTCCGACAAAAGGTGGTTTTGAACCAGAACTGTCATTGGAACCAGTTGCAAAATATCTGGAGAAGCTGATCAACAGACCTGTAAAATTCACGACAGAACTGCTGGGTGATAAGGTCCGGGAAATGTGTGCCAATTTAAAAAACGGCGAAGTTATGATGCTTGAGAACATCCGCTTCTATCCTGGCGAAACCAAAGGTGACAAAGTACTGGCACAGGAATTGGCGAAACTTGGTGACGCATACGTGAACGATGCATTCGGCTGCGCTCACCGTGAACATAGTTCCACTGCTAATATAGCTGAGTTTTTCCCAAATGACAAATATTTTGGATATCTGATGGAAAACGAGGTTACTAACCTCAATATGTTGATGGAAAATCCTCAAAGACCATTTACCGCTATTATCGGAGGCTCTAAGATTTCCAGCAAGATTGGCATTCTTGAAAACCTTATCAATAAGGTAGATAATATGATTATTATAGGTGGTATGCGTTACACCTTTACCAAAGCCATGGGTGGTAAGATTGGTAATTCAATCCATGAAGATGACAAGATGCAACTTGCTTTGGATCTGATGAAGAAAATGGAAGAAAAGGGCGTGAAATATTATATGCCTATAGATTGTATTGTTGTTGATAAATTTGATAACGATGCCAATCAGCAGCTTGTACCAGGTGATAAAATCCCAGACAATTGGGAAGCTGTAGATTGTGGTCCGGAAAGCAGCAAACTGTTCCGCGAAGTTATCATGAACTCAAAGACTATACTCTGGAACGGTCCTGCTGGTGTATTTGAGATGCCAAACTTTGCAAAAGGTACCAAAGAAATCGCGTTGGCTATTGCTGATGCATGCAAAAACGGATCATACGCAGCCGTTGGTGGAGGCGATTCAGTGGCAGCAGTAAAGCAGATGGATCTTGCAGAGCAGATGTCATACGTAAGTACAGGTGGCGGAGCTATGCTCGAATTTCTTGAAGGTAAAACACTTCCAGGTATTGCAGCTATTGAAAAATAATGCATTTTCTCCCTATAACATTGGATGAAGTAAAGCGTCTCGGCTGGACTGACATTGATATTGTCATTGTCAGCGGAGACGCTTATATAGATCATCCCGCATTTGGGACAGCCGTTATCGGACGGACACTGGAAGCAGAAGGTTATAGGGTCGCGATCATCCCACAGCCAAATTGGCGTGATGATTTACGAGATTTCCGGAAATTTGGAAAACCAAGACTTTTTTTCGGTGTTACAAGTGGTTGCATGGACAGTATGGTGAACCATTATACAGCCGCAAAACGACTTCGCCATGATGATGCCTATACACCGGGAGGCGAATCTGGATTCCGACCTGACAGAGCCGCATACGTTTATACTCGCATTCTGAAGCAGCTATATCCGGATACACCTGTAATTTTAGGCGGTATCGAAGGCTCTATGCGTCGATTAACGCATTATGACTATTGGGATGACGAACTGAAACCTTCAATACTTGAAGAAACACCTGCCGATCTTCTTGTATATGGGATGGCTGAAAAGGTTATGGTACAGATTGCCAATAAACTTGACAAAGGAGAATCCATGGAGGATCTCTATAACTTACCGCAGGTGGTTTATCGCTCAAAAGAAAAGCCATCGAAAGATAATATGATAGAACTGCATCCGTTTGAAGAATGTAAGAAATCTAAACGTAAAGAGGCAGAAAATTATCATCATATTGAGGCTGAATCCAATAAAATAGAGGCGAATTATCTTTGTCAGAAGCATAACAATTGTTGGATCGTGGTAAATCCACCAGATGCACCCTTCACGGAAAAGGAAATGGATCATACTTTCGATCTGCCATATACGAGATTACCACATCCGAAATACAAGAAAAGAGGTGCGATACCAGCATACGAGATGATAAAATTCTCGGTCAATACCCATAGAGGGTGTTTCGGAGGATGTGCATTCTGTACTATTTCAGCGCACCAAGGAAAACAGATTGCATCAAGAAGTGAAGCATCTATTCTAAAAGAAGTGCAAAAAATGTCTCAGATGGAGGGTTTCCATGGAGTGATTAGTGATGTCGGTGGTCCATCAGCAAATATGTATAAGTTGCATGGGAAAAATAGAGAACTATGTCGAAAATGTGTTCGTTTCAGTTGTATTCAGCCGAACGTATGCAAAAATCTTGAATCCGACCATCAGCACATTATAGAGTTGTATCGAAAAGTGGCAGGTATCCCTGGCGTTAAACATGTTTATATCGGAAGTGGCATTAGATGCGATCTATTCAATGAGCAGAATCATGGTTGGGATTATTTTGATGAAGTGGTTGAGAACCATGTAAGCGGTCGCTTGAAAGTGGCTCCAGAGCATACTTCTGAACATGTGCTGAAAGTAATGAGAAAACCGACTTTCGATTTGTTCTTAAAAGTAAAAGGAAGATTTGATATGGTATGCAAAACGCATAATCTCAGATATCAGTTAATACCATATTTTATCAGTTCACATCCAGGTTGCAGGTTGGAAGATATGGCAGATCTGGCAGTAAAGATGAAGAAGTTAGGATATCGCTTGGAACAGATTCAAGATTTTACACCAACCCCCATGACATTGGCGACAGAAGCATACTATACAGGATTTAATCCAGAAAATATGGAGCCAATATTTGTTGCAACAAATCCCCGTGACAAGCAAGACCAACGGAACATGTTCTTTTATTATAAACCAGAACTACGGAATGAAATTCGGCAGGCACTCCTTCGGAATCATTTAGGCAGTTATATAAAACAATTAGGATTATGAATGATTATGTAACAGAGGCTATCATAGAAATACCATTAGGCTCAAAAAATAAATATGAACGTGATGAAAAAACAGGTCATATTAAATTGGACAGAGTTCTTTATTCTGCAATGAATTATCCAACAGAATACGGAATTATTGACCAAACTCTGGCAGGAGACGGAGATCCTCTTGATGTATTGGTAATATGTGATTACCCTACATTTGCAGGATGTGTGGTTCCAGCTCGTATATTGGGTTACCTTACCATGTATGATAAAGGAGAGGATTATAAATTGATTTCAGTTCTGGATTGCGACCCCAGATATTCGGATATTCATTCGCTTGAGGATTTACCTAAATTCAAACTGGAGGAAATCAGCAACTTCTTTGAAAATTATAAAGAACTCCAACATGTAAAGGTTAGCGTAGGAGAATATCATGGTCGCGACGAGGCCATTGCTGTTATCGAGCAATGTAAAGAAGCATACAAACAAGTTCAAAAATAAATGAAACTTCAGTTTATTATAAGCACTTCCACAAATCCGTACCTCAATGTTTCAGTTGAGAACTATATCCTTCAACAGCCACTTAAAGATACTGTAACTTTATATCTTTGGAAAAATCACCGTACTGTCGTAATTGGACAAAATCAGAATCCATATTCCGAGTGTAATGTAAACCTTTTAGAAGAAGATGGTGGTTATGTAATGCGCCGAAAAACTGGTGGCGGTGCTGTTTATCATGATGATGGAAACATCAATTTCAGTTTCATTGCTTCACATGACCTATATGACCAGAATCGACAATTTTCTGTAATCAAACGAGCCGTACAGACCTATGGTCTCGAAATTGAGTTGAGCGGTCGAAACGATATTCTTTGTCAAGGAAGAAAATTCAGCGGAAATGCGTTTAGCAAAGGACGTTACCAAAACCTTCACCATGGAACAATCCTGATAAAAGGAAACATGGAAGATTTGCAACGCTATCTTAAAGTCAAACCTGCAAAACTTCAAAAACATGGCGTAAAATCGGTACAAAGCCGAGTGGTTAATCTTTCGGAACTCGCACCTGTAACTTCGGAGAATATTGTTGAGCCTTTGCATTTGGCATTTGAACAGGAGTATGGTGATACTGCCCAGATATTGGATTATGATACCATTATTAAAATACCAGAAGTACAAACGTTATACAATGAGTTTTCGAGTGACGAATGGTTATTTGCAAAATGGAGAAATTTCAATACCCATCAAGTGGCACAATTTCCATGGGGAAACGTTGAAATCAGTATAGATATAGACCAGCAACGACAAATAATAAATCATATAGAGATTGCGACTGATGCGCTTGATGTAGATTTGGTAGCGCAAGCCAAGATTTTTTTTGAAGGAACTGATATTCATTATCCTCCAGAAACAGATAATGTTTTTCTCAAGGATATGATATCCATTATTTATAACTAATGATAACAAATCCATCACCAATACAATAAATCAGAATCATTCACGTTATATAACTAATATAGATAAATATTATGAAAAAGTCTCACATATTCTTAGGATTGTTGCTTGTGGCAACAATAGGAGTTTCTGCCCAAAACACAATTGATAAACAAGGTCGAAAACAAGGACATTGGCTGAAAACAGATAAAAATGGAGCCAAAATCTTTGAAGGGAATTTCAAAGATGGTATGGAAACTGGCACTTTTGAGTATTTCTACCCCAATGGTGCAATAAGAATGAGAAATGTATTTATTGAAGATGGAAAGTTATGTTACCACGAAGCCTATGATGAATCAGGTCACAGACTTGCTACTGGATATTACAATCAACATAACCGAGATAGTGTATGGCATTTCTACAATGAGGATGGTAAGTTGATAAAGCGAGCCGCCTATAATATGGGAATCAAGGAAGGAACGCATATCGTGTTTACTTCAACAGGAGATACTGCAGAAGTGGTAAACTGGAAAGATAATAGAAGAGACGGTCGATGGTGGAAACGAATAGGAACTAAAAGTTACATTACTGCCACCTACAAGAAAGGCAATATCGAAGGTCGTTTGAGTGAGTATGATGAGGATGGTTACCTTGCCCGCGAGGGTTATTATAAAGGTGGAAACAGAGATGGTTCTTATAAATATTACGAGAATCAAGAACTTGTGGTAGATGAGATGTGGCAAGACGGTCGTCTTGCTGATAGAAAGATTTTGATAAAGACTCCCAATGACGAGTTTATATCTGTGTTTACTATTGCTTATATGATGCCTAAAGGTTTGAATCAGGTAATAATCTATTTGAATAATGGGAAAAAATTAGTAACAAATCAGAATGCAGACGATTTATACCGCAGATTGGGTAATGATATTCTGACTTTAGCCAATAAAAAAAGTCGCATAATGGTAGCTTCACATTGTATTAAAGGAGTTACTAACGATAGTGAAGGTCGAGAAATATTGGATCTGGATCCTCGTCCTGATTTCGATATCTTTCCAGATGAGGACTGCATGAAGATGTTGCATTCCCGTGACATGGAGCAGAAAGAGCCTACCGAAATATTTGGTTACTAACCCGTAAAACGAGCCTTATTAAATAGAATGCTGTGCCTAAGTATCTGATCGGATTTTTATTTCTTATCGGACTGAGTGCATCCTATAGTTCAGTCTATTCGCAAGTGGTAAGCGGTCGTATCACAAATGCGCAAGGCGAAGTATTGGAATATGTGAATGTTGGTTTATTGAATTGGGAGAAGCCTATTGGAACGACTTCGGATTTGAAAGGAAGGTATGAACTTTCATTACCTACAGAAGATAGTGTAGAACTGAAATTCTCATTATCAGGATATGCTCCGGTTGTAAAAAAGACAAGTGTCAAAAGCGGAGAGATTGTTATTCTAAACTGCATTATGACACCAACACAACTGGATGAGGTTACGATTGTATCCGAGAAAGTGGGGGAAATATCTTTTACAAAGATTGATGTACAGAAATTAGAAAATGCTGTCGGCCCCACCGAAGGTGTGGAGTCTATCATCAAAACTTTACCCGATGTGGCTTCAAATAATGAGTTATCGTCACAATATTCTGTCAGAGGTGGGTCTTTTGATGAAAATTTAGTATATATAAATGGCATAGAAGTTTATAGGCCTATGCTTGTTCGCTGCGGAGAACAGGAAGGATTAAGTATCATAAATCCCGACATGGTCAATAACGTTCTTTTTTCACCAGGCGGGTTCGATGTAAGTTATGGCGACAAAATGTCATCAGTACTTGATATTAAATATAGCAATCCAAACGAGTGGAAGAATAAAATATCGGGAAGTTTTTTGGGAGGTTCTATCTGGAGTCAAGGTCTTGTTGGAGATCGTTTTTCATATAGTATAGGTATTAGAAAACATTCCAATCAGTATCTATTGGGCTCATTAGATACAAAAGGTGATTACCAGACGGACTATGCAGATCTACAAATGGTCCTCAATTATAAGATAAGTGAGAAAATGAATATCTCATTTCTTGGGATTGGAACACGTAATAACTATGCCTTGAAGCCAAGCGACCGTTCTACGGATTTTGGTTCTTTTATGCAGCAACTGCATCTTGACATATATTTTGATGGCGAGGAAGTTGATAGATATACCACAGGCTTATCGGCAGTCACATGGGATTATCAACCCAATGATAATTGGAATCTGCGTGGCATTATATCCGCCCAGAGCAGTAACGAGCAGGAAAATTATGATATTCAAAGTCAATATTGGCTCCGCGAGGCTCAGATTGGAAGTGAAAACGATACTATGTTTGATCGAGGAGTGGGTACTTTCCTTGAACATGCACGGAACAAGATCACGACCAATATTTTTTCCGCCGAATTAAAAGCAACCAGATATGCCAAATTAGGCAACTGGTATCTCGGAATGAAATGGCAGTATGAAACCATATCTGACAAAATTAAGGAATGGAAGTGGGTAGATAGTTCCGGATATGCTTTGCCTGGTGGTCCGGGTAGATTCGGTGATTCTCTAAGTCTTCCCAGTAACCCCATTCTGCAACTATTCTACAATACATATAATTCCATTTCTACCAGTCGATGGTCTGCCTACGTAAAAAGAGATGTAACATTCTATACTCGTAAAGATCATGAAATAACAATGCTATTTGGGGTACGAGCACAGGATTATAGTACCTCTTTCAGGAGTTTGTCATACCATTCCCAGAACAAAGTTCTCATCAGTCCAAGAGTCAGTTTGAATCTGAAGCCCCAATGGGACAAAGACATACTTTTCAGGTTATCGGCTGGCATCTATCACCAGCCCCCATTTTACAGAGAATATCGCCATCACGACGGAAGCATTAACACAATGTTGGAATCTCAGCATTCCTACCAGATTATGGGTACTACGGACTGGAATTTCAAGATGTGGAATGCTCCATTCCGACTTACCCTTGATTTGTACTATAAGTATATTACAAACCTTATACCTTACACTATCGAGAATCTAAGAATCCGATATGATGCCGAAAACAATGCCATCGGATATGCCAGAGGTTTAAGCGTAAGACTGAATGGAGAATTAATTGAAGGTTTAGAGTCTTGGGCAAGTCTGAGTATCATGAAAACTCAGGAAGATATTCAAGGCGACGGGGAAGGCTGGATTTACCGGCCGACAGATCAACGGGTTTCTTTCAAGATGTTTCTCCAGGACAACATTCCCGATATGCCGTTCTGGCGAATGAGTTTGAGTTTCATCGCCGCCGGAGGTACCCCAATAACATATCCGTTCCAACGGGACCGCAGCCAATGTTGGCGACTTCCTCCTTATCTGAGAGTTGATTGGGGTAATACAATTCTCCTGTCACAAATACCCGCTTTGAAGCAAAAACCTCTGTTCCAGAAAGTTGATGATATAGCTCTTAGTCTGGAAATATTCAATCTTTTTAATTACCACAATGTAGTAAGTTATCTCTGGGTAGCAGATATTGACAATCAGTATCATGCCGTACCGAACTATCTTACCGCCCGCCAATTGAATCTGAAACTGACAATCACATTCTAATATATGCAGTTAGAACCCAAAGAATACCTATTGCCCAATAACAATATCATTTATTGTTTTGAATCCCATACTCTGCCTCTGGTCCGTCTTGATTTCGTATTTGAGGCCGGCCCGGCCTATCAGAACAAGTATCTTGTCGCTGGCATGACAAATGCACTTATCGCCACCGCGTCCCGTAAACATTCCAGTAGGGAAGTAGCCGAATTCATGGACTTCCGAGGAATCGTGCTGGATAGGGATATGGATACATTCACTTCCACATTGTCGGTTTATTTTCTGAAGAAATACTGGAAAGAACTTATCCCATTATTGAAAGAGCTGTTTGAAGAAGCTGAATTTCATCAGGACGATTTTGAAGTAGAGCGTCAAAAAAAGCGCCTCCAGTTCCAGACCAGCCAGCAGCAGACCTCCAATGTCGCAAGCAAGTTGTTCTATCAGTCGGTTTATGGGACCGATCATATATTGGGGAAATATGCCTCATTGGAAGATTATGACAAAGTCACATTAGAGGACATAAAGACTTTCTATAAGGAACGGTATGATTGGGGCAATGCCAAGATCATCATCAGCGGCGATTTTTATGAATCAGATATGGAGTATCTCCCTGGTATCTTCGGGGTAAGGCCGGGACTCGTCCGTGAAAAACACAAAGCCGCGACTGCCGTATCCATGCCTTGTGTGAAAGTCACCCACACCTTACAAGATTCTCCAGGTCCGCAGACGACTATCCGTATGGGAAGGATTATACCTATGAAATGGGATGATATCGATCTGGCCCGTTTCCAGATATTAAGTGTGATACTTGGCGGGTACTTCGGTTCCAGACTAATGTCCAATATAAGGGAAGACAAAGGTTACACTTATGGTATATATTGCCGTATCCGGCTTGTGAGAGATAGTGTTGTCTTTTACATCACTACTGATGTCGGATCTCAATATGTTGAAGATGCCATAAAAGAGATCAACAATGAACTCATCCGGCTATGCGAAACTTTAGTTGATGAAAGTGAACTGGATGTTGTCAAGCAAGTAATGTCAGGCAATTTCTTGAGAAGCGTAGATGGTATTTTTGAATGTGCCGAACGGTTCAGAACTATGAGTATTACCCACATTACAGAGCAATTCCGCCTTAACGAAGAATTGGCTTTGAATACTATCACGCCCCAACAGATCCAGAATCTTGCAAAGCTATATCTGAGACCAGATATGCTGACAACTGTTACGGTAGGATAATAAAAAATCTGCCAATTCTGCCATTTTACACAAGATGGTCTGTTATTTGTTAGTGTAATTATTGTAATCAATAAATTCAAAACAAATGACGTTAGATAATTTTACGATCAAGGCTCAGGAATCAATCCAGAAAGCTCAGGAAATTGCGACGGCCCACCAGCATCAGAGTATTGAGTGCTGTCATCTTTTGAAAGGTATAATGAGCGAAGATGATAACGTGTCATTATATCTTTTCAAGAAAATGGAAGCTGGCGTTTCGCAGCTCAATTCACAGATAGAGCAGATGATAAATTCATTGCCCAAAGTGAGTGGTGGCAACCAGTATCTTTCTCAAGATGCCAACAAAGTGTTGGTTAAGGCCACACAGATTGCCACAGAAATGGAAGATGAATTTGTGAGCATAGAACATATTCTGCTTAGTCTGGTGATTGTCAGCAGTCCTGTATCAGAAGCAATGAAGAAATCCGGCATTTCCGAGAAAGCGCTCCGGATGGCCATTCAGGATCTGAGGAAAGGAACCAAGGTCGGATCACAAAGTGCAGAGTCCAGTTACAATGCTCTCTCAAAATATGCCAGAAACCTGAATCAACTGGCTTTATCCGGGAAATTGGATCCCGTAATCGGAAGAGATGATGAGATACGCCGCGTACTTCAGATATTGAGTCGTAGAACTAAAAACAATCCTATTCTCATCGGGGAACCAGGAGTAGGTAAGACCGCCATAGCAGAAGGACTCGCTCAACGGATTGTGAGCGGAGACGTGCCTGAGAATCTGAAATCCAAAACAATATTCTCATTGGATATGGGAGCTCTTATCGCTGGAGCAAAATACAAAGGAGAATTTGAAGAACGCCTCAAGAGTGTAATCCGTGAGATTAATGAATCTGACGGAGAAATCATTTTGTTTATAGATGAAATCCACACGCTCGTGGGGGCAGGTGGAGGTGAAGGAGCCATGGATGCTGCCAATATTCTGAAGCCGGCCTTAGCTCGCGGGGAACTTAGAGCTATCGGAGCCACAACGTTGGTGGAATATCAGAAGTATTTCGAGAAAGACAAAGCACTGGAACGGCGTTTCCAAAGTGTGCTGATAGATGAGCCGACAGTATCAGATACCATCAGCATTCTCAGAGGTCTCAAGGAACGTTATGAGGTTCACCACAAGGTAAGAATCAAAGATGAAGCGATTATTGCCGCGGCAGAACTGAGCCACAGGTATATCAGCGACAGGTTCTTACCCGACAAGGCTATCGACTTGGTTGATGAAGCCTCGGCACGATTACGTCTGGAGATTGACAGCGTACCGGAAGAACTTGATGAAATTGAGCGCAAGATAAGGCAGTTGGAAATTGAGAGGGAAGCCCTCAAACGGGAGAATGATCAGGATAAGCTCCAGCAGCTCGCGCGGGAAATAGCCGCTATGAGTGATCAGCGCAATCAGATGAAAGCCCGTTGGCAAAGTGAAAAATCGTTGGTTGAAGCTATCCAGCAAGAAATAAAGAATATTGAAGGATTCAAGTTTGAAGCCGAGCAAGCAGAACGTAGCGGGGATTATGGACGGGTGGCAGAACTCCGTTATGGCAGAATAAAGGAGGCGGAAAATCACGTGGAACAGCTCAAAACGGAACTCAAAGAGAAGCAAGCTGATGATGCGTTGATTAATGAAGAAGTTGATAGCGAGCAGATTGCAGAAATCGTAAGCAAGTGGACCGGTATTCCTGTTACGCGTATACTACAGAGCGAGAAAGATCGTTTGCTTCATCTTGAAGATGAACTTCATAAAAGGGTAGTGGGACAAGATGAAGCGATCAATGTCATCAGCGATGCAATCCGACGCAGCCGCACAGGATTAAGTGATGGGAAACGGCCCATAGGAAGTTTTATTTTCCTGGGGACGACTGGCGTCGGTAAGACAGAACTGGCAAAGGCTTTGGCAGAGGTGTTGTTTGATGACGAAAATATGATGGTACGCATAGATATGAGTGAATATCAGGAGAAGCATAGCGTAAGCCGTTTGATTGGAGCGCCTCCGGGATATGTCGGATATGAGGAAAGTGGGCAATTGACAGAATCTGTACGCAGAAAACCTTATTCTATAGTACTTTTTGACGAAATTGAAAAAGCACATCCCGACGTATTCAATATTTTGTTACAGGTACTCGAAGATGGCCGCCTGACCGATAATAAAGGGCGTACTGCAGATTTTAAAAATACAATCATTATTATGACTTCCAATATGGGTAGCCAGCTTATTCAGGAAAGGCTCGGCGATGTTCAAAACATCTCATCCTATACCTTGGAAAGCACGAAGGAAGCGGTAATGGATCTGTTGAGACAAAGTATCCGTCCGGAATTTCTGAATCGCATTGATGAAACAATCATGTTCAGTCCTCTTACCAGTGCTCAAATCCGTAGCATTGTTCAACTGCAACTCAAAAAGGTGGCAGATATGCTTGAGAAAAATGAAATTCTCATTACCGCTACCGATGAAGCTGTGGATCTGCTGGCGCGAATGGGTTATGATCCCGCAATGGGAGCCCGACCTGTAAAAAGAGTAATTCAGCGTGAGATACTTAATGAACTCTCCCGTGAAATCCTACAAGAGAAAATCACCACCAAAGACAACATTATTATTGATTCAATTGATGGTCAATTTGTGTTCTTAAACAAGTGAAAATGTTAATTATTTTGTCATATTGATTATTTTTCGTATCTTTGCAACCGATTATGACGGATGCTGAATTTCTAAATACAATAGGAATAGACTCTCTTGAGGTCAATCTTGATAGAGATTCCATGGCAGTTTTGATGCGGAAAGTCATTAGTTCTACCATGGATTCCTTTAGTGTCGAAGGATTGGAATATCTTGATCCCAACAGCCCTTGCCTTTTTATCTCCAATCATAGAGATATCTTTCTTGATGCAGCGTTGCTTCAATTGGCATTGTATGAGCACGGACTTCCAGCCACGAATATCCTCGCCGGTCAGAATCTGATGACCCATCCCTTGATGGTTAAGGTATGCCGTGCCAATCAAGTATTCTGCATTGAAAGGGGAAATGGCGGAAAGTTCGCTTTTTATAAAAGTATGCTTGAGACTTCCCAGCGTATCCATGACATGATCATAAACAAAAATGAATCCGTCTGGATAGCGCAGCGTAATGGTCGTACCAAGAACGGAATTGACCAGACGGATCCCGCAGTATTGAAGATGCTGGCACTTTGCGGTGATGGAGAATGGAAAGAAAAAATATCCCGTCTTCATATTGTTCCTATGTCCATTTCTTACGAATGGGAATCTTGTGATTATCTGAAAGCCCGGGAACTCTATCTTAGCGCACAAGGTCCTTACCAGAAAGAACCCGGGGAAGATATCAGGAGCATTATGACAGGTATAAAACAATGGAAAGGGAAGGTACATCTTACTATTTCCGAACCTATAAAGAATACTGAAATCTCTACCCCAGAAGCGTTAGCACAGATTCTTGATATGCGTATCGGACAAGGCACATACTTATGGCCAAACAATTATATTGCAAGTGACATATTGAATAATTCGCAGCAATATGCAGATTTATATACTGCAAGTCAATTCCATGATTTTGAAGCGCATCTACAACAATGTGAATCATTATATCGCACTCAACTATTGCATATTTATGCAGGTAAATTAATACAAAAATGATAGGCGTTTTAGGCAGCGGCAGCTGGGCAACAGCTATCGTGAAGATACTACTTGAAAATAAAGAGGAGACCATTAACTGGTGGGTACGGGAATCTGAAATCCGTGAAAGCCTCAACAATGAGGGTTATAATGCACTCTATCTTACCGAAGCCGAACTTGATGTTTCGAGGCTGGTCATCAGCGAGGACATCAACCAGGTTGTGGAAAATTCCGACGATGTATTTATTGTCATTCCAAGTGCGTATGTCGCTGGAGCTTTAGGTGGACTCTCGCTGAAAACCATACGAAAGCGCAATTGGATTTCTGCTACCAAAGGACTTGTTTCCATCGAGAACCAGACAGTAACGCAATATCTGAAATCTCATTTTGGAGTCGATCCCCAACGGATAGCTGTTGTAAGTGGACCTTCTCATGCAGAAGAGGTCGCACAGAAAAAGCTCTGCTACCTTACTATTGCTTCATTGAATCAGGAACTTGCGCACAATGTAGAGTCTATGATTCATTGCGGATTTGTGAATACCAGCCTTTCAACTGATGTTGAGGGCATAGAGTATGCTACAGCATTAAAGAATGTTTATGCTGTTGCCATGGGTATGGCGAAAGGTGCTGGTTTAGGAGACAATCTGATAGCAGTACTTGTTTCGAGTGCCGTCCGTGAGATGTCTTTGTTCCTCAACCAGAATGCCCCGAGTACGGATCGTTGTATGGATGATTTTGTTTATCTGGGAGACCTGCTTGTTACCTGCTATTCTCAATATAGCCGTAACCGTACTTTCGGACAGATGGTCGGTCATGGCTATAGTATAGCTTCTGCCCAGCACGAAATGAATATGGTAGCAGAAGGTTATTATGCGGCAGAATGCCTGGAAAGACTTCGGGAACAGTCTGATTTGGATATGCCTATACTTCAGGCCGTTTATGGCATCTTGTACCGGAAAGTGCCTCCTCGCGTGATGCTTCGGAGCATAAGTAGAATAAAATAAAAAGAGAGGTCTGCGAACCTCTCTTTTTTATTGCACATTAATGCGTATTCTTGTAAGCTTTCAATGTGTTCTGGAGCAGACTGATGATGGTCAGAGGTCCAACTCCGCCAGGCACAGGTGTTACGTATGAACATTTAACATCTACTTCGCTGTGCTTTACGTCTCCGATGATTCTATAGCCGCTCTTGCGGGTTTCGTCGGGGATGCGGTGGATTCCCACATCAATAACGGCGGCACCGTCTTTTACCATGTCGGCGGTGATGAATTCAGGTTTTCCTATGGCGACGATGAGTATATCTGCCTGACGGGTAAAGTGCGCCAGATCTTTGGTACGGCTGTGGCAGCAGGTTACGGTGCAGTTTGCCCATGGCACATTGCGGCTCATGAGGTTGAACATCGGGGTTCCTACGATATTGCTGCGTCCCACTACGACACAATGTTTTCCTACCGTCTCAATGGTGCTGCGCTGCAGAAGCGTTACGATTCCCTGAGGGGTGGCAGGAATGAAGCAGTCTTCGCTCAGGACCATTCTGCCAAGATTCACGGCTGTAAATCCATCCACATCCTTTTCCGGTGATATGGCATTTATGATGCGCTTTTCGTTGATGTGCTTGGGAAGGGGCAACTGCACGATATATCCGTCTATTTCTTCATCATGATTCAGAAAATCAATGCTTTTGAGGAGGTCTTCTTCGGAGATTGTTTCTGGATAGCGATAGATAGATGAGGTAAAACCTACTTCCTGGCAGGCTTTTTCTTTGTTTGCAACGTATGTCATGCTTGCGCCATCGTTGCCTACGAGTATGGCTGCAAGATGAGGTGGACGCTGACCATTAGCGAGGAAGCCTCTGACTTCTTCGGCGATTTCGGCTTTTATCTGCTGAGCCGTAGCCTTTCCGTCTAACAGTTGGGTCATATTATTATTTTTTTAGGTTATTCAATGCTTTCTGAACTGGGGTATCTTTGGAAGTTTTCCGCCTTTGGTGCTCACCATCTTCATCATCTTTCGGGTTTCCTCGAACTGCTTCATGAACCGGTTCACCTCCTGGATGGAGCATCCGGAGCCGTTGGCGATACGTTGTTTTCTGCTTCCGTTGATGCAGGACGGATGCTGGCGTTCATAAGGGGTCATGGATGAAATCATGGCTTCAATGGGTTTGAAGGCATCGTCTCCAATCTCCACATCCTTGGTTATTTTGTCCATTCCGGGTATCATGCCGAGCAGGTCCTTCATGGAGCCCATACGCTTTATCTGGTTTACCTGCGACAGGAAATCCTCGAAATTATATTCGTTGTGGATGAGTTTTTTCTGTATCTTGCGAGCTTCTTCCTCGTCGTACTGCTCCTGGGCGCGCTCCACGAGGCTGACCACGTCTCCCATGCCGAGGATACGGTTTGCCATTCGGTCTGGGTGGAAGACGTCGAGTGCGTCCATCTTTTCGCCCACGCCCACGAACTTGATGGGCTTATCCACGGTATAGCGTATGGTAAGGGCCGCACCGCCACGGGTGTCGCCGTCCAGTTTGGTCAGTACCACGCCGTCGAAGTCTATCTTTTCGTTGAAGGCTTTTGCCGTATTGACTGCGTCCTGACCCGTCATGGAATCCACCACGAACAGGGTTTCTTGGGGATTCAGAGCGGATTTGAGGGATGCAATCTCGTTCATCATCTGCTCGTCGATGGCGAGACGTCCGGCGGTATCGACAATCAGAACCTCAATGCCCTTGGACTTTGCTTCGCGCACGGCATTCTGGGCGATCTGTACGGGGTTCTGGTTTCCGGCTTCGGTATATACCGGCACCTGTATCTGTTCTCCGAGGGTCTGCAGCTGACTGATAGCGGCAGGTCTATATACGTCGCAGGCGGTAAGCATGACGCTCTTGCCTTTCTTGTTTTTCAGATGATATGCCAGCTTTGCGCTGAAGGTGGTCTTACCGGAACCTTGCAGACCTGACATCAGGATAACGGCGGGAGAGCCTTTCAGATTGACATCCACAGCCGTGGAGCCCATGAGCTTGGTGAGTTCCTCATGAACGATCTTCACCATGAGCTGGCCTGGCTCTATGCTTTGGATTACGTTCCGTCCCAGAGCTTCCGCCTTTACCTTGTCGGTAAATTCTTTTGCGATAGGGTAGGACACGTCGGCGTCCAAAAGGGCCTTTCTGACCTCTTTTACGGTCTCTGCAATATTGATATCGGATATTGTTCCTTTACCTTTCAGCGTATGTAACGCTTTCTCTATCTTACTACTAAGGTTTTCAAACATAATAACTATCGGTCGTCAAAATTTCTGCAAAGATACGAATTTTTTTTTGAATTATGCCCCTCTTGGCATAAAAATTTTTATTATTATTCATTTTTCTATATAATATTCCGTCATCTCTCCCGGGAAAGAACAGGAATAGCCGGCCGTTTTTTCCTGTGGCTTCCATATGGGGAAAAGATAAAGTGCGTTCATTCCGTTTCCCGATACATCTCATCCAGGGCAGTTCCGGCACCTCAAAAACACGCAGTTTACGTGCTTCTAAATCCGTGTTTTACTGCGGTATCTCCCTTCTATCTTTTTTCTATCTTCTTTTTATCTTTTTTCTATCTCTTATCCTTAGGAAAGGAGATAAAAAGAAGTTAATATGGAGATAAAAAGAAGATAGAAGGGAGTTACCTGCGCTATATGTAGCGGGAAGAAGGGCGGGGGAGAATCGTGTGCAGGA
This sequence comes from Bacteroidales bacterium, assembly GCA_045640985.1. Classification (GTDB taxonomy): domain Bacteria; phylum Bacteroidota; class Bacteroidia; order Bacteroidales; family P3; genus Colimorpha. Next base: position 35,566 of record JAZUFZ010000011.1, read on the forward strand.
AACCACAAGACTGCCCATGATGCAAAATTTTAATATTTTTTTTTACTTTTGTGAAACATTTTTGAAAAAACCACGTTATTGAGTATGTTATTGAATTGAAAAAACAAGCATGAGACAGTTAAAAATTACTCATTCTATCACCAATCGCGACAATATCTCTCTTGACCATTACCTTCAGGATATATGTAGTGAGGAGTTGCTGACCCCGGAAGAAGAAGTGCAGCTGGCACAGAAAATCAAGCAGGGCGATCAGGAAGCATTGGAGCGACTGACCAGAGCTAACCTTAGATTTGTCGTTTCCGTAGCCAAGCAATACCAGAATCAGGGACTCAGTCTGCCAGACCTTATCAACGAGGGCAACGTAGGCCTGATCAAGGCGGCAAAACGCTTTGACGAGACCCGTGGATTCAAGTTCATTTCCTATGCCGTGTGGTGGATTCGCCAGTCGATATTGCAGGCAATCGCAGAGAACTCGCGTATCGTACGCCTCCCGTCCAACCAGCTGGGAGCCCTGAACAAGCTCAAGAAAGAGATTTCCCGCCTCGAACAGGAACTGGAACGTCCGCCATCAGAGGAGGAACTGTCTGAACTGCTGGATATTCCGCAGGATAAGATCAAGAGCATTCTCGGCATCTCCGGCCGTCATATTTCCATCGATGCGCCCCTTGTATCGGATGAAGAGGTGAACTATGTGGATGTGATACCCAACGAAGATACTCCTCCGACCGACAGCGCCCTTATGCACGAATCGCTGAGCATAGAGGTGGAACGGGCATTGAGTTCGCTTACCGAATACGAACGGGAAGTAATCAAGATGTATTTCGGCATAGGGCTGCCCCATGCGCTGAGTCTTGACGAAATTGCCATGAAATTCGGACTCACGCGGGAACGCGTACGCCAGATCAAGGAAAAAGGATTGAAACGTCTGAAATCAAGTTCCAAGAGCAAACATCTGATCTCATATCTATAGAATGGAAACAATTCTCAAATATTTTCCGGAATTGACAGGGCGGCAAAAAGAACAATTTGCCGCTCTGCCCGCATTGTATGAGGAGTGGAACGCAAAGATAAATGTGGTCTCCAGAAAGGACATGGACCACTTTATGGAACATCATGTGTTACATTCACTGGCAATATCCAAGGTGCTGAAATTTAATGATATGTCCGATATAATGGATGTAGGAACCGGCGGAGGATTTCCAGGAATTCCACTGGCGATAATGTTTCCTCAGGTTAGGTTCTATCTGATAGACTCCATAGGGAAAAAGATAAAGGTAGTCTCCGACATAGCTGCGCGGCTGGACCTTCAGAACGTGAAAACGGAACAGATACGTGCGGAACAGGTAAAAGGCGACTTCGATTTTATCGTTTCAAGAGCCGTGACCGACTTGTCAGAGTTCACGAAATGGGTACGCGGGAAAGTGTCCGATACCCATTACCACAACCTTAACAACGGCATACTATATCTGAAAGGAGGCGATCTGGACGAAGAACTTGCCCCTTTCCGCCACAAAGTGAAGACCTGGAATATCAGCGACTTCTATGAAGAACCATATTTTGAGACCAAGAAAGTGATATACCTACCCTGGAAATAGCCCTGCCACATGAGAAAAACTGCCTTATTACTCCTTGTTCTTGCCCTGATGGTAAACGGATGCAGACGCGACACGACCCATACCGTCTATCTTCTGAACTGGGACTTTGAATACGACGGAACATGGTATGCCGCACAAGTGCCCGGATGTGTGCATCTGGACCTGCTGCGCAACGAATTGATACCCAACCCGCTTGTTGCTACCAACGAAGATTCCGTACAATGGGTCTCCCGCCGCGGTTGGGAATACAGAACCGTCATCACAAAGCAGTCTCTCTCTCGCTGCAGACATCACGAATTGATATTCGACGGACTCGAAACCTGCGCCGAAATATTCTGGAACGATTCCTTGCTCGGAAAAGCAGACAATATGTTCCGGCAGTGGACCTTTTCATTGGACTCACAGGAATTGCGCGATACCAATATTCTTATGGTCAGGTTTTCCCCGACATATATAAATGACTCGCTTTCTATGCAGGCTCTGGGCTATTCCGTACCTGACAGCCGCGCTTTCACCCGCACAGCCCCATACCAGCAAGGGTGGGACTGGGGTCCGAAACTGAATACCTGCGGCATCTGGCAGCCGGTGATAATAATTGGGTACAACGGAAAAAGACCAGAACCAAAACTGGAGAATACTCCGGTTTCATGGAATGTAGAACTGCATCAGGATAAAGATGATACGGGAGAAGAGTTCACGTTCTACTGTAACGGAGAACCCGTATTCATAAAGGGCGCAAACTGGATTCCCTGTAGCAGTTTCCCGATAATGAATGCCCAGTTGAAAGAACGGTACCGCTATCTTCTTACTTCCGCAAAGGAAGCAAACTTCAATATGATCAGGGTATGGGGCGGTGGAATCTACGAACCGGACTATTTCTATGAATTATGCGATTCGCTCCATCTGATGGTCTGGCAGGACTTCAACTTCAGCTGCGCCTTGTATCCCTCCGATGAGCGTTTCCTTGTGAATGTGAAGGCAGAAGCGGAGCAGCAGGTCCGCAGAATCGCCCAGCATCCATGCGTAGTGGTCTGGTGTGGCAACAACGAGGTGGAAAACGGCTGGAATGACTGGGGATGGCAGCAGCAATACGGTTGGAATGAAACACAGATTCAACAGTTACGCCATGGTATTGATACCTTATTTGGGAAAGACGGCATATTGGCAGATGCCGTCAGAAAATATGATCCGTTGAACAGGAGTTACATAGCTTCATCTCCGCTTTTCGGGTGGGGACACGAGGAATGTTGCACACACGGAGATTCCCATTACTGGGGCGTATGGTGGGGAGAACAGCCTTTTGAAGTATATGCGGAAAAAGTAGGAAGGTTTATGTCGGAATTCGGATTCCAGAGTTATCCAGCCTGGAGCTCGATACAGCGATTCTGTCCGGAAGATGAACAAACGATAGACTCACCAACAATGCAGCACCACCAGAAGCATGGTCGGGGAGTGGCTATTATTGATAAAGCCATGAAACAATACTATGGGCTTGACAGCAGGAAGCTTTCACTCGAAGACTATTGTTATGTATCTCAACTGCTTCAGGCCTGGGGAACGGGTTATGGAATATTCCAACATATTAAAAACCAACCCCATTGTATGGGTACATTATACTGGCAGTTGAATGACTGCTGGCCAGTTGCTTCGTGGAGCAGCATCGACAGTTACGGCAATTGGAAAGCCCTTCATTACAGAGTAAGAGCCCTGTTCGACAAGGATATGAATCAGGATTACTGGGAACAATATTACTCGGTATATCCGAAAGATCTGAAATTACAGTCTCCCCAGTACTATCAACGCAGGAACGACCGCTACACCTGGGAAATTACAGCAGAGACAGACTTGAGGGATGTATTTGCTGACATAGAACCATACGTGGACGGACGTTTTGACGACAACTATTTTGATATGAAAGCCGGAGAAACAAAGACTTTGACTTTCATACCGCGATATCCGGATGCGGACCTTTCAAAAGCCGTCCTCAAAGTAAAAACATTGAACGGAATATACAAAAAACATACCCTCAAATAAAGAATGAGAAGATGAACAGACGATATTTTATTCATTTGGCGTACCATGGAGGTAAATATTGCGGATGGCAGACACAGCCGGATGCCCCGTCTGTTCAACAGACTCTCGAACACGCATTTGAGACATTGCTGCGCAATAAGGTGAATATTGTCGGGTGCGGACGGACTGATACAGGCGTTCACGCAAGTGACTTTTATGCGCATTTCAACTTCGACGGGGAAATTGACACCGGACAGCTGAAATTCAAACTCAACAGTTTCCTTCCAGACGATATCGTGATTTTCAACATCTTTCCAGTAAAGGAAGAGGCCCATGCCCGCTTTGACGCGTTGTCAAGAACTTACCAGTATCATGTAAGCAATCAGAGACTTCCGTTCAAACAAGGGCAGTACTGTCGCATATATTTTGAACCGGATATCGAGAAAATGAACCTCGCGGCAGCCGAATTGATGAAATACGAGGACTTTACAAGTTTCGCAAAACTTCATACACAGGTAAAAACCAATATATGCCACCTGTCGCAGGCAAAATGGGAACAGACCGATAGCGAATGGATTTTCACCATTACAAGCAACCGTTTTCTCCGCAATATGGTCAGGGCTGTAACAGGGACTCTGCTGGAAGTTGGCAGAGGTAAACTGGATATCGACGGTTTTTTGCGAATAGTCGAGCAGAAAAACCGTTGTGCCGCTGGAGTCAGTATGCCGCCTGAAGGACTGTTCCTCACACATGTAGAATATAACTTCTATGAATTGAAACTGATATGAAATATACTGAAGTAACATTAAAAATACGGACTCTCAACCCATACCGGGACATTCTGGTTTATGAACTTGGGGAAGGAGATTATGACAGTTTTGTAGAAACACCAGAGGGCGTTAAAGCCTATATACCGACACATCTTTTTGATGAAAGTTTTCTTAAATCCGTTTTGGAAGATATTGATTGTGAGATAAGTTATGTAGCAGAAGAAATGCCTGATAAAAACTGGAACGAAGAATGGGAAAAACAACATAAATCGGTACTTGTAGAGGGCGAAAAGAGTGTGTATGTACGGGCGCCGTTCCATCCGCATATTGAAGCCGACTATGAAATCATCATAGAACCGAAAATGTCATTCGGCACAGCACATCATGCAACCACATATATGATGTTGGATTACCTGACCGAGATTGATCTCCAAGGGAAAAACGTGCTGGATATGGGATGTGGAACGGCAGTATTGGCAATATTAGCGAAAATACGCGGGGCAAAGAATGTGGATGCTGTTGATATAGACGAGTGGGCTTACCAGAACGCTCTCGAAAACGCAGAACGCAATGGGGTAGAGCTCCATTGCAGTCTTGGTGATGCTACCACTTTGCCGCACCAGCCGGTTTATGACCTTGTGATAGCTAATATCAACCGGAACATTCTTTTGCACGATATGGAACATTATGTACAATCGATGAAACATGGCGCAACCATATTATTCAGCGGATTTTATGAATCAGACATTCTAGTATTGGTTGAACACGCGAATGCCTTAGGTTTACAACTGCAAAAGACCAAAACACGTCTTGATTGGGCAGCTCTTAAATTCCAGCTTATATGATAGTCTGCATTGCCGAAAAACCGAATGTCGCCAAAGATATTGCAAAGATTCTTGGTGCTACGACTCCCCACGATGGATATATGGAGGGGAACGGCTATCAGGTAACCTGGACATTCGGTCATCTTTGTACTTTGAAGGAACCTCACGACTATTCCGGATTATGGAAACAATGGGAACTGGCCTTTTTGCCAATGATCCCGGAAAAATTCGGAATAAAGCCCATTCCCAACAATAATACATACACAAAGCAGCTGGCTGTGATAGAGCGGCTCATGCAACAGGCAGATCGTATCGTGAACTGCGGCGATGCCGGACAGGAAGGGGAACTCATCCAGCGGTGGGTTATGCAGGTCGTAAAAACAAAATGCCCGGTAGATAGATTGTGGATCAGCTCCTTGACCGAAGAAGCCATCCGGGAAGGATTCAAGGCGTTGAAGCCCCAGAGCGAATACCAAAGCCTCTATGAAGCAGGACTATGCCGAGCAATAGGAGACTGGCTTCTGGGTATGAATGCCACCCGCCTTTACACTTTGAAATATAGGCAGCAGCGGGGACAAGTGCTCTCGATAGGAAGAGTCCAGACCCCGACGCTGGCGTTGATTGTCAATCGTCAGAAAGAAATTCAGGACTTCGTTCCAAAACAGTATTGGGTACTTTCTACCATATATCGCGACACGGTATTCACAGCGACACATTCAAAGGATGCCGATGACGGAGAAACCACAGATACGCGTGAGGAAGAAATCAAAGCCCAGTTTGACGCCATCAAAGGAAAAGACTTCGAAATAACTTCTATAACACGCAAGCAAGGTTCAGAAGGAGCTCCAAGATTATTTGACCTCACAAGCCTTCAGGTGGAATGTAACAGGAAATATTCCTTTTCAGCTGAGGAAACCTTGCGGCATATCCAAAGTCTGTATGAGAAGAAACTGACCACATATCCTCGTGTGGATACCACCTATCTAAGCGAGGACATCTATCCCAAATGTCCGACAATTCTGCAGGGGCTCATACCATACGCGGCGCTGGTTCAACCGCTGCTTGCGACGAAACTGCCCAAGAGCAAGAAGATTTTCGACAATTCCAAGGTTACGGACCATCATGCCATAATTCCCACAGGCCAGAATCCTCAGAATGCAACGCTTTCACGAGAGGAGAAACAGGTCTATGATCTGGTGGCACGAAGATTTATTGGAGTGTTCTATCCTGACTGTAAGTTCTCCACTACAACGGTTTTAGGAAAGGTTGAGAATACAGAATTCAAGACTACTGGAAAACAAATACTTGAAGAAGGCTGGAGAGTTGTATTTCCAAAGAAGCAGAATACCGAGGAAAGCAAGAAAAGTGAAGACGAAGAAAAGACACTTCCCGACTTCAAGAAAGGGGAGAAGGGACCACATGAGCCGACGCTGACCGAGAAGTGGACCACGCCGCCCAAACCCTATACGGAAGCCACTTTGCTGCGTGCCATGGAAACAGCAGGAAAACTGGTGGACGATGAGGCATTGCGTGATGCCCTGAAAGAAAACGGTATCGGTCGCCCCAGCACGCGGGCGGCCATTATTGAGACCTTGTTCAAGCGAGGATATATCCAGCGCAAAGGGAAGTCTCTGGAGGCCACTTCGACGGGAGTTGAACTGATCGGTATCATTCATGAGGATCTGCTCAAAAGTGCAGAACTTACCGGCCAGTGGGAAAAGAAACTTCGCGACATTGAGGCCAGAAAGTATGACTCGCATCTTTTCATCAATGAGCTGAAGCAGATGGTTACGGTAATTGTGCGGCAGGTACTGAGTGACACCTCGGCGCGGAGGGTTCCGGCCTGTGCTGCGGACGGTCCGCAGAGGGAGAAACCAGGGAGATACCAGGGAGATACCCGGGAGAAACCCCAGAAAAAGAAGAAGCCCTCTTCCAAGGCGCAGAAGCCGGTCAGGGAAGGCGATATATGCCCGCTCTGCGGGAAAGGAACCATCATAAGGGGAAAGACTGCCCTTGGCTGTTCTGAATGGCGCAGCGGATGTACATTCCGTCAGAACTTTGAAGAGAAGTAAGTTTTAACAAATTGTTAATAAAAATATTTTTCCATACGAAAAAAAATTCGTATCTTTGCATTTGTTATTTCTATTGAAATAACTATATTTAGTTAGAATACAACAACATAAAATAAAGCAATGCAATCGGAAAACGAAAAAATTACGCGGGTTGATATCGAAACCACGATGAAAACAGCCTACATTGACTATGCAATGTCTGTAATTGTAGCCCGTGCCTTGCCTGACGTGCGCGATGGTCTGAAGCCTGTGCAACGCCGTATCATGTATGCTATGAATGATATGGGACTGTTCTACAATACGGCTCACAAGAAATCGGCAACAGTAGTGGGTGAGGTGCTCGGTAAGTATCACCCTCACGGTGACAGCTCAGTTTACGGCGCTGTGGTTCGTCTGGCTCAGTCGTGGAACATGAGATATACCCTTATTGACGGACAAGGAAACTTTGGTAGTATTGACGGTGACAGCGCTGCAGCTATGCGTTACACCGAGGTTAGAATGAAACAGATTGCCAACGAACTGCTGGCAGACATCAATGAAGACACCGTTGATATGGTGCCTACATACGACAATGACCGTGAAGAACCTTCTGTGCTGCCTACCAAGATTCCGAATCTTTTGATTAACGGCTCCAACGGTATCGCTGTCGGTATGGCTACGAACATGCCTACCCACAATCTCCGTGAGGTTATGAACGGATGTGTGGCTTATATTGACAATCCTGATATTACTATTGAAGATCTGATGCAGCACGTTCCTGCACCTGATTTTCCTGGTGGCGGAACAATCTATGGCTATAATGGCGTAAAGGAGGCTTATACGACAGGCCGTGGAAGTATTGTCCTTCGTGCCGATACTTCGATTGAGACGGATGCCAAGGGTCGCAATATGATTGTGGCGCATACGATTCCTTTCGGTGTAAACAAGTCTGAGATGATAAAGCGTCAGGCCCAGCTTGTAACGGAAAAGCGTATTGAAGGTATTACCGATATCCGCGATGAGTCCGATAAGGACGGTATCCGCGTGGTGTATTTCCTGCGTCATGACGTTGTGCCGAACGTGATACTCAACAAACTTTTCCAGCTCTCGGAACTGCAGTCCAGCTTTGCTGTCAATAATATTGCACTGGTTAAAGGTCGTCCGCAGCTTCTCAACCTTAAGGATCTGATCCAGAAATTCGTGGAACATCGCGAAGAGGTTGTGACCCGCCGCACTCAATTCGAGATGGCTGAGGCTGAACGCCGTGCCCATATCCTCGAAGGTTTCCTCAAGGCTATTGACATTATCGATGAGATTATCGCGCTTATCCGCCGGTCGATGTCTGTTGATGAGGCTCGCGAAGGCTTGATTTCACAATACGGTTTCAGTGAGCTCCAGGCTAAGGCTATCGTGGAAATGCGTCTGCGTCAGCTGACCGGTATGGAACGCCAGAAACTACAGGAAGAATATGACGAAAAGCTGGCATTTATTCAGAGATGCAAGGAAATTCTGGGTAACCACGATGTACTGATGAGTGTTATCAAGGATGAGATTATCGATATCCGTGACAAATATGGTGACGACCGCCGTACTGCCATCAAATATGACGCTGCCAACTTCCGTATTGAAGATACCATTCCAAATGATCAGGTGGTGATTACAATCTCTCATCTGGGATATATCAAACGAACCCTTCTGAGCGAATACCGCACGCAGAACAGGGGTGGGGTAGGCTCCAAAGGATCTTCGGTACGCAACGAGGATTTTGTGGAACATATCTTCACGGCCACAAACCACAATTATCTGCTGCTCTTTACAGAACAGGGCCGCTGCTTCTGGATGCGTGCTTTCGAGGTTCCGGAAGGCGGCAAGGATTCAAAGGGCCGCGCAATCCTCAACCTGATCAATCTCGGTCCCGATGATAAGGTGAAGGCTTACGTGAATGTTGAAAGTCTCAGCGATCCTGAATACCTCCAGAACCATTATATTATCATGTGTACCAAGAACGGTATTATCAAGAAAACCAATCTTGAGGCATATTCCCGTCCGAGAACCAAAGGTATCATAGCTGTCGGCATCCGCGAAGGAGACGAACTTCTCAATGCGTGTCTGACTGACGGCAACTGCGATATGCTTCTTGCGACGAAATACGGCAAGGTGGTCCGCTGCCCGGAGGATGAGATACGCGATATGGGACGTGGAGCTACCGGTGTGAAGGGTATCACGCTCCAGGACGAGAACGACAGCGTTATCAGCCTTCTCTGCGTAAGCAACAAAGAAGATGACATCCTCGTGGTTTCGGAACAAGGCTTCGGCAAGCGTTCCTCGCTGGATCAGTACCGAATCACTCACCGCGGCGGCAAAGGCGTTTCAACGCTCAATGTAACCGAAAAGACAGGTAACCTTATCGCAATCTCGAACATCAGCGAAGATGAGGACCTCATGATCATCAACCGTTCAGGTATAACCATCCGTCTCCGCGTAAGCGATATCCGAGTACTTGGCAGAACCACCCAGGGATTCAAGCTTATCAATCTCCGCGGAAAGGATTATATCGCCTCCATTACCAAGGTCCCGGCAGCTCCAGATGAGGAAGAGAATGGCGCTGAGGTAATAGGAGAGGGGACTTCCCAGGCGGAATCCCAGGATACACCCGAGAACCCTGGACAGGAAACATCCGAAAATGAGGACCAGAACAACTAAAAGAATAAGTATTAAAAATATTTAATAAACCTTGTCTTTTACAATAAAACGTTCCGTTGTGATACAAACTCAGAAAAGACAAATAAATAAAACTCAACAAAAATGAAAAAGTTATTCATCGCTTTTGCTTTCGTTGCCCTCGGATTGGCAGCTTCAGCACAGACGCTCAATGTTCAAAGCGCAATTCGCGACCTGCAAAGTGCCACTCGCGAAACCAAATCCGATAAAATATTCAAATATCTTCAACGTGCCAAGGAAGAAATCGACCTTGCCATCGCCAACGATGCAACCAAGGGCGATGCCAAGACCTGGTGCTACAAAGGACTTATCTACAGCCAGATCGGTGCTGAAATGATCAAGCCAAACTCCAAGTATGCAAACGCAGTTCCAGACTGGGTTGAACAAGCCTCTGCAGCCGCTATGGAATGCAAACGCCTCGACACCCAAAATGAATTCTCAGCTAACAACAACACCGTATTCGGTTTCGTCGGTCAGGAATTCTATTCACGCGCCATCAAAGCCTACAACATTGACAAAGATTATGCAAAAGCCATGCAGCTCTGCGAACAGTCCATTGCCATGTTCAACGAATCCGGAGACAAAAAATCCACCGACCAGGTTTATTACCTTGCCGGACTTTGTGCAAAAGTGCTCCACGACAATGACGCCCTCGCAAAATATTTCAAACCACTTGTTCGCCGCAAGACCGACAAGCCAGCCGTTTACCGTGCGCTGTTTGACATGTACAAGGCTGAAGGCCAGAACGAAGAGGCTATGAAAGTTGCTAACAACTATGTAAAGAACCACCCGGAAGATTACAATGCAACGCTGCTTCTTGCAGAAGGTTATCTTGTAAACAACAACATCGAGAAAGCCAACGAGCAGATCAACAACACACTTAACCTTACCCGTGAAAATCCTGCACTGTATGCCCAGATTCTGGGTCAGGCAGCTGCCATCCTCGAACTTTCCAAGGACTACGCTGGAGCAGAAGCAAGATACCAGGAATCTCTCACAATGAATCCTAACCAGTACGAAGCCAACTATGGTCTTGGCACCATGATTTTCAACCGCGCCGTAGATATGGTAAACAGCGCCAACGAAATCCAGCCTGAAGACGATCCTGAAGGCGAACGCTATGCAATGATGATTGAAGAAGCTAACGGCTATTTCCGCCAGTCCACACAGTATTTCAATTCAGCCATCAACTATATCGACAACCTCGCAGATCCTGACGCAAAAGCACAGCAGATCGCAAATCTGCATCAGTGCCTCCAGGCTTTGAAAGTTGTTTATGCACGTCTTGAAATGTACGACGAATTGAAACCAATCAATGAGCGTCTCGCAGAAATCGAAAAGACCAACAAATAATGTATAATGTATGGGATTTTTTAATCCAATAATCATCAGAAAGGAGGTCGTAAATGCCTCCTTTCTTCTTTTCTATTCACTACTTAACATAACACAAATTGTTATTGTATCTATTATGATATGGAATAATTAGCAAATCTGCACATTTTCAATTAATGCAATTATCCGGAAAAATCCAATATATACTATATTTCAGGGGCGATTTGTAACCGAAAAATTTTGAAAGATAAAAAAATATTCTGTTGTAAATCAAGCATAAACAAAAAATATTCAAAATAAATTTGGTCAATATTAAAAAAATGTGTACTTTTGCAACCGCTTTTGAAAGGAAAAGCATCCACAAAAAGATTGTCCATTGGTGTAATGGTAGCACATCTGACTCTGGATCAGCCAGTCTAGGTTCGAATCCTGGATGGACAACAAAAAAGCTTGCAGATCTGCAAGCTTTTTTTATTTCCGTTCATCAAAGATTCTTATCAAAAGTTCAAACCATCTACACCTGCCGCTCATCTTAAATCTCCGGTGCGAACATTCCCGACGACTCCTCTATCGGGACCGACAGCTTGCCTGTACGGTATCCGCTTTTGAGCACATATATGACCGCCTTGTTCGTGGTAGAGCCCATTTCATCATACTTGATTCCCAGCATCTCCGGTCTCGTTACCTCCATCACGCAGTCCGAGTAATGCGACATGCCCGACCAGTCTGACAAATCCTCTATCGTCGGCTCCTGGGTCTTGTCATACCTGCCGTCTTGGGTCGTCACGATGATACACACATTCAGTTCCTCGGCCAGCCTCTTCACATATCTTCCCAGCACACCCTGACCATTTCCAATGCTGCCATCCGGATCAAACATATCTTCCATCGTGTCCCATATCAGACACCCCACCCCCTCGCGCTCCACCAGATACCGGCACCGGCCCACAAAGTAGCTCCACTTCATCCACGGCTCGCATTCCAGATACAGTCCCACATCATCCATCTGCGCGTCTGACAGCAGTTTCTCCCGTTCCTCGTAGGTCGCAGGGCACTTCCCGCCACGCAATATCGACACCACCCTCACCATAAAGTCCACATCCTGCCAGGACCGGTCCGCGAAGAATCCCACCTTCACCCCCTCGTCCAGCAGATTCTTTGCCAGCGTGAGAGCCAGTCCGGTCTTGCCCATCATTTCCCCGCCTCCTATCAGATACACCTTGCCCGATTCCAGTCCGCCGATGAGCATATCCAGCATCGGCATTCCCGAGTTGTGCCGCATACGGATTTCCTGCATATCTCCACAGCGTCGCTTATCCGCATAGCATGGTCATCCTTTCCGGATGCCATATTCTGATCATTATTTTTTTCCATCATATTTGTATATTATTGGTTTATATTATGAATAAAAATCCTGCAACGTCAGTCCTTATCCGAACCGAATGCCTCCTCGCATCGCTTTTCGTAGTTGAAATTCAGCAGTTCCTGATCCGAGCAGTCTTTATCCAGACACATTTCCAGCATCACATCACTCGTCACTCCATAATTATTATACCGGTTCTTCAGGTCAATCAGCTGGGCACGGGCCTCGCTATAGGTGATTGACTCGTAGGCCCTCTTGAATTTCGCATCCGTCAGCCGCGAAGCCACCGATTTCCGATAGGCATACCACGCGTGGAACGCCTTCCGGTACTTCTCCACTACCCTGTCCGCATCTATCGGCTCCTTGCCATACCCGGGCTTGTAGTTCTCCACCAGCATCCGGCACTCCCGGTCGAACAGGTCGAGCGGCACATCCAGTTCATTCCCTGTTTCGGGGTTCAACCCGAGAATAGCCCTGTACATACTTCTCTCAAAGATACCCGGCATACAGAGAATCCCTGTTACCGCTATCCAAGATCCAGACCCCTCAATCGCATGCGCCACAGAGTCGCACACATCAAAAAGTGCATAGTTCAGTTCCCCGTACAGCCTCATCTCTTTCTCTATATCCACCAGCTTCGTCTTGCGCAGCACCTTCCTTGCCTCCTGTCCGTACAGCCACACCACATAACTCTCAAACTGCCAGCTGGTCCTTTCGGCCACCATCATACCGAAATTGCTGTAGTCATATTCACTGATATCGAAATTCTCCTTGCACAGTTCATCAATCTTTCAGATTCTGGCGCACCGGTCCGAAGGCATACCGATACCTTCCGACTCGATATACCCCGCCACAATCGAATCCACCTTCGCATAATCCACCTCCTCGCCCGAAAGTTCAAAGATGCTGTCCACCAGATACACCACCTTCCATTCTTCGTAATGCTCCTCCCTGAACGACTCGGGAATCGCCGACTCCCACCCTTCTGCCGCCTCAGAGTTCTGTCCCTCAGACGCATTCTTGTTTTCCGTACCGCAGTTCCAGCACAGAACTGCCAATACCAATACATACAGATACTTTTTCATCATATACAATATAATTTTTTAATTCCAACATATCTATAACGTAGCATTCGCCCATTTCTTACACCGAAATGAAAAAAAAAAGTGATGCGACCCGCCCATAACAGGAGAAAGGCGCATAGGAAGAGTTCGCCTATGAGGGTCAGGACCAGGTTCAGAACAAGCCCATGGATGAGCCGACGTAACGCCTAATGCTCCGGCGAGCGCGGACAGTACGGCGATTACTATTTTGATGATTTTCTGCCATTGGTCGGGGTCGATGGTTTCTTTTGACATTCGTTTAAGGTCTAGAGGTTTATCACGCAGAACGCGCAGAATTAATGAAGGTTTAGTTCACTGCGGTCTCTGACCTTCGGTTCGGCTTCGCCTCCGTTTCCAAGTTCCGAGTTCAGGTTTCCCGAGATTCTGCGCATCTGCGCATTCTGCGTGATATTTCCTGTGTTCAATTTCGGATGCAAAGATACGAACTCTTTCTGATGCCGGATGCCAGTTTTGTCCGCATTCGTTCCGATTTGTCCGCATTCAGTGTCTTTTTGGTGTCAATTTGTACTTATTAGTGTCATCACGGGATCAGACCCTTTGATGATACAGAGGGCGGGCAACTCCGTTTTTCTGGCGAAGCCTCGCTGGGGAAACGCCTGGTATCTCCCTGGTATCTCTCTGGTATCTCCCTGGTAACTCCCAGTTCCGGCCCTCTGCGGGACAGCAGAACGACACCGAAGCTACGGCCTTACCTGGGAGGTATCACGTAGCGAAGAGGGAGCGTATGACAATCACGATTATGATTTCCGCAATACTTTGAAGAGCCAAAGAATCATTCAAATAGATTATCTATAATTTCTTTGTATGCCGCAGAAATCACACCACGACGGATTTTCAGCGTCGGGGTAAGGAATTTATTTGATTCCGACCATGTATCCGTAACCAGATGCCATTTCTTGATCTGCTCCGTATTGCCAAGCTGTGCATTATATTTATCCACAACCTTCTGATACCGCTGCAGCGTCTGTTTATCGGAAATCATTTCCTCACGAGTCTGATATTTAGGAACTCCGTGTCGCTGCTGCCATTCTTTAAGGAAATCAAAATCTGGTGCAATAATAGCTGCTGCAAACTTCTGACCTTCACCTACGACCATCATATCCAACACGAAGGGGGATTCTTTGAATTTTTCTTCTATCACCTCTGGATTGACAAATTTACCCATCGAGGTCTTGAACATACTTTTGGTACGGCCCGTAAGATACAGGAATCCGTCGCTGTCAAAACGCCCCGTGTCTCCGGTATGGAACCAGCCATCGCTATCTATGGCATCAGCCGTCAGTTCCGGGGACTTATAATAGCCTTTCATTACATTACCGCCACGGCAAAGAATTTCATTATTTTCAGGCGCAATCTTGACTTCAAGTCCGCGCAAAGTTTTGCCTACCGTGCCGATTCTCCGGCCGCCGTGAGAATTAGTAACTGCCACTAACGGAGAGCATTCCGTAAGGCCGTATCCTTCGTAAAGTGTAAGGCCGACACAGGTAAAGAATCTCGTCAGTCTGGGTTGTATAGCGGCACCTCCCGAAACCAGCATATCCAGCCTTCCACCTAACGACTCACGTATCTGCGAATAGACCATCTTATCAGCAAATAAGCGCTTTATCCTAAAACCTATCGACTGCTTGGGCCTATCCATATCATAGTTACACCCCAACTCCAACGCCCAGAAGAATATCTTACGTTTCAAGCCCGTCAGTTTTTCTCCCTTACGATAAATCTTATCATATACCTTTTCCAGGAATCTCGGGACAGATGCCATAATATGTGGACGGGCCTCTTTCGCATTCTCAGCGACCTTTCCGACACTTTCGGCATAATATGTCTCAAAACCCATATACTGATACAGGTAATTCATCATACGCTCATAGATATGGCACAATGGCATCCAGCTCAAGGCCGTAGTAAAATAGGGCAGCGGACTCTCTTCAATGCCGAACAGGTTCATCAATATTCCTTTATGACTTAACATCACGCCCTTAGGGACACCAGTAGTGCCGCTTGTATAGATCATCGTTGCCACATCGTCCCCCGTGATTGAAGATTTTATGGATTCCAGCAACTGCGGGTTGGGATTCTGCGAACCGAGAGCTATGATGTCTGACAAATTGGGAGTTCCTTCTACGGGATTAATCGTGTAGATACATTGAAGTTCAGGAAGTTTATCTGCTATATGCTGCATTTTATGCAGAAGCCCTTCCGATTCTACAATAATATAGCGGACCTCGGCATTGGAAAGTATAAACAGATAATCTTCTTCACTTATAGTGGGATATATCGGTACCAGAACCGCCCCTATCATCTGGACTCCCATATCTATATAATTCCATTCAGGACGACCCGACGAAACCAGAGCTACGTTTTCTCCGCGTTCCACTCCCATTGAAAGCAATCCGAAACTGATAAGTTCCGACTGACTTATATATTCATCTATATTATGTTCTTTCCAAACTCCAGCCTCCTTATGAACGAAAACAGGACGAGGCGCATTTTGCTCTTTCCTATAGGCTGGAATATCAAATAAACGTTTAACTTGCATATCCTTTTTCGTTATTTTCGATTGCAAAAGTACAACTTTTCAAATAAACTGATGCTTTAATGATACTGGTGGTCTTATATTGGGATGAAACCATCGTATCAGGTGCCAAATATAATGTTTTTAGGGATTAAATTTGTTAAATTTCCTTATATCCCACATTGATGGGATTAATAAAACGGGTAAAATGTGATAAAATCCACCATTTTTTCACAAAAAGAACAAAGCCTTACGAAAAAAGATTTGCACATATTAAAAATTATGTGTACTTTTGTAATTTATAATTTATTCTATATATCTATGGCAACTACTGAAAACCAGATTTTTTCATCAATAAAAGCAGGAAATCCATCTCCTATATATCTGATAACAGGGGAAGAGGATTATTACATAGACCTGGTTTCAGACTTTCTGGAGCAGAATATTGTAGATGCCGATTACAGGGACTTCGATCAGGTAGTTTTATATGGCAGAGATGTTTCTATGCTTGACATCATCAGCAGAGCCAAGCAATACCCTATGGCTTCCGCCCGACAGCTGATTCTTGTGAAAGAGGCACAGGACATAACTTCAAAAGACGGAGGCTGGGACCTTATAACCACATACTGCGAAAACCCTCAGCCGCAAACCGTTATGGCATTCTGCTTCCGCCACAAGAAATTCGACAAGCGATCCAAGGCATACAAAGCCATTGCAAACACCGGCACAGTATATGAACATGCCAAACTGTACGAGAATCAGATACCCGCATGGATTGCACAATATGTAAACAGCCACGACTACGCCATTACAGAGAAATCAGCTGTACTGATTGCCCAACAGACAGGTAACAACCTCAGCCGGATTGCCAACGAACTGGATAAATTATTCATTGTACTTCCGCCCAAAACCACAATTAACGATGCTGTGGTGGAACAGCATATCGGCATCAGCCGTGAATACAATATATTTGAACTCCAGAATGCCATCGGGAGACGCGACATCAAAGCCTGCAATACTATTGTAAATCACTTTGCAAAGACTCCTAAAGATAATCCCATCCAAATGGTTCTGCCCCTGCTGTATAAATACTTCATTGACTTGATGATTTACATTCAGAATCCTGCTGATCTCAAAGTGAATCCTTTCTTTCTGAAAGACTATGCCGCCGCATCCAAAAACTACCCGCTTCCCAAACTGGCCTCCTGTATCGGCTATCTCTATGAGGCCGACTGCAGAAGCAAAGGCATCGCTTCCAGAATGGAAGACGGCGAAATACTCAAAGAACTTATATTCAAAATCATACATTAGCCCACACCTTCAAACATGAAAAATATCCTTTCCAAGAGTCATTTTTCCACAATGCCAAAGTTCAAGCAAGTCTGGCTTTGGTCATCCAACTTACCCAAAAAGTGCTTACTCATATTTGCTTTTTCCCTGATCACCTTTGCTTCTATTGCACAATGCACAATAAAAGGAGTGCTTCTTGACGAAAAGAATGGAGAAGCAATTCCTTTTGCCACCATATTGTTAGAAGGCACTAACCATGGTGCCACAACAGACCTGAACGGATTCTTCCTTATCAACAAGATACCCGACGGAGATTACACTTTGCTGGTTCGCTACGTCGGATATGAAGATTATCGTAAACCTCTCACATTATCCCGGTCCCAGAAACAGACCGTCAATCTCAATATTCAGCTCAAACCGGCAGCCGTAACGATGAAAGAGGTGGTAATCACCGAAAGCCGGGCCGAAGAAAGGAAATCCCTCACGTCGGTATCCGTAGAGAAAATAACCTCCTCACAAATCCAGCAGATGCCCTCCATCGGAGGTCAGGCCGACCTGGCCCAATATCTTCAGGTGCTCCCTGGCGTAAATTCCACCGGAGATCAGGGCGGACAGCTCTACATCCGTGGCGGCTCAATGATACAAAACCTCGCTCTCCTGGATGGAATGATTGTATATAACCCATTTCATTCCATAGGTCTTTATTCCATCTTCGAGACCGACATCATCCTCAACGCCAACATCTATACCGGCGGGTTTGGTGCAGAATACGGCGGAAGACTATCCTCTGTAATGGATATTGTCACCCGCGACGGAAACAAGAAGCGCCAGTCGGGGAAAATCGGATTTAACACTTTCGGGGCAAACCTTATACTTGAAGGCCCTATCAAGAAAGAAACCGCCACCAGTCAATCCACCATCACATACCTGCTATCCGCCAAAAATTCCTATCTTTCAAAAACATCTCCTGTATTGTATTCTTACATTCCAGGCGGTCTGCCTTTTGACTTTACCGACCTCTATGGCAAACTCAGCATCAACTCTGGGAGCGGCTCCAAAATCAATTTCTTCGGATTCCGGTTTGACGACAAAGTTATCGGCTATCAAGCTTTGGCGGATTACAACTGGCTCAACTACGGAGCGGGCGGGAACTTTGTGCTGGTTACCGGGTCTTCCTCCATTCTGGACGGTAGCCTGGCCTATTCCAATTACAGAATCAACCTGAAAGATGCTTCCCACAAGGATAAATTCTCTTCCATCGGGGGATTCAACGCCTCCATCAACCTTACCAATTTCTACGGTCGCAACCGACTCAAATATGGTATCAGTATGGAGGGATACGCTACCGACTACTCGTTCACCAACAACTATGGTCTGCCGACCCAACAGGCTGAACACACCAACAACCTTTCCATATACGCCGCCTACAAGTACAACTCCGAGAAATGGCTCATTGACCCGGGTATCAGATTTATCAGTTACACGTCCCTTATGGAGAAAAGCCTTGAGCCTCGTCTCGCTATCAAATACAACTATTCCGACAAACTGAGATTCAAATTTGCGGGAGGCTTGTATAGTCAGATATTCCTGGATGCCCGTTCCGACAACGATATCGTAAATCTTTTCAACGGATTCCTTACCGGGTCGGGGTCGCTGGACTTCCCGTCCACCTTCCAGCAAGAACCTGTGGACAACTGCATACAGAAAGCCAAACACGCCGTGCTTGGAGCCGAATATGATATCACATCATCTTTCAACATCAATGCTGAAGCATATATAAAAGTATTTGATCAGTTGCTCAACTCCAATCACAACAAGCTCTATTCTCGCAACGATCCTTCATACGCCCACGGTGGCATATATGAAAAACCAGAATACTACCTTACCGACTTTATGATTGAAAAGGGGCTGGCTTCCGGCTTTGATGTAAGCCTCTGCTACGATATCGACCGGCTTTATGTCTGGGCTACATATT
This sequence comes from Bacteroidales bacterium, assembly GCA_045640985.1. GTDB lineage: Bacteria > Bacteroidota > Bacteroidia > Bacteroidales > P3 > Colimorpha. The sequence continues at coordinate 55,139 of JAZUFZ010000011.1, forward strand.
CCTTGGGCTGGGTTACTCGTACCGACGAAATTCAAACCTATTATCCCCACTATGACCGCCGTCATACCGTCAATCTCCTCGCCACCTATACTCTTGGCGACCAAAGGGAATGGGAATTTAGCGCACGCTGGAACTTTGGTAGCGGATATCCTTTCACCCAGACTCAGGGCGCCTACGAAAACATTCCGTTTACGGGTGGAATGAGGACCGACTATACCTGCGAGAATGGTTCTCTCGGACTTCATTACGGCGAGCTATATGCCGGAAGAATGCCAAACTATCACCGGTTTGATATCGGCGTCAAACGTAAATTCTCCATCGGAAAGCGCTCTTTGCTTGAACTCAACCTCAGCGTTACCAATCTCTACAGCCGCGAGAATATCTTCTATTTCGACCGAATTACCTTTGAGCGAATCAACCAGCTGCCTGTACTGGCCTGCTTCGGTGTTAATTTCACGTTCTGACCGTGTCCGGAAACGGAACGGAAGAAAGAAATTTATCGCATCTTCGACCAGTCTATCGGCGACAGCCCCTGCTGCGTGAGAAGGGCATTTGCCTGCGAGAAATGGCGGCAGCCGAAAAATCCTCTGTATGCCGACAAGGGGGACGGATGCGGAGCCGTTAGCACATAATGACGGTTTCGGTCTATCAGCTGCGACTTGGCTATTGCATAACTCCCCCACAAAAGGAAAACGATTCCGCTGCGATAATCGGAAAGCGCCTTTATTGCCGCATCGGTGAAGGTCTCCCAGCCCCTGTGCTGATGCGATCCTGCCTGATGGGCCCGGACCGTGAGCGTAGCGTTGAGAAGCAGCACACCCTGGTCTGCCCAGCCCGTGAGACAGCCGTCATCCACCGGAATGCGGGTTCCTAAATCCGTATTGATTTCCTGAATGATATTCCGCAACGAAGGGGGAACGGGTACGCCATCGGGAACGGAGAAACAGAGTCCGTGCGCCTGTCCCGGCTCATGATAGGGGTCCTGGCCGAGTATCACCACCTTGACCTTATGGAAAGGGGTCCTGTCGAAAGCGGCGAAAATCTCCCCGCCTTTGGGATAGCACTCATACTGCGCACGTTCTGCCACAAGAAAAGATTTCAGTTCCTCAAAATAAGGAGCCTCAAACTGCGGTCTCAAAACCTCCAGCCAACTGGCTTCGATCTTTGGTGTTATCATAACCCGAACAGAAATGGATTGTTTCTTTCATCTCCGATCGTAGAGCAGTCTCCGTGACCTGGCAGCACAGAATAATCATCTTCCAGCACCAGCAGTTTTTCCCTTATGCTGGCAGCCAGACGGTCATAGTTCCCGCCCGGGAGGTCGGTACGGCCGATACTGCCGCGGAAAAGGGCATCCCCGGTAATCACCTTGCGCTCTTTCCCCACCACAAAAGCCAGACTGCCTTCGCAATGGCCCGGAACTTCGCGGCATTCGATTTCCAGCGATCCCACCTTTATCACATCCCCTTCTTTGAGTTCCTGCACGGGGAGATCATCCATAGCCTCCACCTCAAAACCCATCACCGAGCCGTATGCCGAGGCCTGCCGCAAGTGTTTCCTGCTGTCGGAATGGCATCCCACCGGAAGCCCGTAATGTTCCAGGGCATTCCTGAGCCCTGCGATATGATCAACGTGCGCATGGGTCAGCACTACTGCCACCACTTTCGCCCCGATGGAATCAATATAGGAATACAGCGCGTCATCCTCATGCAGATTCACCATTCCCGGGTCCACAATCACAGCCTCTCCCCCATCGCTCAGCACATAGCAGTTCGTGCCGAAATGATTGAACTCAAACTGTTTTATCATCCGTTAATCCAGTTTTCGACGGCTTCTTTCTGTACTGGCGGAATATCCAGTTTGTTTTTCTTTCTCAAGCCGTTCAGGTCGTTATACAATTTGTTCGGGTTGGCCTCCTTCAGCTGTGCCAGCGTATTGATTCCTGCTTTTCTCAGCATGGGAACCCACTCCGCTGCAACGCCCTGAGCCACAAATTCCTCATCGGTAGTAACCGCAGCCTTCTTTTCGGGTTTCATCTGTGGGAAAAGGAGCACATCCTGAATGCTCTGCTCTCCGGTCATCATCATCACCAGACGGTCAATACCTATACCCATACCGGAGGTTGGAGGCATACCGAATTCCAGCGCTCTCACGAAGTCCATATCGATGAACATAGCCTCATCATCGCCCTTCTCGCTGAGCCGCAGCTGTTCCTGGAAACGCTCCAGCTGGTCGATCGGGTCGTTCAGTTCGCTGTAGGCGTTAGCCAGTTCCTTGCCGTTCACAAAGAGTTCAAAACGCTCCGTCAGGTCGGGATTGTCTCTGTGGCGTTTACAAAGCGGCGACATCTCTATAGGATAGTCCGTTACGAACGTCGGCTGAATGAGTTTATGCTCGCATTTCTCGCCGAAGATAGCGTCAATCAGTTTACCCTTGCCCATGGTTGCATCGGTCTCCACACCCAACTTCTTGCAAGCCTCGCGGAGTTCCTCCTCAGTCATGCCGCTTACATCCACACCGGTCTCTTCCTTGATAAGTTCCACCATAGGGGCCCTGCGGAACGGAGCCTTGAAATTGATTTCGTTGCCCCATACGTTCACCTTCGTATCGCCGTGGAGCGTAGTGGCGATCTTCTCCAGCATCTCCTCCACGAAACCCATCATCCAGTTGTAGTCCTTGTAGGCCACATAAATCTCCATACAGGTAAATTCAGGGTTATGGGTGCGGTCCATACCCTCGTTGCGGAAATTGCGGCTGAACTCATATACACCTTCATATCCACCCACGATCAGACGTTTCAGATACAGCTCGTTGGCGATTCTCAGATAGAGGTCAATATCCAGCGCGTTATGATGCGTGATGAACGGTCTTGCGGCAGCCCCGCCGGGGATAGACTGAAGCACGGGAGTATCCACCTCCAGATAGCCTCTTTCGTTGAAGAACGAGCGCATCGTATTCACGATTTTGGCGCGCTTTACGAAGGTTTCTCTCACGTTCGGATTCACGATCAGATCCACATAACGCATTCTGTAGCGCTGTTCCGGATCGGTAAAGGCGTCATACACCACGCCGTCCTTCTCCTTCACTATAGGCAGCGGGCGCAGACTCTTGCTCAGCACCTTGAGGGTCTTCACATGGATGCTGATCTCGCCCATCTGGGTAACGAACACATAGCCCGTAACGCCGATAATGTCGCCGATATCCAGCAGCCGTTTGAACACCGTGTTGTAGAGCGTCTTGTCCTCGCCCTCGCAGATCTCGTCGCGCTTCACATACAGCTGGATTCTGCCGTAAGCGTCCTGAAGTTCCACAAAACTGGCGGCTCCCATAATTCTGCGACTCATCATACGGCCCGCGATGCTCACCTCCTGAAATAATGAATTATCTTTAGGAAACTGTTCCAGAATTTCACACGTTTTCGCGTTCACCTCATACAGTTCTGCAGGATAAGGGTTAATGCCGAGACGTTTCAGTTCATTCAGCGAATTACGTCTAATTTGTTCTTGTTCACTCAGTTCAGCCATATAGGGAATAGATTTTTACGGGTTATACAATAGAATTTCAAAAGTGCAAAGATACATAAACTTTTCCACACCGCCAAATTTTTTTCATGCAAGGGATTGTACAGGAACGGTCCATATCGGGTTTTCCGCCTGATTTCCCGCGTCTTTTCAGCAGGCAACCCCCTTCTATCTTCTTTTTATCTTCTTTTTATCTTTTTTCTATCTCTTATCCTAAGAAAAGGAGATAAAAAGAAGTTAATATGGAGATAAAAAGAAGATAGAAGGGAGTTACCATAGCCGGATTCGCGAAAAATGAGGGATGAAATCTGCTGTATTCCGAGTACTTTTTTCAAAACGGCTCGCCGCCGGGAAATTCCCGTTACGATGGTAAGACGAGAAAAAGAATAAAAAAAAGTATGCCTATATGAAATAAAATTCGTATTTTTGCATTTGCATTTGAGAGGGCTTTGTGCGGCGGATAATAATATAAATTATTAATTGAAAATCATTTGTAGATTATGAAAAGGTTACGTATTGTGCTGGCAACCGTGTTTTTTGCGGGAATCACGCTGATGTTTCTCGACATTACGGGGGTGGTGCATCTATGGTTAGGCTGGATGGCGAAGATGCAGTTTCTGCCCGCGGTGCTTGCCGGAAACTTCGTTATTGTGGCGGCGCTGCTTGTGGTGACGCTGCTCATCGGGAGAGTCTATTGCTCGGTGATATGCCCGCTGGGCGTGATGCAGGATATCTGCTCCTGGTTCGGAGGGCGGAAAAGAAAACTCCGTTTCCATTATGTAAAGGATCGCCCGTGGCTGAGAGGCGGCGTGTTGGCGGTATTTGTAGCGCTGATGATACTGGGCCTCAACAGCATCGCCATCCTTATTGCCCCTTACAGCGCCTACGGAAGAATTGCCACCAATCTCCTGCAGCCGGTCTGGCTGTGGGGCAACAACCTGTGTGCCTGGGTGGCAGAGCGGTTTGAATGCTATGGGTTCTATCATGTAGATGTATGGGTAAAGAGCGGCGTGTCGCTCGCCGTGGCAGCCGTAACGCTGGTGGTGATAGGAGCGCTCTCGTACAGATATGGCCGCGCGTGGTGCAACAATATCTGTCCCGTGGGGACCGTTCTGGGACTGGTGAGCCGTTTCTCGCTACTGCGTCCCGAGATTGACGAATCGAAGTGCGTGGGGTGCAAACTTTGCGCAAAGAAATGCAAGGGCCAGTGCATAAATCCAGAAGAGCATAAGATTGACTACAGCCGTTGCGTGGCCTGTATGGACTGCCTGGAGAACTGCAAGCAGGGAGCCATCCGACTGAAGCTGAGAGGTTCCAAATCCGAGAAACCGCAGACGATAGACACGGAACGCCGCAAGTTTATGACCGTAACGGCCGCCGTCGGGGCCACGATGGCCGTGGAGGCACAGGAGATGAAGGTAGATGGAGCGGTAGCCGTGATCGAGAAGAAGAAAGTGCCGAACCGCAACACTCCTTTGAAGCCAGCAGGCGCGCAGAGCCTGAAGAATTTCGAGGACCATTGCACAGGATGCCAGCTCTGCGTAAGCGAATGCCCGAACAACGTGCTGCGCCCCAGCAAGGACTTCACCACACTTCTGCAGCCCGAGATGCACTATGACCGAGGCTACTGCCGCCCGGAATGCACCCGATGCAGCGAGGTATGTCCTACCGGAGCCATCCGTAAAGTTACCCGCGAAGAGAAGACCGATATCAGGATCGGATGCGCCGTATGGGTACGCGAGAACTGCCTCATGCCCACGGGGAAAGCCTGCGGAAAATGCCAGCAGGGATGCCCGGCAGGCGCCATACTGCTGGTGGACGACCCCGCGACCGGCCACAAGATACCAAGCGTGAACGAGAGCAGATGTATCGGCTGCGGAAAATGCGAATATCTCTGTCCCGTGCGACCATTCAGCGCCATATATGTAGAGGGGCGGGAAGTGCATGAGAGATAATGGAAAGTTCCAAAGTTTCAAAGTTCCAAGTCTTAAACGAAAACGATAACGATAACCGAAAATGACGCTGAAACTATTATTCCAGAAGATATGGCCGTTCGTAAAGCCTTATAAATGGCTTGTAGTGCTTACGCTGATCATGACCCTGATAGGGTCGCTGATGGCACAGGTGAACGCCATCGTACTCGACAAGACGGTAGATTCCATCAATGTGCTGCTGCATGTAGCGGATTTCGAGTGGGCCAAAGCAGCACAGATACTGATCACCATCACGATTGTGCTGCTCTCGAAAGAGGTGCTGTCAGCCCTCATCACCTTTGCCCAGCGCTACTACGGCGAACGGATGAGGATATTTGTATCGAGAGACCTGGCGCAGAGCGTGATTGAGAAGATGCTCACCTTCAGAATGGCCTTCTTCACCGCAACGGGGAACGAGGCCGGCCGCCTGCAGACCAGAATCGACCGAGGTGTAGAATCGCTCAGCAATACCGTGAAGAATTTCTTTATCGACATACTGCCTTTAGGGACCAGCGCAATACTTGCCATCGTACTGATGTTCATAGCCAACGTGTATGTGGGACTGGTGGCGCTCTGCATCGTACCCATCTACTTCTACATCACCTACCGGCAGGCCCGGAAGCTCTCCGGCTGGCGGCGCGACATGAGAGCTAACCGGGAAGCCAAGAGCCACGGCATCATGAACATCATAGAGAGCATCAACGTAATCAAGTCGTTCAACCGCGAGACCATAGAAGGCAACAAACAGCTTGACCTGCAGAACCAACTGACCAACAACCAGCTCCAGACCCGCAAGCTGAGTTATCTTTTCGACGGACTGAAAAGTTTCACGGAACAGATCGGAACGGTACTGATCATCATCCTCACCGCCTATCTCGTACTGATTGACTACCCGGGAATGAGCATAGGAAAAATAATGTATCATGTGATGCTTTTCAGCAACGTGTCCGCCCCGATCCGCCAGCTGCACCGGATCTATGACGACATGAACGACGCGCTCATCTATGCAGAAGGATTCTTCGACATACTGGAAGCAGAGCCCGAGGTAGAGAAGACCGGAACCTACCGCCCCGAAAAAGTAGAAGGCAACATCGTCATCAAGGATGTGGATTTCACCTACAGCAACGGCAACAAGGCACTCCACGACCTGAACATGCAGATCAGCAGCAATCAGATTACCGCCTTTGTGGGATTGAGCGGAGCAGGAAAGAGTACGATAGTAAATCTTCTGGACAAATTCTATGAACCCGACTGCGGAACCATCACGCTGGACGGGGTAGATCTGAAAGAATGGGACACCCAATACCTGAGAGACCATATAGGACTGGTGCTGCAGAAGAACCACATATTCGACGGGTCCATTGAAGAAAACATCAAATACGGCAACCCCAATGCAAGCCACGATATGGTGGTTGAGGCTGCCCGGAAGGCATATATCTATGACCAAATTATGGAACTCCCCGATGGATTTGAGACCAAAGCCACCTTGCTGTCAGGAGGACAGCAGCAAAGAATCGCCATCGCGAGAATGTTCATCAAGAACCCGCCGATCATCTTCCTTGACGAACCCACCGCAAGTCTGGATGCCGTGGCAACCGAACAGATCAAGAACAGCCTTGACGCCATCAAGAAAAACCGGACCGTCATCATCATATCCCACAGTCTGGGCCAGATTATCGACGCCGATATCATCTATGCCCTCCAACAGGGACATGTGGAACAAAGCGGTTCACCCGATGAGGTGTATCATCAGGGCGGCATATACAAAGAGATATTCGATGCTTCGGCCCGCAGCCTGAACATCGACAAGATTGCTAAAACCATGGAGGAAGATTAAAATGGATGTAACAATAATCAATATAGGAGATGAACTGCTCATCGGGCAGGTAATCAACACAAACGCCAGCCGTATGAGCCAGATGCTCATTGGGGCAGGAATGGAGGTACGGGAGGTAATCACCATAGCAGATAACGGCGACCAGATCAAAGCCACGCTGCAGAAAGCCATAGAAAAGAGCGAAGCAGTCCTGATCACAGGTGGTCTGGGACCCACCAAAGACGACATCACGAAAAAGACGCTCTGCGAACTGTTCAACAGCCGTCTGGTAGAGAATGAGGAGGCACTTGCCAACGTAAAACGCATCTTTGATGCGCGCGGCTACGAACTTACCGAGATCAACCGTCAGCAGGCCTGGGTCCCCGAGTGCTGTACCATGATAAACAACCAGGTGGGGACCGCCCCCTGTATGTGGTTCGAGAGAGACGGTAAGGTCATCGTAAGCATGGCAGGCGTGCCGTTCGAGATGGAATGGCTGATGCAGCACGAGATAGTTCCGCGAATGAAGCGGTACTTCCAGATGGGAGCTATCGTCAATAAAAATATTCTGGTGCAAGGAATCGGAGAATCGTTTTTGAGCGACCTGATTGAGAAATGGGAACTCGCCCTCCCTGAGTGCATAAAATTAGCCTATCTCCCCCAGGCCGGAATGGTGAAACTACGCCTTACCGCCCGCGGAACAGATGAGCAGCAACTGCACCAGCTAATCGATAAAGCCGTAACGGAACTCTACCCTATTGCCGGGCAATATATAGCAGGCGAGGATCTGGAGAGCCTTCCGGAACTTGTGGCTGAAGCCTTGAAAAAGCAGCATCTCACGCTCGCTACAGCCGAAAGCTGTACCGGCGGAGCTATAGCCTCAAAACTCACCGCCCTCCCCGGAGCCTCGGAATACTACAAAGGAGGCGTTATAGCCTACAGCAACGAGGTGAAAGAAACAGCTTTAGGGGTAAAGCATGAAACCCTGGAGACCTACGGAGCTGTAAGTGAGGAAACCGTACGGGAGATGGTGTCTGGAGTCAAGATGCGCCTTGGGGCAGACATAGCAGTTGCAACCACAGGAATTGCGGGTCCCGGTGGAGGAAGCCCCGAAAAGCCAGTAGGAACCGTCTGGATAGGCATCGCTTATAAAGACCGTGTGGATGCAAAAAAAATGAAATACGGAGACCGCAGACTCCAGACCATAGAACGGACCTGCAACCAAGTATATTCCGACATATTAAAAATAATCAATAATCAAGAATTGTGAATAGAGGATTACTTACTGTACTGATGCTCGTAGTGAGCAACATATTCATGACCTTTGCCTGGTATGGCAATCTGAAACTGGAACAGATGAAGGTAACAACCGACTGGCCGCTGATCTGCATCATACTTCTGTCCTGGGGCGTGGCGTTTTTTGAATATTCCGTCATGGTACCCGCCAACCGCATAGGTTCCCAGATTACAGGCGGGCCGTTCAGTCTGGTAGAACTCAAGGTGATACAGGAGGTGGTGAGCCTTACGGTGTTCACCGTTATCGTAGCCACAGTTTTCAAAGGAGAACATCTGCACTGGAACCATCTGGTATCATTTGCGTGCCTGATTCTGGCGGTTTTTTTCGCCTTCCTGAAGCGGTAATCTCACTTTTTTTTGTGTAGTTCAAAAAATATATGTAATTTTGCAATTTCAAAACGTTAGTACTACACGTTATAAAAAGTTCTAAAACATCATGATAAACATACCCAACTTAGACGAAATCATAAAGATGGCCCTTCGCGAAGATATAGGCGACGGAGACCACAGTACCCTGGCCTGCATTCCTCCTGATGCTACAGGAAAAGCCAAAATGGTGGCAAAAAAAGAAGGTATTCTGTGTGGAATGGAAGTTGGCAGCAGCGTATTTACACTGGTGGATTCCAGACTTAAAGTAACCTGCCTCAAACAGGATGGCGACAAACTCAAGGTGGGCGATGTTGTGATGCTGGTGGAAGGCCCTTCGGGAAGCATACTCACTGCAGAACGTACAGCTTTGAATTTTATGCAACGAATGAGTGGAATTGCTACGCAGACCCATTATATGGTCGGTCTGCTTGAGGGACTTCACACACAGCTGCTGGATACCCGTAAAACCACGCCTAACATGCGTCTGTTGGAAAAATATGCTGTAAAGTGCGGTGGGGGTACAAACCACAGAATCGGATTATACGACATGATTATGCTGAAGGACAACCACATTGATTTTGCGGGAGGCATTGAAGCGGCTATAGACCGCACACATGCTTACCTGAAATCAAACCACAAGGACCTGAAGATTGAAATTGAGGTCCGTAATCTGGAGGAACTGGAACGGGTGATGGTTCACGGAGGAGTGGATCGCGTGATGCTGGACAATTTCGACGTGCCTACTTTGAAAAAAGCCGTAAGCCGTATCGATGGACGTTTTGAAACCGAAGCAAGCGGCGGAATTACAGAAACCACGCTGCGAAGCTATGCCGAAACGGGTGTGGATTTCATATCAGTCGGGGCCCTTACCCACCACATAAAGAGCCTGGATTTAAGTTTGGTTGAGGATGACGGAAATACAACCCGATAATTTCTGATTGTGGCACGTAAAGAATTAAATAACGAGGAGCTCCGCGGTTTGCGGAAATCGATAGACGGTCTCCTGGAGACTGCAGATGATATCGTATTCTGGTGCAACCGGAAAATTCAGGCCATCATCGACAGCAAACCCATGCGCCACATCTATAAGCGCTATACCCAACTGAACGTTATCGGATACCCGGACCTGCCACTTGCAGAACTTTTCTACTATTTTAAGGACGGTATCGGGCAAGGCAAGGTATGGCAACGGGCCAAAGGTCTTGCCTATTCACTCCTGATGGCGCTTCCGCCACTGCTGATTTCTCTGTTTACGCTGGTAGCATATTTCCCCATTGACGGTGTCCAGAATGAGCTTTTAAGCCAGATTACGCGACTCATTCCCGGAAACTTTTCTACCCGTATCGCAGAAACAATCAACGATGTCCTTGGTCACAAGCATGGAAGTCTGATGTCTATTGGTTTTATTGCGACCATCATATTAGCAACAAATGGTATTTACGGCTGTATCATGTCGATGAACTACGCAAACACCATCGTAAAACGGAAAGGATTCATTATCCGATATGCGCTTAGTATGCTTCTGGTTTTTCTGCTGTTCATACTACTTGCCGCGGCCATGTCGTTATTGGTGGGTTATAAAGTCATCATCGCTTACCTTATCGGTAAAGGATTCATCGCCGAAACCAAACTGAGCATGTTCGCCTTCAGTTTCGGACGCTGGGTAATACTGACGTTCCTTACACTACTTACCCTTACTATGGTTTACCGTTTTGCAGTAGGCGACCGGCAGCAGCGCAAGAAGATGAAATTCTTCTCGGTAGGTTCCATGATTGCTACGGGACTCTTCTTCATTCTCACATGGGGCTTCCAGATATACCTGAATTACTTCAACCAATACAACCTTCTCTACGGCTCCATCGGAACCCTCCTTATGATTATGCTCTGGCTTTTCGCTAACTGCTACGTACTTCTGTTCGGCTACGAAATCAACACCAGCGTTATCAAAAGCCGGGAAAACGAGTCCCAATGGCGGGACATACAGGACAGTATCGCGCAACGCCGCCGGGAACGGAGAATCAAACGACTGCGCCTTGCACCCGACGCTCCCGAAGAAGACCAGCCCGAGGAAGACCTTGTATTGCCTGAGCCCAAAGAAGACGAAGTTGTCATAACAGTTCAGATGACCCTTCAAAACAAAAAAGGCCGCTGGGTTACCAAATCATCCAAGATTGTAGAAAAGCAATATCCACATTGAAATAACCTTATCCCAAATACACAATTCACAGATCACAGTTTACTAAAATCCATATACAATGATCATACAGAAACAAGGTGGCAAAATCGTACCACAAACTACTACAGCAAATAAGTTCAAAATGATAGCCAAGACCATGTTCGGACTCGAAGAGGTTCTGACTGAAGAACTGAGGGAATGCGGAGCAGAAGACATTCAGATTATGACCCGTGCCGTATCCTTTGTAGGAAACATGCGCGTACTCTACCGCGCCAACTACACCTGCCGTACCGCGCTCGCCATCTTGAAACCATTTGCCGAATTTGAAGCCAACAATGAACAGGAACTCTACGACCAGGTCTATAACATCCGCTGGGAAAAGATTCTTGACGTAGATTGCACTTTCATGATTGACAGCACCACGAGCGGGGAAATCTTCACCCACTCCTATTACGCCGCACTCAAAACCAAAGATGCCATAGCAGACCGCTTCCGTAAAATGTTCGGACAGCGTCCCAGTGTGGATACCGAAAACGCAGACTACAAATTCAATCTCCATATTGCAGACAATCATGTTACCCTGCTCATGAACTCCAGCGGGGAAAGTCTCCACAAACGCGGCTACCGCCAGGCTGTAGGTATCGCACCTATCAATGAGGTACTCGCTGCCGGAATCATCAAACTCAGCGGCTGGAAATGCGACTGCAACTTCATGGATCCCATGTGCGGTTCCGGCACATTCCTGATTGAAGCCGCCATGATGGCGAACAACATTCCCGCCCAGTATTACCGTGGTGGCCGTTTCGGATTCAAACGCTGGAAAGAGTTCAACCTTGGAGAGTGGAAAAGCGTGAAAGAAGCCGAAGATAAGAAAATCGGATTCTCCGATTTCGACTACGAAATCTGGGGTAACGACATTGATATGACCGTGCTCCAGCAAGCCGAGAAAAACCTTGAATACACTAAACTCCACAAAGATGTAATGCTCTTCAACGGCAGTTTTGAAAACCAGTCCGCGCCCGAAGGCAGAACCATCATCGTAACCAATCCGCCATACGGTGAACGTATCAAGATTGAAGACCTCAACGCCATGTATTCCTTACTGGGGGACACCTTCAAGAACCTCTACGGCGAAAACTGCGAAGTCTGGCTCATCACCAGCGACTTTGACGCCATGAAACATATCGGCCTCAAACCCTCAAAGAAGATCCAGCTCTTCAACGGAGCCCTCGACTGCCGTTTGCTGAAATTTGAATTATACGAAGGCAGCAAGAAAGCAAAATTCAATTCGTGATAAAAAATGACGATTCTGTAAGTCAGCTTTCCTCTGCGCTGATCAAAGCCAAAGCAAAATCTTTGGGATTCGATGATTGTGGCATTTCTCCAGCTGGAGAAGTGCCACATTTTTCTGACACTTTACAGGAATGGATTTCCCACGGACGCCACGCAGGTATGCACTTTATGGAAGAGAACCTCGACAAGCGATGCAATCCGCAGAAACTACTCCCCGGAGTGCAGTCCATCATCAGCGTCGTGGTAGGATATAAGCCATCCGACACAATGCAAGGGCCCGTCCGCATAGCCCGATACGCCTACGGAGAGGACTACCACGAGAAAATCAAACGAATGCTCTTCGCCCTCATCGCCGCCATAAAGGAAGATTACCCCGATTTTGAAGCAAAGCCTTGCGTAGATACCGTCCCTATCAGCGACAAATACTGGGCATACCGAAGCGGACTCGGCTGGATAGGGAAAAACACACTTCTCGTCACCCCAAACATGGGTTCCATGGTCAATATCGGAGAACTCGTCACCATAGCCCCATTCGACCATTACGACCGCCCGATTCCGAACCGGTGCGGAGACTGCACGCTATGTCTCAAAGCCTGTCCCAACCATGCCCTCGCAGACACCCTCGATTGCCGCAGATGCAACGCCTACAACACCATTGAAAACCGCTCCGAAACCTTGCCACCTGACCTGCGGCTGAACGGCTACGCATTCGGCTGTGACTGCTGCCAGCAAGTATGCCCCTACAACATCCAAGCCGAACCCAGGATACAGATTTCCTCCGACCGCCTCCAGACATTAGAAAGTCTCCCCCAAGCCACAGAACCAGAATTCAAACAGATCACGAAACATACCGCCCTCAACCGCATAAAATACCCCCAGTGGAGGCGCAACGTAGAAAAAATCCGCCAAAACTGACCCGTTTGTCGTATTAACTTGGATTTTCAAAGTAATGCGGAAATCATAATCGTGATTCTCATACACCCCTCTTCGCTACGTAATACCACCCAGGTAAGGCCGTAGCTTCGGTCGCTGAGGATGTCTCACCGAGGGCCAGAACAGGGAGTTACCAGAGAGATACCAGGGAGATACCCGAGAGATACCCGCTGGATAGCGTTGCCTCAATCCGGTTCCCGATTCGGGTTCTTTCTGCCGCGGATCGGCCGTTTTCTCTACCCGAAGTCCGGTTATTGAGCATAGTCGAGATACAATTATTAAAAATTTCTGCCTCTGAGATTTTCGCAAAAAATGAAGAAACCGCATCTCAAATTGTGTTTTCTCACTTTTATCAGGCCTGAAAACACCCAAAAATAAGGCTTTTTGACACCTCTGTAAGCCATATTTTCTTAGAAAAAGAGAATTAGGTAATTTGTATCTTATTGTAGTTGTGCTTCTTAGAGAGAATATAAAGCATTAAAAATCTCAAATCTCAAATCTCAGTTGTTTTTTCAAGGGGTACCTATTTCCCGACCTCTCCTATTATTATATATATAACTAATTAAATATTAATATATTATATAGAATATAGAAGGGTTGTCCGACATGGGATATGACTTTTTTTTTAATTGAGATTGAGATTTGAGATTGTTTAAGCCTTCTTTCACTAAGAGGCCGCCGAGTGCGATCATTGTCAGCCATACCTCAGATCCTATCTACGCATTTTGGTGAAGGACCTGTTTTTTCTCATCAAATGGTGGATTTGGGGACTTTGATTGTGAACCAACGTCTCAGCGGCATGTCAAGCCCTATTTCGTTCATATAATTGTATGTGGCAAAGCGAAGGCCGTCTCCGACTGCCTCAATATCATAATTGAAATCAACATCCCACTCAACTTCGTTGTTGCAGAACGGATTCGAGTCCAGGGAAAGCCGTCTGGCATGATACTGTTCCGGATGCTTTCCCGTCTGACTGTGGCAGGTCATGGCAAAACGATGCCAGAAGGCGCTCTGGACAATTCCTTCATCGAACATCCGTCTGACAGTCTCAAGAGCGTTGATGGTTTCCTGCAAAGTCTCGGTGGGGAATCCGTACATTAGATAAGTATGAACCATTATGCCGCTCTGCCGGAAATGCCGGCAGGTTTCTACCGTCTGTTCTACAGTTACCCCTTTATTGATGAGCTTCAACAACCGGTCTGAAGCCAGCTCCAGCCCGCCGCTTACTGCCACACAGCCGGCATCCGCCATCAGGTCACACAACTCCTGCGTATAGGCCTTTTCAAAACGGATATTTCCCCACCAGGTGAAGACCAGTCCCCGCCGGAGGATTTCCTCCGATACCTCTCTAAGCAACTTGGGAGGAAGGGCCTCATCCACGAAATGGAATCCCGAAATGCCAGTCTGCCGGGCAACCTTTTCCATTCGATCCACCACCGCGGACGCAGAAGGAGCATCGTAACGCGCGATGTAATCCAGCGTCGTGTCACAGAAAGCACATTTGTGCCAATAACAGCCATGAGCCATCATCAGTTTGTTCCACCTGCCGTTGCTCCAGAGACGGTGCATGGGATTGGTCGTTTCCGCCATGGATATATACAAGTCTGACGGAAGACCGGAATAGTCAGGAGCCGGCAACTCTGCATTCCTGATATCGACGGAGCTTGTACTGTCGCTATTGCATGCAAGTATGGTCGCTATTCTGTCCAGCTGGGGCAACGGAGCATACAATGTTCTTACCAGTCCCGATTCATCAATCCTGCCCTCTAAATACTGCGCCAGCCGCCAAAGGGGAAGTTCTCCATCATCGAACGTCAGATAATCGACATACATGAACAACCGGTTGTCTTGAATCTGACGGAGTTCAGTATTGACAAAACCTCCGCCTATGACCGTTTTTACCTGTGGGTGATGTTCTTTGAGATACTGGCAACACCGCAACGCGCCATAGAAACAGCCGGGGAAAGGTACTGCAAAGCCGACCAGATCGGCGCCTTGGCGCTGGAGGTCCTCTTCAAGAATATCCAGCATCACCTCATCAATGCAAGTTCCGGGAGCTTGCAGCGCCGTCTCAAGTTCATCAAACGCTGGAGCATACGTAGAGATCTGCTCAGCGTACCGGATCAAGTCGAAATGAGGATCGATGTTTTCACGAATGTAATCCGCAATATCCTCCATCATCAGCGTGGCAAGATACCTGGCCTTGTCTTCCACCGAAGAGGTTCCGAATGCCCATTCCATATCTACAAGACTCTGGAACCTCGGACCTTCAGGCAAGAGATTCCGGCTCGCGATTCTTGGGGCTAAGGTATTGTCTTTCCCCTGAAGAAATCTTACCACACTATCCACACAACTGATATAACCTCTGTGTGTAGCATCGTCACAATTCAGGATTTTGGACAAAAAATTCTTGCAATAGATTCTGTTCACCATACGGATGCCCAAGTCGTCCTGTGCCACACTATACCCCTTCTGCCTCAGAAAACCGGTCAATGCTGCAGTGGCAGGATAAGGTGTATTCAACTGAGTTAAAGGTGGAGTCAATAGCAGTATCTTCATAGCTCTTTTTCAAAAGTCGTTTTCTCGCCTCGGCATAGTGAAAGCAAGCTTCCTCTCTGCTCTCGGCTTAACGAAAACATTGATTATTCAATGATATAAGAATGGGTCCGTTACATGGCGGACCCTTTCTTGTTATATGACAGGCATTATATTATTTAATACCGAGTTTCTTCTTGATGTCTTTTGGAAGGGCATCCTTGTGAACTACGATATTCATGGTTTTGTAACGTACGAAGGCTTTGCTTGCGTAGAACATACCATGATACTCACCATAGTCGCCCCAGCTGTTCTTTACCATATAGTATTCGTTGCCCATCTGGTCCTTTGCAGTACCGTAGATCAACATACCGTGGTCATCGGTAGTTTCCCAGTTGTCGTAAGCTTCCTGGCGTTCTTCCTGAGAAACCCAACGCTGTGGAGTTGGATGCTGTGCGGCTTCGTCCTGAATCTGCTTTGCGCTCATACCGGTCCAATGTGCCATATCGCTTCCCTGAGTACCAGCTACTGCGGCATCAGTTGCAGGCAATACGCAGAAACCTTTGCGGACACCCATACGGAAACCCTGTTCACTTACATCACTGCCCCATGCTACAGTATAGCCGTTCTCGATAGCATTGTCAAAAATCTGTATCATTTCATCAAGAGGCACATTATAGCACTGGCTGTGGCGCCAGTTGTCCTGAATTTCCAGAGGGAATGACTCGTAGAATGGATGATGGGTATAGGAGGTAATTCCTACATAATCGTCAGGGTTCAGACCCAGGCTTTCATAGAAGCTCTGAGGGGTATAGCTTACACCGTTATAGGTGAACTTTTCAGGGCAGGCACCGAGATAAATGTCATGAACAGCCTTAACTGCCTTCAACCACAACACTTCATTATCCTTGCTCTGGAGTTTCTTGAGTTTATCATTCTTTGCGATAGCTGCTACCATGGCATCGGTCAGAGCGCTCAACTCGTTATGATTTGACAAAGTGTCGCCATACATCACACCAGGTCTCATTTCCTGTTCAGGAACAAGGCCGTAATGTTTCATACCATAAAGTACATCGCTGAAAGCACCGCCCTGGCTGAAACTTACATCGCCGTGGGTTCTTACTGCTGCCATAGCGCGATCCTGATAAGTATGATGTACAATATACATCTCACTCAAGTCATATTCACCTTTACCCATACGGAGCAGTTCTGCCTCAATGAAACCCAAACCGCTGTAGCACCAGCAGGTTCCTGCCTGGTTCTGGTCTTTAACTGAAGTTACAGGCAACTCTTTCACAACTGTGAATTTGTAGCCCTCTTCTGATTTCTGTTCTTCTGCTTTCTGCTCTTGAGCGAAAGCCGGCATGCACAACAGTGCTGCTGCGAGAATTGCAAAAGTCTTTTTCATTTTTCTTATAGTTTTTATTTAATTATTAATTCACAAAATCATCTTTGGTTCATTCTTCCGGGAGGAACATCGGATCCCATGCAGGAAGCATAACAGGTTTCTGGTTCAATTCCTGAAGCAGATTAGCCGGCATATACTTTTCCTCAATTACCACACGGAACATATATTCGTTGAACCAGTCGTTGCTCATAATCAGAAATCCCTGATAGCCATAACTGCTTCCCCAGCTGTTTTCCACCATCCATTTGACTGGCTTGCCCTCAGCATCCAGATCCACAGCACAAAGCGTCATTGCATGGCTTGAGCCACTTGCTCCAGTGCGGACCCGCTGTTCTTTATTCATACCGAATGTAGTTCCCAGCAATGAGCCGTAATCGTAGTTATTGGGATCCATATAACCCTTTTCGCGATCCAGGAACTTAGCCACATCACAGCTGAAGTACATCATCGTACTGTCCTTGATGGAGGCAATGCACAACGGGGCGATTTCTTCCATCGGGAGATTCAGATACTTCCAATTCTCGCCGTCATAAACATGTCTGTCGTATTCAATTTCATAAACCTTATGATATTCACGCGTAGGGTCATTCATAATCATGTAATATTTGCTGAAATCCGTCTTGACAAACTTCTCATAGAACGACATAGGAGTATAGGTTTCCGTGCTGACCACTTCACCCTTACTGTTACGCATTGTCCAACTGAATTCAGCGGGAGGTTCACCAAAAGTAAGCGCCAGCATACGATAAATGGTTCCCAGCATCTCGGTTTTGCGAGCCTTCAGTTTCTGATCCGTCATACCTTTCTGCGTTCCCATATCGCGCAGTTCCAGACCGAATTCCCTCAACTTCAAACTAATCAGCTTGGAGATTTCCGAAGTATTATTGGTATTGAATGTTTCGGGCATGGCATCCGAAGGCACCAGACCATATTTTTCTGTCAGGTTTGCAATTCCCGTAAACTGCCCGCCATCCGAAATTGGGTTCTTGAACAGCCATTCAACAGTCTTATTATCCCAATTCTCTTTTCTTGTATCTATCACAGCCTGAAGAAACAGATTTGATTTCTCCAGCTGGTCATAGAAAAACAGATATGCCTGCGAGAACTGGAAATCCGGAGACAGATGGAATTTCCGTATTGCCTTGTTACGCATCACATTCATACCCGTGAACATCCAGCACCTTCCGGAAGACTTCTGATCCGTAACTGCCTTGCTTTCCACTCGGTTTGAGAAATGAGAATCAAACGAATTGGCATTTTCATAATTCAATGCCAGTTTTGTCAGATTATTATTCACCATTGCATTTCGCAAGGCCTTGTCTGCCCCTTGTCCGCTATAGGATGTTTTTATCTGATTCATCATTTCCGGTGATATTCCACCGTCCTGATTCTGGGCCGTTACAGCCATTCCCAATGTTAAAAAAGCAATGATTGCTATAATTTTCATTCTCATAATAATATTATATTTTTCATTAACCACTTACTAATCAGAATACTGTAACACATCATCGTGTATTATATCCAATATTCGATGATGCAAATATACGAAAAATTATTGATATTCAATAAACATATATAGAAAAAAAATCTCTTTTTCTAAAATGTTTCCTTTTTTAAGAGTCGTTTTCTCGCCTCGGAAGAACCTGCAAGCAGGTCTTTGACCCACGGGTAAAATTCATCTCTCGGCTTATTCGCTTTATTTAATTTTACTGTGGTGCTCATGACCAAATTTGGTCTTTGACCCACCGGGTCAAATTCATAGCTTACGCTCATGACCTACGGTTATCGAAAACGGTCATCACAAAAATGCGTAATGGGCAGGGGAAAACGGCTATATACCGATTTTACCCGCTCCCTGCCACGAAGCCAAAACAACAGAAAAGGGAGCCCGTCAGCTCCCTTTTCCTTTATCATCAGTTCCTAATCTTTATCTCACCACAACTACTTTCTGCGCCGGATAATTGCCCACCTGGACCATATAGGCTCCCGTGGCAGGCATATTGAACATTCGCACAAGTTCGCCACCTTTGTTCGTAATCAGGCAGCGGCCCAGATTGTCGAAAATACGTATCTGCATCTCCGGGGCATCCTTTACCACGATAGCGCCGTTTTCCGTGCCGATTGTGAAGTTCACGCCCTCCACCTCGGTCACGCCTACCGGACCGGCCTCAAAGGTCGCCACATAGTTCATATTTCCGTTTACGGTCACCCGTCTTGGGTTATCCGTGTTTCCGTCCACCCATTGCACAAACATATTTCCCTGGATAGGGATAGCCGCAATCTCCACTTCCGTACCCTCTGGGAACGTTCCGTTACCGGCAACCAGTCCACGATTGTTATTCCCCGAAACCACAGAAAGCGTGTAATATGTCAGCTGTTCTATAGCGGTATCACAAACCGTCACAACCATGGTGTCGTGGATAAACACATCCACATAGGATGTATCGTGGATTGACACATAGGTAGTATCGTGAACATTCACATAGGTAGTATCGTGGATAAACACATCCACATACGTCGTGTCATGAACCTCTATATAGGTGGTATCGAGGACAGGCACATAGATGGTATCTCGCACATGTAACGCAAAGTAAGCCGTGAGCGACGTGTCCTGCGTCAATGTAAAGGAATAGGGATTGGTCGTCACCCCGTTACTCCAGCAGCTGAAATGGTAGCCGCTGTAGGCCGTAGCTTCCACCGTCACAGGCTGACCGTATGCCACATCGCCACCGCCCGACACATAACCCATGTTCAGGTCGCTAGACTCCACTGTGATATGGTACACATCGATCTCGAACATCGCCGTGTAGCTGGCGTCCTCGGACACAACCACCACACGCGGATTCTCCGTGTTGCCGTCCTGCCACTGGGCAAAATGATAATGAGCCATAGCCGTAGCCGTCAGTATCACGGTATCAAGATACTGATAATCCCCACTACCTAAAACAGTTCCCAATGTGCTGTTTGCCGAAAATCCGTTAATTGTATATTGGTTATAGTCAAATTCAGCCGTAAAGCTGGTATCCTGAGTCAGTACGACTGTTCTCGGGTTGTTCGTATCGCCGTCGCTCCACTGTATAAAGTGGTAGCCGTAGTTAGAGACCGCATGAATGATGCTCGTGTCCGCACAATTTGACGTCAATAGTGATATACTTCCCATCCTATTATTCTCACTTTGCAATGTCATCTCAAATGGTGCAGCTGGTTCTTCTAAACAATTTCGATACGAACTCCATTCTGAATAATACGAATTCCAACTTCCACAAGGGATATGGACTTCTTGTATTGGACAATTATAGAAACAGTCAGCTCCTAATGTTGGAGCAATTGGACTTTCCGAATATATTGTTGTGAGTCTGCTGCAACCACCGAAAGCACCACCTCCGATGCTGGTCACCGAATTGGGAATGGTCACGCTCGTGAGGCTGATGCATCCACCGAAAGCCTGCTCACCGATGCTGGTCACCGAATTGCCGATGGTCACGCTCGTGAGGCCGCTGCAATCATGAAAAGTATACTCTCCGATGCTGGTCACCGAATTGCCGATGGTCACGCTCGTAAGGCCGCTGCAACCATAGAAAGCCCAATATCCGATGCTGGTCACCGAATTGGGGATGGTCACGCTCGTGAGGCTGTTGCAATTATAGAAAGCAGTATTCCCAATGCTGGTTACCGAATTGGGAATGGTCACGCTCGTGAGTCCGCTGCAATTATAGAAAGCAGAACTTCCAATGCTGGTCACAGAATTGGGGATGGTCACGCTCATGAGTCCGCTGCAGCCCTTAAAAGTCCGATTCCCGATGCTGGTAACCGAATAGGTGGTACCGTTGTAGGTGACAGTTTCCGGAATGGAGAGGTTGCCAGTCGGTGCTGTATAACCTGAATATGGAGAGGCTGAGGAACTTCCTGGATAGGTTACCGTGACCGTAGTTCCGTTGATGTTGTAGTACAGCGTCTGGCCTGTTGGGGCGACGGCGCTAAAATCGTAGGCTTGGGAGACCATAGTTCCCATCAGCAGGAGGAAAAAGAATAAGAATTTCTTCATGTTTTTCGTTTTTTTGTTGCATATCCGGGCTCAAAATATGCGTTCTTATACCCATAACGAAGAAAGTGGAGCCTTTCATTAGTCCCTATTTTCATGTGTAGGGCTTCGACACCCTGAAATCTAAAATAATGGTGAATGAATTGCTCCACCGGTGATGTACTATATGTAAGATACATATATACACAACAATGGAGACGTCCATCTTTACATTATTCCTTGATTTCTTTGTGAAGTGTCGAAGTTTCACACATGCGGAATAAGGCGAAAAATGCGTCTTTCTCGGCCATCACTTTCTTTCGGATGACGCGGCAAAAATACGAAGATTTCCGGATATGGCAAAATTTATTTTCAACGATATGCCTCGGCATACGCTCCGATAATGCTCCGGCACGTCAGTATCGGGGACGGTGCGACCGGAAAATGAAAGGGTCTCCTCTGTATGCGGTCTTGACCAACTCTTGAAAAGAAACAGATTTTCTCTGTTGTATTATAGTCATTTGTAAGGGGTAACTCCCTTCTATCTTTTTTTTATCTTCTTTTTATCTTTTTTCTATCTCTTATTCTAAGAAAAGGAGATAAAAAGAAGTTAATATGGAGATAAAAAGAAGATAGAAGGGAGTTACCCCGATGAAATGTCAGAGAAACAAGCCCTTGGAGTAAGGATTATTACTGATGCTATGGGATGGGATGTTACCATCAGCCGAAGCGGCGAAATCCCGGAAGATTGCCACTTCAGATTGGCTATTGCCTGATGTCGGTTTCTATTGCGGACGCCTGTTCATTTGGCGTAAGAAACGAAATTAATCCAGTTCTTTCAGACATTCAGGAATTTCCAGGAGGTCTTTTATTTCAAAAGTGGGAATGAACGGTTTATTGGATGTGTTTCCGTGGGGATTATAGTATATCTGATCCAGTCCTGCCGAATGGGCCCCTACGATATCCACATCAAAATCATCACCTATGACAAGGCACTCCTCCGGTTCCGCATTTATTTTCGCCATTGCCCGCTGGAAGAAACGAGGGTCCGGCTTATGAACTCCCAAGTCCTCCGAGAGAAAGAAATGCTGGAAATATTGAATGATATTCGATGTCCGCATTTTAGGAAGCTGTGCTTCGCTGAAACCGTTGGTAATGATACACAAAGAATACTTTCCCAGTTTCGTAAGTTCCTCCAGCATTTCCCTGCAATTGGGCATAAGACCTTTCTGCTTGGGCCCTTCCACCACATAAAAGTCGCCCATTTCCCGTGACATTTTCCCTATTATAGAGGGCTCGGCATGGAAATATTCCAAAGTGCGGCTGAACCGCTGGACGTATAAGATTTCCTTTGTTATTGTACCGTTCCTGTACGCTTCCCACAGCGTTGCGTTTATCTGTCTGTATGTGCTGTGGAACAATTCATAATCAACATTCAGCACTTCCTTTAAGTGGAAGTGGTTGTACATGTTCTGAAAAGTGATGTCGGCGTTTCCTTCAAAATCCCACAGGGTCCGGTCTAAGTCAAAAAGCAGGTATTTGTACATTATTCTGGGTTATATCCGAATTGGCGTAGGGCTTTGTCGGAGTTGCGCCAGTCTTTGAGTACTTTTATGTGGAGTTGCAGATAGCATTTCTTTTGCGTAAATTCTTCTATATCATGGCGGGCTTCTATGCCTACCTTTTTGAGGGACTGACCTTTGTGGCCTATCAGTATTCCTTTCTGCGACTCCCGTTCCACGAATATAATGGCTGAAATTCTGTCTATTCCATCGTGTTCCTCGTAGCTTTCCACAGCCACTTCGCAACTGTATGGAATCTCTTTCTGATAATATAGCAGAATCTTTTCCCTGATGATTTCACTCACAAAAAACCTCATGCTACGGTCAGTCAGTTCATCTTTAGGGAAATAGGGCGGATTTTCCGGCAGATGTTCCAGTATTGAATCAAAAATCTGTTCTATGTTGAACTTTTCCGTTGCTGAACAAGGGATGATGATGGCTCTTGGTATCTGATTTTTCCAATAAGCCATCTTGTCCAGTATTGTCTGCTGGTCGGAGAGGTCTATCTTATTGATAACAAGAATCACCGGGACGTTTGAATTGATGATTTTCAGCAGTACTTCCTGATTCTTGAAGGTCTCCCCTATTTCCGTTACGAGCAGAAACAAATCGGCATCGTCCAGTGCTGTATTCACAAACTGCATCATACTTTCATGCAGTTTGTAGTGCGGATTCACGATTCCTGGGGTATCGGTATAAACTATCTGAAAATCCTCGCCGTTCACAATTCCCATAATCCGGTGACGGGTGGTCTGTGCTTTTGAGGTTATTATCGAAAGATTCTCCCCGACGAGGGCATTCATCAGAGTTGATTTTCCAACGTTAGGGTTGCCGATGATATTTACAAAACCAGCCTTGTGCATTATTCGAAATATTCAAAATGGCGTTCAATGATAAACTGAGCCTCGGTACGGTTGTCGTCCAGAATATATTCCGTGCGCTGGATCCAGTTATTGTTGCTGTCGTACTGGTATTTATAGATGGTAATAAAAACCTCTGGCTCTTCCTCGGTGTAGTCATACAGGGTAAGCGTGGTCGGATAACGATTTTCGTCATACTCGTAACGGAGTTCCTGTATCTTCTGGTTTTCACGATTATACACCATCGTTTTCAATATGGTTCCGTCCGGATTATAGGCATACACCTCACGGCGATATACCTCATTCAACGGGTCATTCAAACTACGCTGGATGACTCTTCCCTGAGAATCATAACGCAACGTCGTGCGCGTCTCAATCTGGTTTTCCGCATCTTCCACATAATATTCCGTCAATGCAAGATTTGCGTTGTAGATATAGTGTGTGCGTCCGATTACAGCTTCGTTGTTATCCACGATCTGTTCCAGCAGAATAAGACCGAAACCATTATGCTTATAGCGGGTACGGAACATGATTTCTTCGGCTGGAGACTTGAAAGTCATACTGCGGCGTTGCCCTTTGGCATTATATACGGTCTCAATTCTTTCCAAAAGGTCGCCGCGAGTCATTTTGTCATTTTGCACAACAGCCTCGTAGGTTGAAGTTGTAACAGTCTTTACTCTACCGTAAAATCCGTCTCCTTTCACATCGGAGACATTGTTTTGTGCGTCAATATTACCGAATATTGCAACAAATAGCAGGGTTGTCAGTATATTTTTTATTTTCATAATCTATTAATTGTTATACATTTGCGCGAATACCGCGTCGCAATAAGCATATTTTTCACGCTTCAAAATTACATAAAATAAACGGAATATTTCAAAAAATGTTGTGCAAAATGATTTTTTTTCTTACTTTTGCATTTCAAAATCTCATACAGAATCTATGGAAAGCATTATACTTGTTTGTTTTATAGTTTATACAGTTCTCTTGTTTTTTGTCACGTGGCTGACTTCCCGCAATGCCAGCAATGATACTTTTTTCCGTGGAGGCCGGCGTTCCCCTTGGTTTGTAGTAGCGTACGGTATGATCGGAGCATCACTTTCGGGAGTAACATTTATGTCAGTACCAGGAGGAGTAAGTTCGGGGCAATTCACTTACCTTCCTCTGGTTTTTGGATATGTGCTGGGCTATGCAGTAATAGCGCTGGTGCTTCTTCCCCTCTATTATAAACTCAACCTCACCTCTATTTATACCTACCTTGAACAGCGCTTCGGTAAAGCATCCGAAAAGACAGGTTCAGCCTTCTTTATCGTTTCAAGGCTTCTGGGCTCCGCCTTGCGCATGTATCTGGTGGTATTTGTACTCTATGAGTTTGTTATTAAGGCCTGGGGCATTCCATTCTGGGTTCCTGCTGTGGTATTCATCTGTCTTATTTTGCTCTATACCTTCCGCGGAGGCATCAAAACAGTTGTATGGACCGATATGCTGCAAACCACTTTCCTGCTTTTGGCTGTGATTGTTACTGTGATTGCAATCCTTCACGAACTTAACATTTCACTTCCAGAACTACTCCGACAGTCTTCCGATCAAGGATATACTAAAGTTTTCGAGACAGACCCGTCTCACCCGAAATACTTCATAAAACAGATTCTGGGCGGTATGTTCATCACAATCACAATGACAGGCCTTGACCAGGATATGATGCAGAAGAACCTGACCTGCAAATCGCTCCGTGCTGCGCAGAAGAACGTACTCACGTCCAGTCTTTTGTTTGTGTTGGTGAATGTGTTGTTTCTTTGCCTTGGGGCAGCCCTTCTGGCCTACAGCTCTGCTTCAGGTTTTTCGCTTCCAGTCGATGCAACCGGACAAATTATAGGCGATAAGATTTTTCCTTCCGTAGCCTTCCATATAAGCCAGTTTACAGCCGTTGTATTTGTGCTGGGTATGGTGGCTGCCGGCTATAGCAGCGCCGACGGAACTCTGACGGCTCTCACCACAACATTCTGCTACAATTTCCTGAATTTCGGGAAATCAGAATCGACCGAATCCCGAAAGCAAATTCGTACCCGAAGAATTGTCCACATTGCCTTTGCCGTGCTTTATCTTATGATAATCATCGCTTTCCGCCCCCTGCATAACCAATCATTGATTGACACGATTTTCGATGTGGCAAGTTTTACCTACGGACCACTCTTGGGACTTTATGCCTTCGGCCTTTTCACCCGACGCAAGGTATCTGACCGGTGGGTGCCACTCATTGCCATTATCGCTCCTATCTGCTGCTATATCCTTAAACTCAATGCCCCGAGATGGTTCAACGGATACCATTTCGGATTTGAACTGCTATTAATAAACGGTCTGCTTACATTCCTGATGCTGATGCTGACGAAACCTCGAAAAACGCCTACTGAGGTATATTCATCGCCCTCTGTATGAACTTATTTAATGGCGCCGAGGCTCGGAAAACATCCAGAACCCGATCCAGAATATCATCTTCGAAAAGATATTTCTGTGGGATAGAATACATCGTAGTATAATCCTTATATTTCAAAAGGTCGGCATCAGGCCAGTCGGTAGGATAGCCCCGGGGAACGCGCTGCAGTTTCTTTATCGTCCAGAACTGATCACCAAAATACTGATGATATTTCTTTTCTGCCATAATCTCCTTCAACTCGGCAATATTATAGAATATCTCTTGACGTATTGCTTCTAATGTTTTGGAATCAGGCATGAATATTCCCCCTCCAAGACTGCATACTCCGGGAAGTCCTTCGTCGTCATTTCCGACCTGGAAATAATATCCGGGAACTGCACATTTCCTGTTGCCGCCCGTAGGAAGAATGCAGGCTATATGACTCTTATACGGACGCTTATCGCTCGAAAAACGCACATCTCTGTAAATTCTGTAAACGCATTTCTCTGCCGTAATATTGCCCAGGCTGGGATCTATTACCACCATTTCATCTATCAGCGCCTGTGTAAAAGCAAGGAAGTCTTTGCGTATCGCCTCCCAGCGGGACTTGTTGGAGAGAAACCAGTCGCGATTGTTGTTCAAATTCAGTTCCTCAAAGAACTGTAGTGTGTCCGGGTGTATTTTTACCATTTCCAACGTGTTATATCAACTGAAGATTCCATTTCTTCTCCCATAGTGGGAAAAAAATCAAGTCCCGTACAATCTTCTACAGAATCCACCGGCACAGCCAGGTCTTGCAGACGATCCTTAGCCCCACGATGATCTACCAGAAAACCTATCATCATCTGACGGTCTGGGACATATATCACTTTATAGAAGCATTGGGGAACACTCACTTCATTATTACCTATCGTGGGCAGACCTTCTTCCAGAACCGGGCCCGTAACCACATATACCGTACCATAATAGCGCGCCCACTGGCGGACTCTGCCTTCCAGCTTATTCCATATACCGTCATTGAAATCAGCATCTTGGGGCGACATGTTACTCAAAAGGAAAGTCTCGCTCATTGCCTCTTTATCCCATTTCATATCCCCTGCCGGCACAAGATGTCCACGGGTATAGCCGCTCCGCCTGTAATCCTCCAGTTGTGCCGATTGTGTAACGACATCCACATCCTCTCTGAAATCATCAGTACGAGGCAGCTGCCCGTTCGCCATTTCCCTGGTCAGCATATATGCCACCCAGTCGGGCTGTTCGTGCTCTTCATTATAACTCAAAGTAAACGCCTTATGCCTTACAATCTGGTTGTTTCCCACAGCCACCATCCTTACGCCGTTCACTTCCGAAGCATTGTCCGACGCACATTCCAAAGGCTGAATCGACACAGACGATTGTCCGCAAGATTGATTCAACCCCATTATTTCCAGTGCAATAGCAATATATAGTAGTTTTCGTTTCATATTGCAAAGATACTATTATTTCCATATTCCCACAAGTTTTTCTCAAAAAAAATTTGGTGTGTCGGAAAAAATGCGTAATTTTGCAAAATTGAACCTTTCTGGGGAAAGACAGACCGAGCATACGCCCATAGTCCCCATATATCTATCATTATGATATTTAGCAAAGATATCAAAAGACATTAAAAAGAAAACAATAATACAAAAATACAATGGCAAATCAAGAAGATTCTTTCAAAAAAGTTGTATCCCACGCAAAAGAATACGGATTCATTTTCCCCTCCAGCGAAATTTACGATGGTCTGGGAGCCGTATATGACTACGGCCAGTTAGGTACCGAACTCAAGAACAACATCAAGCAATATTGGTGGAAATCCATGGTTCAGTACCACGAAAATATCGTAGGTATTGACTCCGCCATCTTCATGCACCCCAAAATCTGGAAAGCCAGCGGCCACGTAGATGCATTCAACGACCCTCTTATCGACAACAAAGACAGTAAAAAACGCTACCGCGCCGACGTGCTGATCGAAGACCATATCGCCAAACTCGAAGATAAAATCAAAAAAGAAGTAGAGAAAGCACAGAAACGATTCGGAGAAGCCTTCAACAGAGAACAGTTCCTCTCCACCAATCCAAGAGTACTGGAAACCCAAGCCAAAATTGATGAAATTCACCAGAAATACGCCGAACTGATGAACAACAACGACCTCGATGGCCTGAAGCAGCTCATTCTCGACCTCGAAATCGTATGTCCCATCAGCGGCACCCGGAACTGGACCGATGTGCGCCAGTTCAACCTCATGTTTGCCACCAAAATGGGCTCCGTCATAGACGACAGCGACACACTCTACCTCCGTCCCGAAACAGCTCAGGGCATATTCGTGAACTTCCTTAACGTACAAAAGAGCGGACGCATGAAGATACCTTTTGGAATCGCCCAAATCGGAAAAGCTTTCCGCAACGAAATTGTGGCCCGCCAGTTCATTTTCCGCATGAGAGAATTCGAGCAGATGGAAATGCAGTTCTTCGTTCGCCCAGGCCAGGAGTTGGAATGGTTCAAATACTGGAAGGCAGAACGCCTGAAATGGCACCTCGCACTCGGCATTCCAGCAGAGAAATACCGCTACCACGACCACGAAAAACTCGCGCACTACGCCAACGCCGCCACCGACATCGAATTTGAATTTCCGTTCGGTTTCAAGGAGCTTGAAGGCATCCATTCACGCACCGACTTCGACCTCAGCCGGCACAGCGAATTCAGCGGCCGCAAGTTGCAGTATTTCGACAGCGAACTCAACGAGAACTATACCCCATACGTCATCGAAACATCCATCGGCGTAGATCGCACCTTCCTCGCAGTATTCAGCCATGCCCTCAAAGATGAGACACTCGAAGACGGAAGCACCCGTACCGTATTGAGCCTGCCCCCAGTATTGGCGCCATACAAAGCCGCCATACTCCCACTCGTAAAGAAAGACGGTCTCCCGGAAAAAGCCCGCGAGATATTCGACGACCTGAAATTCGACTTCATGCTCCAATACGACGAAAAAGATGCCATCGGACGCCGCTACCGCCGTCAGGACGCTATCGGAACACCGTTCTGCATCACCATCGATAACGATACCTTACAGGACAACAGCGTCACCATCCGCGAACGCGATACCATGCAACAGGAGCGCATTCCTATCGAGAACCTGCGCACCTATCTGCATCAGCACATTCGCCCGATTACCGTTGCCGAATAAGAAAGAACATTACAATCAGGAAAAGGCCATCCACACGGATGGTCTTTTCTTTTATTTCATCACAAATCCTCCCCTTTTCAAGAGTCGTTTTCCCTGCTGTAATATAGGCACTTGCAAGGGGTAACTCCCTTCTATCTTCTTTTTATCTCCATATTAACTTCTTTTTATCTCCTTTTCTAAGAATAAGAGATAGAAAAAAGATAAAAAGAAGATAAAAAGAAGATAAAAAGAAGATAAAAAGAAGATAGAAGGGAGTTACCACAGTAAAAAGACAAAAAGAGACTACTCGCAAGTGGTCTCTTTGGTGAGTCCTTTCAGAACTCACTTATTGCATCACAAGGGAAATCTTATTTTATTTAGCAGCAGCCTGGGAAGCCGTAATGGCTACTACATTAACGATATCCTCAACGGAGCAACCGCGGCTGAGATCGTTGATAGGAGCTGCCATACCCTGCATAACGGGTCCGATAGCTTCTGCGCCAGCCAGACGCTGCACCAGCTTATAGCTGATATTACCTGCCTGCAGGTCGGGGAACACAAGAACATTGGCCTTGCCTGCGATAGGACTGTTCGGAGCCTTGCTTGCGCCTACTTTAGGAACAATTGCTGCATCGGCCTGGAGTTCACCATCGAGCATAACTTCTGGGTCGAGTTCATGTGCGATATTAGTTGCGCTGATAACCTTATCAACCAATTCGTGATGAGCGCTGCCCTTGGTTGAGAAACTGAGAATTGCCACGCGAGGCTGTTCAAATCCAGCGATAGCCTTGGCGGTCTTGGCGGAAACTACAGCGATTTCAGCCAGTTCGCGGTCGGTAGGACATGGGGTTGCTGCGCAATCGGCAAAAACGAGCATACCATTCTCGCCGTATGTCTTATCTTTCAAAACCATAATGAATGCACCACTTACAACACTTACGCCTGGGAGGGTCTTTACGATCTGGAAGGCGGGACGGAGTACATCACCGGTTGCATTGCGGGCTCCTGCAACTTCACCATCGGCATCGCCGTTCTTGATAAGAAGCGTAGCAAGATAAAGAGGATCTTCAACCAGTTTCATGGCTTCGTCCATCTGCATACCTTTCTTCTTGCGGATTTCGCAGAGCATCTCGGCATAGAACTCCTTCTTAGCATGGGTCATAGGGTCGATGATAGTGGCCTTGTCAATATTTTTCAAGCCGTATTCAGCAGCAAGATTCTTGATTTCAGATTCGTTGCCAAGAAGAATAAGACGAGCAATACCTTCGGAAAGGATAATGTCGGCGGCCTTCAATGTGCGTTCTTCCGTACCTTCAGCAAGGACTATGCATTTGTTTGCAGATTTAGCCTTTGCCTTGATTTGATTCATTAATTCCATAATATGATATTTTAGATTATTTGTCTCTTAATTTTGTGCAAAATTACAATTTTTTTTCAATATGGCAATATTTTTTTATTGGACACGTGCTAATGCTTTATTTTACAACCGATAATAGATTCTCCAATAGAAAAAAGACATTCCCACAATTCTGTTTTAAGTTGTCCTCTGAACTGAATTACGCATAATTATGCTAATAGAGCACGAGTACTGTGCCTACGCGGTTGAGATGGCGTCCTGGATGAGAACCGAGACGGTAGGCGGTCTTATAGGTATATGCACCTTGAGGAACCGGAGTGGGGGCATCCAGCGGGTTCCAGCAGTCATCCTTAGTAGGGAGATGTGCCACGAGAATGCCGTTACGGTCATATATCCAGGTTTCGGACTCCAGAAGGTCACTGCTGACGCCTCGGAAACACCTGTTGGTCGGTTCATTGGGCGTAATAGTGTTAGGAAACCAGATGTCTGTGCAGTCACGATTGTAGTGCACCCAGACGTTTACCACGCTATCGCATCCTTGAGGTGTTGTATAATGAATCAGGTGATCGCCCTCATCAGTAAATACATGCCCATCGTATTCCACCGGTTCGCCATAGCACACCACAACCTCGACAAACTCGGAGGATGTAGGGGCGGGATATACTATGAGCGTTGTGGGAATATATAGTTGCGCTGTGGAATCATATAGCATAGTATCAATAGTTGCATAATCAGAGAAGGTTATTCCATGGAACTGCAACGGAAACTCGCCCGGACATGCCATCAGCTCGTCCACCACCGGATCACCGATAATGCGGAGCGTATAGGTAATGATGCTGTCACACCCAAGAACTGACCGAAGCATTATAATGGTATCTTCTACAGCATGGGAAAACTGAATGTCAGAGAAGCTGTGGGGCAACTGATGAAGGAAGACATATTCCGTAGTGTCGAGGTAGCCGTTGAAATCAGGCACGACCACCATCATGGTATCGGTATGCGAACATCCGCCGTTCAGCATTGCCGTCAAAGTCACTGGATATACTCCAGCAGAGAATATGTGAATAGGATGTTCCTCGGTAGAGGTTGTACCGTCGCCGAAATCCCAATAAAAGGAATCACACGGCACATTGAGATCTATAATGAAATCATCATCAGCAAAGGTTGATGACTGGTTGATAAAGCGGTACTTTTGACTGCAATGATCCCGGGCAAGTGTATCGACGGAGAACTGGGCATGTGGAAAATGGGGAGCCGTATAGGCTCGCATCTCCACTCCGCAGGTACCGCCCAGAGAACCCTTATAGGAAATAAAGCACCGGTAATCGCCCGGATCCGTAATATGGAGCACCTGGCTAGTAGAAAGTATCTGCGAGGGGGAAGACGCTTCATACCAGGAATAATCAAATCCGTCAGGAGCCTTGCACTCAGAAACCAGATCATATCCGCAGGCATCCATCTTGATAGACTTGCGAAGGGTCTGGAACGTATAGTATATATAGGCATAATGCGCAGAAGCCCCACATTCCTGAGTGGATATCTGCACATATATTGTCTGCCCGTGCAACGGGGTAAGATCCACACCCACAGGGGTCCAGTCCTTCCAAAGGATAGCTGAATAACCTTGTCCGTATGAGTTCCACCCCAGATTCGCATCAGCCACAAAAGTAAAGAACAGGCAGTTGGAATCCACCGGCTGCATGTTTTCATCATAAAAGGTGAACAACACGCGAGGATTATAATAGGCTTCATGCGAAGGATTCTCCATCACGGCGGCATAGCGCAGCAACAGCATATCCGCCAGATTGGTATCCACCTGATAGCGGTAACATACTTTTGCCGCATTACCGCCTGCCCTCATAGTGCCAATACGCACCGACTTGGTTTCGCCTTTAGGAATTATCAGCAAAGCACCGTCCTCCAAATTGGGGTCGTATGCCAGACGATCGTAGTTTATCGCATGATGAATGTTAAAATCATTTGGCTTAGGACTTTCGTCTTCAGGAACATAATGCGGCACAATCTGCCGATTTGGATCGTTCCATTCTCCTATCTGTGACAGATCATCAGCCACGTATGCCTGAGAATTGCAAGTGGAATGTTGGGTAAAATCCACCGAGAGATCAACATCCTCAATACAAGGAACCGTAAATTCTATAGGCCGCGTATCACACCCATACATTTCGCGAGTAGAAGTTGTATGATTGAATATCCTGACCCAGGCAGTCAAAGTCGTGTCCATGCCAGAATGTCTTCCTAAACTGTCCATATTGAAACTCACCTCAGGCTCACTGGTCTCAAAATGGTATTTCGCCTCAATCCATCCCGCGTCCACATCCCAGAAATCGGCCTCAGAGTTATCGGTCCATGAAAAAGTGACTTCCATCCCCTCGGTATGCCAAGAGACCGGCCATATTGTATTCCGGTCATTATGATAGACATCCAGTTCCAGATTTATATCCCCCGCCTCTCTTATCTCGATACAGACATTTCTCACATCTGAAGGTATCCACACATCTATCGTATCATCTTCAATAGGTATATCTTTAGAATAAAATGAATAATAACCAGAAGATCTATCCCTATCGTATATCGTAACAGTTATCGGAAGCTGTGTCATATTTGCTGAATACTACCATACAGACGCTTTGACGCCTCTTCCGGAAACGACAGATAACAAAAACAGGCCATCCCGATCGGAGCATCCACAAACGTATAATGACCATACGAAGCACTATACGTACCACGATTCCAAGGGATCTGAGCCTGCACCACAACGGGAGATACCGAGTTGAATATCAGTAGTACAAAAAGTAGCAGACGTATTTTCCTGTGAGGCTTCATAATGAAAAGTCAATCACTTTTGCGGTGCAAAGATACACATTTTTTTTGATTCCACAAAAAAACTGACTTTTTTTCTCTAAAAGAGCAAAATATCCCCAGCTTAAAGGCGTTGAACATAGTCAGGATCGTCATACTTTTCCTCTTTTGCCGCATATAGTTCCCAGATAAAACCTGAGTTGCGGTATCGTTTTGCTGTCCCTCAGACGGCCGGAAGAGGGAGTTACCAGAGAGATACCCGGGAGTTACCGGCTGGAAAGAGGCGGTACCGGACCACGAAAATTCCCGCAGATTTCCGCTGCGGAATTGGACAGAAACTGGAGTTTTTTCACAAATTATAGAAGCCCTTAATTGATAGGCTGTACAAGCTGTCGGAGATCCTCGATAATAAGCTGCTGATAGATGATATTGGTAGAATCCTCGAAATTGGGCTTGTTCTGGCGGTAATCTTCGTCGTTGTAATGTGTCGCCCGATAGAACAGAGAATCTGAAATAAGGTGTTTTACGTCCTCGAAAGTAAGTTCCCCTTTGGCAAACTTTTCCTGCTGGACTGGAGTAAGGTATTTGTTGAGTGCCGGCATCTTGGAAGACGAAGGCATACCTGTGCGGGGATCAAGAGAGCGTTCAATGTCGGGGAAATTGATCCAGGAGCTGACCGTTGTCTCAAGCAAAGCGACATTACGTCGGTTTTTGTCTGTATAGTAGCCAAGGTAGGCATGACAAGGCTCTACGAATATGATAGGTTTGAGACCGGTCTTGCGCATAATGGAGGCAAAGAATACGCAGGCGTCAATACAGTTTGCCTGACGGTTTTGATATACTTCGTCAAAGAAACGAATGTGCTGTACGTTGGTGTTGGGGGCGGGATTGGAAGTACAGGATATGGAAGAATAAGAGATTCCATGGTTGAGCGCATAGTACCAGATAGCTTTTACCTGATTGCTGACCGATTGCGCATTTCCCTGATATCCGGTAAAACTTTTGATAGTTCCCTGGGAAAGTATCTCGGAGAGAATCTGGGGGATATACGGATGATCTTCGTTCACATAGCCGGCAAAAAGCCAACGGAAATCGTATGTCCGGCCGTTCTTTCTGGTGCTGAGCAGGCACTCGTTTACGCTGCGGTAATTGAGGTTGAGGTTGCGGATATCGACCTCCTCATCGTTAATAAAACAAGTGAAAGTAAAATCGACGGAACCTTGTTTTCGGGTAGCATAAAGGTTGTCGTATTTCCATTTGATAGAGGGATGGAACGTGTAACGTTCTCCACGAGTGGGGAGAACTTCCTGAATAATGGTAGTGTAGTTGAGGAGTGTGCTGTCGATCACGATTCTTAGCACAGCGTTATCACGAGGAGAGGTAACGTTGAGCGAGAATAGGTTGATGTCTTCCTTTAACGTGTTGTGATGATTCAACCCAAGGATATAGGAAGGATAAAGGCAGTTTTCGAGTATCGGTGAATATTCCACCTGGAAATTCACCTGGGCGGGATTAAAAACCTTGGTAGAAGTGCGTGGGTTACATGCCAGGAACAACGGCACAATGAGCAGGTAACAAACAAAATGACGGAGGTTTTGTTTCATGACTGTATGATGTCTGGATTGTTATTAACAAATTCGGTCCAGGTCTGTTTTCTGGGTTTTCGTGATTTGACGGGTTTAAGCATCTGACGCAGTTCAGCATTAGGATTGTCCATTATCTTATGGCAGGTATATGCAGCAGCAAGGGCATCACTTGCATCAAGGTATTTGGGATGAAGTTCAACGCCGAGTTGCGCCTGAAGCATAGCAAGGACCTGTTCTTTGGAGGCATTTCCATTTCCTGTAATGGTCTGTTTGATGACGGATGGCTCATATTCAGTAAACGAAAGGTCGCGACTCATAGCTGCAGCAATAGTCACTCCCTGAGCTCGCCCAAGTTTGAGCATGGACTGGACATTCTTTCCGAAAAACGGGGCTTCTATGGCAAGATGGTCGGGATGATATTTATCAATGACTGAAACCATACTGTCGAAAATAGTGCGGATACGACGATTATAATCAGGCTCACGCTTAAGATACAGCACATCCATATCAAGCAACTGGACCTCTCCTTGTGCAGAAACAGAAATCAGGCTATAGCCGAGAATCAAAGTACCAGGATCGACCCCTAAAATAATGTGTTCCATACGCTTTTACTGGTTTAAGGGTACTCTAAGTTGAAAATGGAAGGAATGTTGGATTCTTTTCCTGAAAAGAAAAAGCAATACGGCATATACCCCTACAGATAACAGACAAGACAGAGCTAAGACAGCCTCTGATACATAGGCATGCAAACTCACGGCAAGAGCAAGAATCAACACAGAAGGAAGAATATATGCTAATACGACGGCCCAAAGGCCCATTCTCTGGCTGACGACGACTTCGACCGCCTGACCTACAGAATAAACAGCGGGAGAGGAAAGTGGAACCACTACCTGCTTGACACTTCCCTCAGCAAAGCCACACTGGTCGTGACCTTCACAAGTAGCACAAGCACTGGACACATACATCTCCACGACTGCACAATCTTGTGTAAGTGAAACTATTGTAGCGGGATGAACAGCGATATCGGACATAGATTAGATGATTTCAAGAACTGATGTCTGCATCCAGCCAGTATTACCATCGGGAAGCCGTACCTTGTGCCAATCTTGGATAGTTTCCTCCACCTCTAATTTGGTACCTGCGTGAACAATAAGCTTATCTATACTACCAACTTCTGGAGAACTTTTCATGGTGGTCATTGTAGCCATTACTATGGCTTCTGTTTTATGATGCCGGCTGGCAAATACACTTGCTCCAGTAAGCAGGGAACAACACAAGAGGACTACCCCGAAGACAAAGGTAAACTTGCGCACAGCATACTGGTTTACAAAAAGGAATAGAAGCAAATCACTTCCGAACAGCAACAAGCACAACAACGACACAATACACCATCCCCGAGTAGAGAAAAGTTGAACAAAACCTTTCCATATACGCACCACGAACAGCTGAGGAATGGCATTAATCTGGTCTTGGGTCTTACTATTGGCTAAAGCAAGATTCTCCTGTATCTCACGGTCATTCGGTGTAATCCGCAAAGCCCGCTCGTAATTCAAGATGGATTGTGCGATTTCGTTCTGACGGTAATAAGCATTGCCCAGATTGTAATACAACTGAGCAGAACAATACCCTGAAGCCAAAACAGCATTATACGATTGCACCGCAGACGCATAATCCTTGACTTCATAATAATGGTTACCTGCTTCCAGCTGTTGAACAGGTGTCTGTGCTGACAAGACAGAGAATATCAGCAGAAAACAGAATATTGAAAATATTTTCTTCATATCAACAGATTTAATCATAATGATGCTATCATTTGGAGTGCCTCTTCATAGATTTGCTGCTTGCGAGCCGACTTATCGCCTGGAGCAAAGCGGGCAAAATCAACATCACGAAGCGTTTCAAGAATACGTTCCTGTACCGGAGCATCTACATTCTTTTCAATCAGGCACTCCTGCACAGTATCCGAGGAGAGACGTGAAAGCGCAATATTGAACTTATCGGCAAGACAGCCCCAGATAGCACGGTAAATTTCTTCATAGAACCGCTCATCGTTTCCTGACTTGAGATAAGATTCGGCTTTTCTGAGACGTTTCTTCGCCTCTTTAGTGGCACGGCGCAAACGAGTTCCTACAACATCCTGACGACTCACCTGAAGATGGCGAAGTATCAAGAATGTTATCAACCATAATAAAACTATCAGCCCCAGACCTACATAAAGAAAAACAGGAACCGCTGATACGGAAGCCAATGTACTGAGTTTTACGGGGCGGGTCTTAATATAGTTGATGTCACTATTCAAAACTTTGATGTCACTCTTGTTTGTAACGCTCTGCATGGCCTTCGGATCACCCGGATTCACTTTTATACTAACGGAAGGAATCGTTCTGGTAACATACTGGCCAAGCTTAGGATCAAAATAAGCAAACTGGAATTCAGGAATTTCAAACTGACCTTCACTACGGGGAATCAGCACCCATTTGAATGTCCTGGTACCACTAACCCCATTGTCGGAACGGGAAATCCGGTCTTCATTCTCTGGGTCATAAACCTCAAACACTTGAGGAAACTCAATCGAAGGCGCATTGATAAGCATAATGTTCCCAGAGCCGTGTATAGTAACCGTATATGTAATCGCCTCATTGGCTTTTACCTCCGTATGGTCACAACTTCCTTTTACATCGAAAGAGCCAACTCCGCCACAAAATCCCTCAGGTGATGGTGGTAGTGGTTTTACATTCACACGTAGCGAATTAGTCGTAAGATGCTTTTCTACAGCCTGGGCACTATTGAAAAACGGATCATCGAAAAGATCCCATATAGTTCCTGTACGACGGGGCTGACGTCGAACCATAGCCAGAACATCCAAATCCAAGGGCTCTATCTTGATGTTACCACTTTCTTGTGCAAACATTGCCCCTCGACGAATTTCCGCCACCTGATATTGACGGCCGTTGTATGTTTCTTCATACTGCTTTACCTGCGTCTGGTTTTCACTGAGGTCTTCACTCCAGAACCCTTTATTTCCTGGAAGTTTATCAATAGTAAACTGACTGATAGGTATCTGCGTATAAACTTTATATACAATAATTACCTGTTCTCCTTGATAAGGATTGGACTTACTGATAGAAGCACGAGCAAAAAGACTATTACCATCAATTTCAGCAGACTGCTGTTGATATTGCTGGGATGAGCGACCGTATGCATAATTCTGCTGGGATTGCTGATTCTGGTTAGGTTGTCCTTTCTCAACTTTGATAGTAAAACTTGGACAGGAGACCTTTTTACCTTCCACCGTACATGAAGCTGAACCAACTGTAAACGAACCCACAACATCAGCCTGAATGATATAATCAAAACCAGTTGTAACACTATGGCTTACCTGTCCGTTAATCCATGAAGTGCTGCTGCTATTACTGATGCTCGGTCCGCTTAGAACACTAAATCCTTTGAAATCCGGCCCTTTGAAATCCCGGGCACGGTCGTTCACTTCATATCTTACATGAAATCTTTGTCCCGTAAAAACCGACGATGGAGCTTTAACCGTCATATCCTGTGCGAAAGCCACCATCGACATGACAATAAACGCTATCGTCAAAAATAACCGGATACAATATTCGTTTCTATATTTCATATTACCAATCTTTTTCTATTCTCGTGGCTTGCCCCACTTTGATTTGTTTCTGATGTTCCTTCATCGTGTTTTTTTCATTATTTTTCACAGCTTCCAGCAATCGCTCTGCATCCTCTTTTTTCTGATCCTGCTTGCGATCCTGCGACTGTTGTTTGTCTTGTCCCTGCTGACCTTGACTCTGTTGCTGCTGATTCTGCTGTTGTTGTTGATCTTTATTTTGCTGGTCCTGACTTTGTTGATTTTGCTGGTCTTTATTCTGCTGGTCCTTGTTTTGCTGATCTTGATTCTGACCATTCTGCTGCTGTTGTTGCTGAGCCTGTTGCAGGAGCTTCTTTGCGTAGGAATAGTTATAGCGCGTATCGTTATTCTTGGGGTCTAATTTCAAAGCCTCCTGATAACTGTTTACTGCCTTCTGAAACTGTTGCATTCCGTTTTGTATATCCTGAAGGCCTGCCTGCAAATGGCTGTTACCCATATTATGGTATGCCTGGGCTCGTTGAGATTTGGTCAAATTTGTGTTTTGGAGTGCCTTTTCATAATATCCAGCCGCCTCGCTATAGTTCTTCTGCCGATACATCGCATTTCCGAGGTTATACTGACTTTTGTAATAGGTACTGTCATAGCTTAACGCTTTCCTATAACGCGTCTCCGCCTCATCGTATTTTTCCTTGCTGTACTGACGGTTGCCTTGACGGACATTCTTTCTTACATTATTGGTTTGTGCCCAGACGGTAGTTCCCAATACCAGCAACATTATGATAATGATTCTTTTCATGACTTCTTCAAAACCTTTCCTAAATTAAACTTCTTGTTACGACGTTCAAAAACAAGAACCTCCAGCAAAAGGCACACCAGAGCTCCGGCGAGAGGATACATATAGCGGCTTTCATATTCACTGAACATTGCTTCGCCATAATTTGCTTTTTCCAATTCCTGTATCTCTTTCACAATATCGTGCATTCCGACATTGATATTTCCACCTCTTACATACACTCCTTTGCCTGCATTTGCGATATCCGCAAGCATCTGTTCGTTGAGCATCGTAGTAACCGTATTGCCGTCACGATCGTGTTTATACCCTACCCTACGGCCTCTCGAATATTCAGGAATCGGCACGCCTTCCGGCAGTCCCATTCCTACCGTACATACTACAACACCTTCTCCTGCAGCTTTACGAGCCGCACTTTCCGCATCATCTTCATGATTTTCTCCGTCACTTATAACAACAATTGCCCGACTGCCATTCTTTATCCACTCACGGTCCGGATCGCCATAACCGAAACTCTCCATTGCCTTATCTATAGCATCACCTATAGCTGTGCCTTGCGCAGAAATCAAGCTACAATCCACTTGATCCAGAAACAGTTTCATAGCACTATAATCACTCGTGAGTGGCATTTGTATATAGCTGCTTCCCGCAAAGACTATCAACGAAACCCGGTCTCCTCCCAATTCATTCAGAAGACTGTTCACAGCCCTTTTGCTACGTTCCAGACGGTTAGGCTGGATATCCTCTGCCATCATACTGTTACTAATATCCAGACAAATAGCCACATCACTTCCCAGACGTTCCCCTTTTACCATTTTGCTGCCCACCTGAGGATTTGCAAGTGCTACAATCAGCAACCCCAGTCCTACCAATATCAATAACATCTTGAAAAAAGGGCGACGTTTACTTCCGTCCGGTAAAAGACGTCCGAACATACTCCGATCTGCAAAACGGGCAAGTTGTCTGTTGCGCTTACGGCGCATCAGCAGCCATACCACCAGAAAGATAGGAATTAAGATAAGCAGATATAATAATTTTGGATGTTGAAATATCATAATCAATTCTTAAAATAAAACAGTTTCAATATCAATTCCAGCAGGAGCGCTCCCAAAGCCAGAATCAGCCATGGAAGATATTCATCCTTGGTTTGACTATATTGAGTTACATCAATTTTAGTTTTTTCCATTTGGTCGATTTGCTCGAAAATCTGAGATAACGACTTGCTGCTGGTAGCTCTGTAATAATGTCCGTCATTGGTGCTTTCTGCCATATCCTGAAGCAGTTGCTCATCAATCTCAACAGGAATATTCTGATAATGCGTAATTCCCAGCGGGTCTTTGAACGGATAAGGAGCCATTCCTTGAGTACCCACACCGATAGTATAAAGCCTGATGCCATACATTGCGGCAATTTCCGCTGCGCTCTGAGGATCCACCGAACCTTGATTGTTCACACCGTCCGTGAGCAATATAATCACCTTACTCGCAGCTTTGCTGTCTTTAATTCTATTGATAGCCGTAGCCAAACCGTCACCCAAAGCCGTTCCATCCTTGATATCCCCATTTCTGATACTGGCAAGCTGGCGCTGGAGTACCTGATGATCAATCGTTAATGGAGTTTGTGTAAAAGCCTCTCCAGCAAAGACAACCAGTCCGATACGGTCATTCTGCCGTCCATCGATAAACTTGGATGCCACTTTCTTTGCTGCCTCCAAGCGGTTGGGTTTGAAGTCCTCCGCTCTCATACTTCCACTCACGTCTATCGCCATAGCAATATCTATACCATCCACTTTCATCTGCTGGCGGCTCAACATACTCTGAGGGCGGGCTAAAGCCACAATAATGGCGCCCAGAGCCACCAGCCGCAACGCATAAAGCAACGGATAGATTTTCTGTCGGAAACTCTTTTCTACGTCTTCAAAAAGACCAATATTTGAGAACTGCAATGCCGCGTGCTGCTTACGATAGCGAAACACATACCACACTATCAGCAACGGTATCAGCAACAGCAGCAACAGCAGCCATGGATGAGCAAATGTTATATTCATTGTTTCTTGTTATCAGTAGTTTGCGTATTATCTACAGGTTTGGTATCATTTACAAACTGACGGGCATTCGACATAGACAAGTCGTGTTCATACGGTTGCGGTTCGGACTTGGCAAATTTCACCATATCAGCCGTCTGGAGAATCTGGCGCAATATTGAAGCCGAATCCTGACTTCCGCCATGATTTTCAAAAGCCTCAAGGGTCTGGTCGCTTGTCATTTCTGTGGAATTGAATCCGTACCGCTTTTCCATATATTGACGCAGAATATCAGTAAGTTCCGTATGATATTCCTTTACCTTTCCCTGCTGCCACAACTGGCGTGTGCGGAGATTTTCCAGAGCCTTGAGCGCACATTCGTCAGCAGGAACCGTCGGAGCCTTGGGTAATGTGATTATAGGTTCTTTTGCTTTGTATCGCTTGATTACGTACGTTATTACCCATACAATCAGCGCAATACCTAATGCAAGCAATACCCACCGGAAGATTTCCCAGAATGTATATGGCTCAGAAAATGAACCCGCGATATCTCGGATTTCAAAATTTGCGGTATCCAAGTCACTTACATCACTTACTATCAGCAATATAGAGTCCTCCGGCGTTATTTTCAGAATATGTTCACCTTCTTCAAAACTCGTAAGCGTAGTATGCTGACATACAACACCTTGAACTGTATCAAACCATTGCGAAACAGCCAATATATCGTTCTGGCACAGTTCCTGTTGCCCCGGGAAATGGTCTAACCCACTGATAGTAAGAGTCGTCTGGTCACCGATAAGGATATTCGATGAGTCCAGATCCACCTTTACCTGTGCATGAGTAACCCCGCCAAGCACGAGCAGAGAAAAATACAATATAAATAACTTCTTCATCATTGTCTCATTCTAAATAATTGCATCAACGGCTTTACAAAATCTTCTCCGGTATAAAGTACGGTATGATCAATTCCATACTTGTTAAGCTGTTCTTCCACAAGTTGTTCGTGTTTAATATATGTGTGTCTGAAAGCCTCTCTTACCTGTTGTTTTGAGGTATCTACCCACAGCGTTTCCTGCGATTCCGGATCATAGAACTTCATAAGTCCCAGATCCGGCAGTTCACGCTCCTTCTCATCCATAATCCTCAATACCGCGAGATCGTGTTTCTGTGATGCTATCTTAATGGCGTCCTGATAGTTGGAATCGTAGAAATCGCTCAAGAGGAACGCCGTACAGCGTTTCTTGGTCACATTGGTAAAATAGCGGAGCGCCAGCGTAAGGTCTGTGCCGTTGCTTTCGGGCTGGAATGTAATCAATTCCCTGATAATGCGAAGAATATGCGTACTGCCCTTCTTTGGTGGAATAAACTTCTCAATCTTGTCACTAAAAAGTATGACACCAACCTTGTCGTTGTTCTGTATAGCACTGAAAGCCAATGTGGCAGCCACTTCTGCAACCAGTTCCTCCTTGAACTGGTGATGGGTTCCAAAGCGGTTGCTCCCACTCACGTCCACCAACAGCATCACCGTAAGTTCACGCTCTTCCTCAAACACTTTGACGTACGGGTGATTCAAACGCGCCGTTACATTCCAGTCAATATTCCGGACATCATCGCCGTACTGATATTCCCTGACTTCACTGAAAGCCATACCGCGCCCCTTGAACGCACTATGATACTCTCCGGAAAACATCTGCCGGCTCAAACCCCGTGCCTTGATTTCAATCTTTCGGACTTTCTTTAATATGTCTTGGTTGTTTTCCATTATATGATCACCAAATTATTCATTTTTTCGTAGGACATTTCTTCGTGGTTTCTCTCTGGTATCTCCCTGGTTTCTCTCTGGTATCTCCGCGTTTCCGAGGTAACTGGATAGGACTTTACCCATAGTTACTTTCACAGTTACTGCTACCTACTCGCTCCCTACTCGCTCCTTACCC
This sequence comes from Bacteroidales bacterium, assembly GCA_045640985.1. Lineage (GTDB taxonomy): Bacteria > Bacteroidota > Bacteroidia > Bacteroidales > P3 > Colimorpha. The sequence goes on from JAZUFZ010000011.1 coordinate 98,625, forward strand.
GCTCCCTACCGCGGGAAATATCCGACTTTAGATTTCATGAATGCCAGTCCCCAGAGATGCCTCAGGGAACATCTACGCGATTGAGAATTTCATTCACGACCTCTTCACTGGTGATGTTTTCAGCTTCGGCTTCGTAGGTCAATCCTACGCGGTGGCGCAGCACGTCCATTGCGACAGCTCTGATATCCTCTGGAATCACATAACCGCGGCGTTTGATGAAGGCGTAAGCCTTTGAGGCCAGGGCCAGATTGATGCTTCCACGGGGCGAAGCGCCATAGCTGATCAAGCCACGCATTTTTTCCAGTCCGTACTGTTCCGGATAACGGGTCGCGAAGATGATATCGGTGATATAGTTCTCGATTTTCTCGTCCATATAGACTTCGCGTACAAGGTCACGGGCACGCAGAATATCAGCGGGTTTCAATATTGGCTGCTGGTGGGCATAGTCTCCGGTCATGGATTGATGCAGAATCTGGCGTTCTTCCTCTTTCTTAGGATAACTGATGACCACTTTCAGCATAAAACGGTCCACCTGAGCTTCCGGCAATGGATAGGTTCCTTCCTGTTCTATAGGATTCTGGGTAGCCATAACGAGGAAAGGCTCTTCCAGTTTGAAAGTTGTTTCGCCTATCGTGACCTGACGTTCCTGCATGGCTTCAAGCAGCGCGCTCTGAACCTTTGCCGGGGCACGGTTGATTTCATCTGCAAGAATGAAATTGCTGAAGATAGGGCCTTTCTTTACCTGGAAGGTCTCACTCTTCTGGCTGTAAATCATTGTACCCAGCAAGTCGGCAGGCAACAGGTCCGGGGTAAATTGAATACGACTGAATTTAGCGTCAATAGCCTTTGCCAAAGTGGTGATAGTAAGGGTTTTTGCCAATCCGGGAACACCTTCCAGAAGAATGTGTCCGTTGCTGAGAAGACCAATCATGAGACTCTCAACCATGTGCTTCTGTCCGATGATGTTTTTGCGAAGTTCCATGGTTAAAGCGTCCACGAAAGCGCTTTCACGACTGATGCGCTCATTCAGCTCTTGAATATTCACAGTTTCGTTCATATTGTATAAAATTTGCTTCATTTTTTATTGCTTTAGTAACGCGAAACGAAATAGAAATATTGTAGGAAGAATAAAAAAAAATGTTATTTATTCAAAAAATTCTTTCTAATCCAAAAAAAATATGTAACTTTGCTATCTATAAAAAAACGCAGAAATAAAATATCTAATTAATAATTAATAACTTATGAAAAGTAAAAAAGTACTTCTTGGCCTATTTGTTGGTCTGTTGGCTTGCACAACAGGTACAATTACGGCTCAAACCAAGGCAAATTTCCAGAACGACCGACTCGTTGAAATTGGTCCAAACAACATTGGCGGACGTGTCCGTGCCATCATCGTTGATCAGCGCGACACAAACAACGAAACCCTGTATGCAGGTGGCGTAGCCGGTGGACTTTACACCAAAAACATCAATGATCCGGAATGGAACTACATTCCTTACTTCCAAGCAAACGGAACTGAACTCACCTTGCCTATCAGCAACATGGTTCAGCTGCCAGACAACACTATTCTGATTGCTACCGGTGAATCCAAGTATCAAAAGGGCTACAACTTCTCACCGCTGGCACCTCTCGGCCGTGGTATCTTCCGTTTCAACCCTGAAGACCAGACTTTCCAGGTAATCAGCAATACCGTACCTACCACTCCAGCTGACAATTTCGCAGCTGTAAACAAGATAGTATGTATGCCGAATGGCAATGCTGTCATCGTTTATGTTGCTACTCCTACCGGTCTTTACCGCTGGAACATCGCCAGCGAGGCTGACTGGAACACCACTCCTGCTGTTATCTACAACGGTGTTGTGGATGATATCGAGTTGAACCAGCCACGCAATCTGGCTTTTTTCACCTCCGGCAACAAGCTTTTCAAGATTGGTAACGTAACCGGAAACTCAAATCCAGTAAACATTTCCGGAACCAACCCTGCATTTGCTGCTCCTAACACCCGCATCGAACTTGCTTTGGCTCCGACCAACTCAAGTTACCTCTATGCAATGGTTCTCGCAGACAATTATATGGAAAACGTATATCTGACCAAAGACCAGCAGAACTGGACCAAACTGGCAACCTCAACTGTCAGCCCATTTGTTTATTCAGACGCCAACATCTGCGGCTCCCTTACCGTGGACCCGCAAAACGAAGACAAGATTTATGTAGGTGGTGACGCTATCTGGATCGGTCAGGGTTATGTAGAAGGTTCCTACTACCAGTGGACCAAATCCTCCTATAGTGAATATGACCTCAATATGGGCGACTACATGGCATCAGTATTCTCAAATCCGATGTTCGTTCATTCCGGTATTCACAATATTGCTACCGCGACAAAAGATGGTTTGACTCAATATTACATCGCAACCGATGGCGGCGTGTTCAGCACAGAATACATGTCAGTTTTCACAAACATCAACCGTGGTATGAACATTTCCCAGATCAACGGTCTTGCCGTTTGCCCTGACGGTTCTATCATCGCTGGTGCCCACAGCAATGGCTGCCCATTCATCGAAGCCCGCATGGACCACTATGGTGGAGACATTGACTCTTCATGGTACGACCAAGGTTCTACCACAAACCACATCGCCAATATTCTCTGGACTGGCAACGGTGGCCAGGTTGCTGCTTCCATGTTCCAGCAATATGCACCTATGAATCGTCGTTATATCTTCACTTCCTCTAATAATGGTAAGCTCGGCCGCTCCTATGCCGACTACAACGACTACACCAATACCCAGACCTGGTCTTCAATGGAAGAATTCACTTCCAGCCTTAATACCGGCGGAAACCCTGTAACCCAGGTAGCCCTCTGGGAGACCAACACCAATACGGTTATCAACGATACCCTCGTATTCAAAATTGATACCAATGCAACTTGCCGCGGATATCGTAACGACAGCCTTGGTGACTGGAGAATGAGCGTAGGATTTACCGTAAAAGCCAATGATACGATTATCACCTACAGCCAGAAAAACGTTTACTATCCTGTAACCTATGTGGCAGACCACGATTTCGTAGTTGAAGAAGGTACCACCTGCAAGATTGTAAACCCACTTCAGAGCCGTATGTTTGCTGTTGTAAAATCCAACCTCAACAAGAAGAGCACCATTATGATGAACTGGTATCCAACCGATGCTTCTAAGGTATGGCGCGACGCTGACCAGGAAAACTTTGACGTAATCATGAACTGGAGCCGCGTTTATATGGTGGACAACACCGATTCAAGCATCATCCATGCCATAGCAGTTTCCAATGATGGAAATGCGCTCTTCGCAACTGTTGATGATCCAATCCACGAGACTTCAACCCTCGTTCGCGTAAGTGGTTTCAATACTGCTGTCGATTATTCCCAGAGCCTCTGGAGCATCCGTCAGCAGATGAACTGCGACCTTAACGACTACAGACTTACCATTGATACCCTCCGCGTATTCAATCGTATGATTACAGCTCTTACCACCAACGTTCGTCCTAATACCGATGGTGTCATCATTACCTTTGGTGGTTTTGACGCAACTGAAGCAAACGTACTCTATATGGACAACGCAAGTGCTGCAGAACCCACTTTCACCGACAAATCTGTTGCCGGCAAAGCTATTCCAGTATATTCCGCAATGGTTGAAATCACAACCGGCGAGGTTTACGTTGGAACTGAAAACGGCGTATATGTGACCTCAGAGCAGACTTTCAACGGAACTCCATCCTGGACAACCTACGGAGCATTCGACGGTGTTCCCGTAACCGCAATGTATCAGCAGACCCGCGAACTTCCTATCGCCCGCTACACTATGCACACCGGTACAAATGTTGAAAACTATGTTTTCGCAAAAACAAAATATCCTTATGCTATGTACTTCGGAACCTACGGACGCGGTATCTTCATGGATAGCACTTATGTAACCGACCACGAAAACGAAATCGTTGACTCTACCGACTACAATCAAGGTATCAATGAAGTAGCTTTCAACAACGGATGCGTTAAGGTTTATCCTAACCCAGCAACATCTATCGCAAATATCGACATCAATATTCCTGTAGCAGGTTCTGCAATCGTAAAAGTTTACGACCTCAGTGGCAAGGTTGTTTTCAACGACAATCTTGGCAGCCTCAGCGCCGGCAACTACAGCCACGCAATCAACTGCCAGAATCTTTCCAAAGGCATGTACATTGTAAATGTTATCGTTGGAAACCAGTCAGCCGCCACGAAACTGATTGTTCGATAAGAATCATAATGGTGACTTGCAACAGATATTTTGACTTAAAGCGTTCTTTAATTTAGTGATCCCGCAGATAACTGCAGTCTTTATGTGAAACACACAAAAGTCACCTCAACATGAGATAGAGGTACCGGTTCCTCGTCCGGTACCTCTTTTTATAATGAATACATAATTATTATTATATGAATACCAACTTAGTCCAAGAACTCCAGTGGCGAGGCATGATTCACAACATGATGCCTGGCACCGAAGAACAACTATCCAAAGAAGTTACTACCGCATACGTAGGAATCGACCCTACTGCTGACTCACTTCATATCGGCCACCTTGTAAGCATTATGCTTCTGAAGCATTTACAGACTGCCGGCCATAAACCCCTTGCACTCGTAGGAGGCGCAACCGGCATGATTGGAGACCCCTCATTCAAAGCAGCTGAACGTAAACTCCTTACAATAGAAGAAGTCCAGCATAATGTTGATTGCATCCGTCACCAATTAGAGAAATTTCTCGACTTTGATAATCCAGTCAATGGTGCCGAGATTGTAAACAACTATGATTGGATGAAAGACTACCTCTTCCTGGATTTCATTCGTGACGTAGGTAAACATATAACCGTAAACTACATGATGGCGAAAGACTCCGTACAGAAACGTATGGAGACCGGTATCTCTTTTACAGAATTCAGCTATCAACTTCTCCAGGGATTTGATTTTCTGACATTGTACCGGACCAAAGGATGCAGACTGCAAATGGGCGGATCTGACCAATGGGGAAACATAACCACCGGAACAGAACTCATCCGACGCATGGAAGGTGGAGAAGCTTTTGCTCTCACCTGCCCTCTCATCACAAAAGCAGACGGAACCAAATTCGGTAAAACCGAAGGTGGCAATGTTTGGCTTGACCCGAAAAAAACTTCACCTTATAAATTCTATCAGTTCTGGCTCAACTGCTCTGACACGGATTCTGCAAAATATATCAGAATCTTTACCATGCTCACTCAACAGGAAATCCTGGCGCTGGAACAGGAACACAACCAGGCCCCGGAAAGACGTCTGCTACAAAAAGCCTTAGCAAAAGACATCACCTGCAGAGTTCATTCCGTTAAAGACTATGAATCTGCTGTAGCCGCATCTGAACTACTGTTTGGAAAAGGCACAACTGAACAACTGAACAGTCTGGACCGTGAGACAATTCTCAGTGTATTTGAAGGCGTACCGCAATTCAACATTCCTGCCAGTCGCATTGCTGAAGGAGCAAGTCTGATTGATATCGCCGCAGAGACGGGAATGTTCGCATCTAAAGGTGAAATTCGTCGTGAACTTAAACAAAACGCTATATCAGTAAACAAGAACAAGGTTGGAGAAGATTTCCAACTCACAACGAACGATGTACTTACTTGCGGAAGCATTCTTATTCAAAAAGGCAAGAAGAACTACTATCTTCTTAACATAGAAAAATAAGGATCTGCACCAGTAAAAAACGCAAGAGTTCCCATGTGTTAGAGATACGATTTAGAATTCTAATGCGCATCATAACATAGAGGAACCGATATTAAGAAAACGAGCAATAATTACGATTATGCAAAAAGTCACACTTGGCAAATCGGGTCTTGTAGTACCCAAAAACGGCTATGGAGCGCTTCCCATCCAACGCGTACAAAATATGGACGAAGCTGTTTATCTCCTTCAAAAAGCGCTGGATAACGGTATGTATTATTTTGATACAGCCCGCGCTTATACGAACAGCGAAGAGAAGCTGGGCCGCGCTTTTGGTGACCGCCGGGAAAAAATCATCGTTTCAACCAAGACAGAAGCCAAGACCACTGAAGAATTCTGGTCTGACTTAGAAACCAGCTTGAAGACACTTCATACCGACCATATTGATTTATATCAATTCCACAATCCATCGTTTTGTCCCAAACCGAACGACGGAACCGGGCTCTATGAAGCAGCACAAGAAGCCATTAAGCAAGGGAAAATACTGCATCTCGGCGTAACCAACCACAGACTTAAAGTCGCCCATGAAGTAATAGAAAGCGGATTATACGAAACAATACAATTTCCATTTTCGTATCTCGCATCTGACGATGATTTAAGCGTGGTAAAGAGCGCAAAAGAGCATAATATGGGTTTCATTGCAATGAAGGGACTGGCTGGCGGACTGATAAACCATGCCGCCACAGCATACGCCTTCATGGCTCAGTTTGACCATGTTGTACCTATTTGGGGAATCCAACGTGAGAAAGAGTTAGACGAGTTTCTCAGTTTCATGAATAATCCGCCAGTACTTACCGACGAGATGAAAGCTCGCATCGAGAATGACAAGAAAGTACTGAGCGGGGAGTTCTGCCGAGGATGTGGATACTGTATGCCTTGCCCAGCAGGGATTACGATCAGCGAATGCAACCGTATGTATCTTTTCCTAAGACGTGCGCCGTACGGGACATATCTCACTAAGGAATATTACGACATCATGCAAAAAGTCAAAGACTGCAAGAAGTGCGGAAGATGCAAAACAAAGTGTCCTTACAACCTTGATATTCCCAATCTGCTGGTAAGAAACTACAATGATTTCATGGAACATTGGAGTCGCAAATCAGAGCTCAATCCTGAGGAATAACAATGGTAAAAAGAGCATATATTCACTATGGGAATTAGTGCGAAAAATGAAAAAATAATAAAAAAATAGGGCATTTTGCAGAAGACAAAAAGGAAAACTCAAAAAAATATTACATTAAGAATGAGATAGTTAAAAATTATTTTCACGGAAATAGTGTCTATATGACAAAAAAAGTGTAATATTGCCAATCAATTTTAGGCTTATAATATACCTATTGGAATGATGAAAATTACTAAGAAAATAACACTTGTAATGCTGCTTTTAGGAGCAGCTTTTGGAGGTGTGCAAGCCCAGGACATTAACTTTTCACAGTTTTATGCAAATCCACTGTATTTGAACCCTGCATTTGCCGGAGCCAAGGTTGCACCAAGAGTTTCTCTAAGCTATCGTTATCAATGGCCAGATTTAGTAAATGCCTATTCAACCGTGGCTGCCTCATACGACCAGTATGTAAATCCGCTTCATGGTGGTGTCGGACTCTATTTAATGACTGACCGGCAAGGTGATCATACAGCCTTGAAAACAAGTACTGTCGGTGCAATGTACGCATTTAACTTTAGAGTATTTGAAGAAATCAGATTAAGTGCGGCTTTCCAAGCAGGTATCATTAACACAAGTCTTACCTGGGACGACAATCTCCGTTTCATGGATCAGATTGACCCCATCACTGGCTATGTTTATCATACGCAAGCCACAATGCCCGATAATACGAGTATTACCCGTGAAGATATTTCTGCCGGATTGTTGGTTTACAGCACTGCCTGGTATGCCGGATTTGCAGCACAGCACATCACACAACCAAGTCTGGGTTTCTACGGAGAATATCGTTTAGGAACCAAATTCACCGCACACGCAGGTGGTTTGATTAACTTGGCACAGGAAGCTCGCAGAACCTCCAGCTTGGGTTTGGGTTCTCCCGTGATTTCTCCCAATATTGTATATCAGTTGCAGGAAGGATTCAGTTGCCTTAATTACGGTGTATATCTGGACTGGATGCCTTTCACTGTCGGCATGTGGTATCGCCACAGTTTGGAAAATTCCGATGCCTTCATCTTCCAACTGGGTGTTCAGTATGACTATCTTAAAATCGGATACAGTTATGATGTTACCGTGTCAAAGCTTGCAAACAACACTGGCGGAGCACACGAAATCACCCTCGGCTTCATGTTGCCGACACCGAATATGAAACATAAAGTAAAAGCCGTTAGATGTCCTTCGTTCTAAATAAGAGCAAAAAACGGCCGAAAACGAAACCTTTTTGATTAAATTAACGTATAGAAAATAATAAAATTCGTAAGATATATGAAAATTTTGAAGATCTCCAGTCTATTACTGACAGTAGTACTTGTGATGGCTTCATGCAGCAAAAAACAATCACAAGGTACAGGTTGGAATTACAATGACTCCAAATGGGGTGGCTTTGAGGTAAGAGATGTGCCGGAGCAACCGGCAGCACCAGGATTGGTGTTCATTGAAGGTGGTTCTTTCACTATGGGCCGCGTGGCTGATGACTCCCGCTATCAATGGAATAATGTTGCACATACCGTTACCGTATCTTCTTTCTACATGGATGAGACGGAAGTCAGCAACATAATGTACAGCGAATATGTATATTGGATGCAGCGCGCATACGGCGATGAATATCCAGAACTGGTTGCAAAGGTATATCCTGACACTAATGCCTGGAGAGACAAACTTGCTTGGAGAGAAGGTTTCGTTGACTTCTATTTCCAGAGTCCTATATATTATGAATATCCAGTAGTAGGTGTAAGTTGGAATCAGGCTTCCGATTATTGTGTATGGCGTACTGACCGTGTAAACGAGAAAATCCTGGTGGATGCTGGTATCCTGATGCTCGACCTGACCGAAATTGATGGTGCTGAAGCATTCCGCACAGACGTATATTTAGCAGGTCTTTACAGAGGCGAAACCAAGGGCGGTATGGACGACTTGGATCCTGCAGCTGGTGGTGAACCTCGTCAGGTAAGAAAGGCTGATGGTATCCTCGTTCCTAACTATCGTCTTCCTACCGAAGCTGAATGGGAATTTGCAGCATTAGGATTGATTGGCAACACCTATGGTGAACGCACTGTTGAGCACAAAATCTACCCTTGGGCCGGTACCAGTGTACGTTCTGCCAACCGCAAATATTATGGTCAGTTCCTGACCAACTTCAAACGCAGTCGTGGTGATGCTATGGGCGTAGCCGGAAACCTCAACGACGGCTGGGATTATACCTCACCCGTAAAATGGTATTTCCCGAATGACTATGGCTTGTACAATATGGCTGGTAACGTCAGTGAATGGTGTATGGATGTATATCGTAAAGATGCCAACCCACTCGGTGGTGAAGATATGAACCCATTCCGTGGCAACTACTACCAGACCTATACCGTACAGGATGACGAAATCCTGACCGACGAAATCACCGGACAGATTGTTATGCGTCCAGTTGATGATGACATGAACCGTCGCAACTACCGCAAAGCTGACAATGTAAACTATTTGGATGGTGACTATGCATCAAGTCTGCCAGAGTTTGGCGGTAAATGGATTAACGAAGGCGGTGATGAAGAAGATGATTTCGGCATCGGAGAAGATAGCGAAAACATCCTTTCTGAAGATTCCGTTACCAACAAAATGTACCGCAGAGTATCCGCTGATCAGAAGAGCGTATCTTCACTCATTGACAATAAGGTTCGCGTAGTAAAAGGCGGTTCTTGGAAAGACAGAGCTTACTGGCTGCAAGCTGGAACTCGCAGATACTACGACCAAGACAAATCCGCAGCTTGGATTGGATTCCGTTGCGCAATGGATTGTTTAGGTTCCCGCACGAAATAAAGATTATATCTCACGATAAAAAGGGTCTTCCACCGGAGGGCCCTTTATTTTTTTTGTAAATCACTCCGGGGGGGCTTGACCTTCAGCCTGCGCGTGGTCGCTCCGCGACACCAAGCGCAGAAGAGACTGTCTTGGTCGATAGGCACAGCATCTAAAATAATCCTTTCCACGAGTCTTGTTTTTCAGGATTGAGCCTGCGTACGGCCGCTGAGGCTGCGCTTGGCGCAGAGCCACCACCGAGGGCACCGTTCCGCAGTAACTCCCTTCTATCTTCTTTTTATCTCCATATTATCTTCTTTTTATCTCCTTTCCTTAGAATAAGAGATAGAAAAAAGATAAAAAGAAGATAAAAAGAAGATAGACCGGAGTTACCCTATACAAGTGACTATATTACAGCAGAAAAAATCAGTTCTTTTTCAAGTGTCATTTGGTTATTGAGCATAGTCGAAATTCTCGCCTCTGGATAGCCAAAACAAGTTTTGCCGATGTTTCCGGTCTCTGCCCCACCGAGGCAAATTCATAGAAAATGTTCATAGAGAAGATTTTTTGAAAGCTACTTGCATAGTTCAAGAATTTTCGCGTACTTTACTCACTGCGTTCATAAGATACTGAGCTTCGGAAATACCAAAATAAATTTTGCCATTTCCGAAGTTTTTTGTATCTTTGCATAAAATTTATGCATTGCGGAAATATTGTCATAACAATTTGATTTTCAAAAAAAAAACTCATAAAAAAGGAAAGAATCTTCAAAAAAATCAATTTATTTAATACGTAAAAATATATTATGAATGGAAAATATGCAATAAAAAGGACGATATTATTATATCTCTTGCTGCTGGTGAGTGGAATGCTTATGGCGCAAGGCAAGTTCATAACAGGCCGTCTGGTTGATGAAGAAGGCAGCCCTGTTGCCTTTGCCAATGTGGTATTGAAAGACTTTGAGACAGACAAGCAGTTGGGCGGCACCTTGACTGACACGCTTGGCGTCTTCAGCATTGAGTGCGACGAGGCGACATACACTCTCGTAGCATCCTGTGTAGGCTATGAACGTCTGAATGTGCGATGCGAGGCTGGTGATCTCGGCACACTCACAATAAATACCAAACAACTAAAGGAGGTTAGCATTACTGCCGACCGCATCACCGAAGAGATAGACCGATATGTGGTGCTGCCCAAACCGCAGGAGGCTGAGGCTGCAGGCCGCACTTTGGTGTTGCTCGATATGCTGAAGCTACCAGGACTGCGGGTAGATGTCGCATTGCAAAGAGTCACCGTGGATGGCGGTGTCGCGGTGTTGCAGATCAATGGCAAAGAGGTGCCCATAACCCGCTTGGCCAACCTCAAGGCCGAGCAGGTGAAACGCATAGAATATTCCAACACTCCTGGCGCCCGCTACCTTGACCGCGGCGTCTCG
>JAZUFZ010000012.1:0-23256 GCA_045640985.1 Bacteroidales bacterium
CTTTTTATCTCCAGTTTATCTTTTTTCTATCTCTTATTCTAAGGAAAGGAGATAAAAAGAAGTTAATATGGAGATAAAAAGAAGATAGAAGGGAGTTACTCTATACAAACGCCTGTATTACATGCCGGAAGAAAGCGGAGAAAGCGATTCATCTAAGGCTGCAATATATTTTTGAACCGGGGGAAACAATATATTCAAGGTTTTCGCGTTATTATTTTAATAAAACCGACTGATAATGGACTTCACGACAGACAAGACGACGCTTACGGAGGGCGATATCATAGAACTCCGCTGGGACTGCGGCGAGGGGACCGATACAATCCTCACGATAGACAACGGATACCGGAAGAGCGACATACCGCTGGGGTCGGTAGGGACACGGAAATTCCGGCTCAACCGCTCGAAGGGCAGGACCCGTATCACCCTGAGAACCAAGGAAAACGGAAAAGAGCGGATCAAAGAGATCAAGGTACGTGTCAGGAAACTCAAGCCAGTAAAAGCCGAGACGGTATATGAAAACGGGAAATCGGGTCTCGGGGAGGATCTGAGGCAGAAACTCTCCCAGTGGAGGCAGAGGTTCAAGACCGGATTCGGAGCCCTGCCCGTGCAGAAGCAGATGGCCTACAAGATATTGGGGCTCATGGCGGCGGGGCTGGTCATCAGTGCTATATGGCCGAGGCTCTACGGCGCGGGAATGATGCTGGTACTTTTCTACCTGGGTTTGACAATACTGAAACGATGAAGAAACACAGACATAGCGTAACGGACTGTTTCCGGGGTGTGGTCATGATATGCGCCCTGCTGCAGCTATGCCCGGGAATCTGCAGGGGTCAGCAGGGGTCAGCAGCTGCCATAGAGAATCCATTCCCAGAGGGGAAATACTGGCTGGGGGTAGTGCCGGGAGCGGGTCTGCCCCTGAACCTGGCAGAACAGGACGGAGGCTGGGTTCTCTACAGTCCCGCCCAGACGGGCGACCAGCCCTATCCCGCGACGGAGTGGTCCCTGAGGAACGACACGCTCCGATACATCAGCTCGGACCTCGGAGTAAGGATTACCCTGAAGGTGGAGCCCAGCCGTATGACGGGAAAATTCAGGCAGATGTTCACGAACTGCGACATCACCTTTGAGCCCGCGGAGGGACTGTTTCAGATGGATCGGCCCCAGGAGCCCCAGCCGCCCTATCCCTACAGGGAAGAAGCCGTAAGGGTTCAGCACGGCGATATCACCATTACAGGAACGCTCACCCGTCCCGCTGAGGGGGGAGAAGTTCCCGCCGTGGTCCTGGTGAGCGGCAGCGGACAGCAGAACCAGGACGAGGAAATCGCAGGGCACAAGCCCTTCAAGATACTGGCGGACCGCCTCACGAGGAACGGCATTGCGGTGCTGCGATACAACGACCGGGGTATCGGAGGCTCTACAGGCGAGGTGGAGAATGCCACGACGTATGATTTTGCCGAGGATGCGGAGGCCTGCTTTGAATGGCTGAGGCGCCAGCCGGGGATTGACCCCAAACGGGTGGGAATCATAGGACACAGCGAAGGCGGTGCGATAGCCCCGATAGTAGCTTCCCGCAACCGGAAGGTTGCCTTTGTAGTGATGCTGGCCGGGCCCGGCTGTACAGGCAAAGAGATATTGCTGCAGCAGAACCGCTGGATTTATGAACTGGCCGGGGTGGATTCCGCGCTGATAGCGGTAAGGCTGCAATATCTGGAGGCCCTTTTCGAGGGCAGAGAATACAAGATACCCGAAAGCCTCTCGAAAGAAGAGCGGAAAGCAGCCGGACTCGACAAGGGTAGCCTCATGATGGGGGAAAAGCAGATGGAAATGCCCTGGATGCAGGCGTTCCTGAAACTGGACCCGAAGAGGTATCTACCCAAAGTGAAATGCCCGATACTTGCCTTGAACGGAGCCCTGGACTGTCAGGTTACAGCCACGGAAAACCTGAACAATATCAAGCAGCTGAACCGCAGAGCGGAGGTGGTGCTCCTGCCCGGACACAACCACCTGATGCAGCACTGCGAGACGGGGAAACCCGAAGAATATATCCTGATTCAGGAGACCCTAAGTGAGGAAGTGATAGACCTGATACTGAAATTCATCCAGCCATGAGAACGACGACACCTTTGGGTCCCGCAGGGGAAGCACTTGCGCAGAAATACCTGAAAGAGCAGGGGTATGCTATTCTGGCCACCAACTGGAGAGCGGGCAAGGCAGAAGCAGACGTCATAGCATACAAGGAAGGACTTCTGGTGTTTGTGGAAGTAAAGACCCGGACCGACACGATCTTCGCCCAACCCGAAGAGGCCGTAAACCGTACGAAACAGAAGGCCTATATCCGCCTGGCAAACGCATACGTGCTACAGCATCAGCGGAAAGAGGAAGTCCGTTTCGACATCATCACCGTCGTAATAAATAATGATACGAACACAGAAATCAAACATATACCTAACGCATTTTCCGCCTTTGAATTATGATAAGTCATCCCAATTGCAAGATCAACATCGGACTGCACGTAACCGGGAAACGGCCCGATGGTTACCACAACATAGAAACCGTTTTTTATCCTGTGCCGCTGTGCGACAGACTGGAGATTGTGAAAAGCGGGCAGTTTGAATTCACCCAGGAAGGCATACCGATCGGCGGAGATGCGGAACAGAACCTGTGTGTGAAGGCCTACCGGCTGCTGGAGCGGGATTTTCCGCAGATCAGCCCTGTGCATATCCACCTGACGAAAAACATACCATTCGGGGCAGGTCTGGGAGGCGGTTCATCGGACGCAGCGTTTGTATTGAAGATGCTGAACACGATATTCCCCCTCGGACTCAGCGAAGACCAGCTTCAGGAGTATGCCCGGACCCTGGGATCCGACTGTGCTTTCTTCATCCGTAACAGCCCCGTGTATGCCAGTCAGCGTGGGGACGTAATGGAACCTTACAGCCTTGACCTGAGCGGCTACAGGCTTGTTCTGATGAAGCCTTCGTGCGGAGTCTCTACGGCAGAAGCCTATCGCGAACTCACCCCGAGAGCGGGCAAAGTGAGACTGCAGGAGGCCCTTCAGGAACCCCTCACCCACTGGCGGGACACTATTGAAAACCACTTCGAGGAGACCGTCTTCAGGCAGCATCCAGAGATTGCATATCTCAAGCAGCTGCTGTACGACCGGGGGGCACTTTACGCCGCCATGTCGGGTTCGGGCTCTACGGTATTCGGGGTCTTCAAGAAGATTCCTGAACTACCCGATATGGAGGAGGTCATATCCTACGTCCTCACATTATGACCCTATTGGCCAGAAACGCAGTAGGGCGGGTACCGAGCGTGGTTGCAATGATGAACTGCGTTCCCCCCTCAGAGAGTTTGAGTTTCTGCATGATATTCTGGGCGGTATCGGGATAATTCCTGCTGACCACGTGGGCTTTACGTTCCGGAATCAGCGAAGCCACAACTCTGGCGTTGAGTTTTACTTCCGAGAGAACCTCAAACACTCGCCCGGGGAAGTCGGTGATGAGAATGTCCGCTGTATATAGATGGGTATTCCGTGCAAGTTTCTTCAAACCATACCTGCAGGCCACGCTGTTATAAAACCCACTCTTCATAATAGCGGCATTAGGTTCATAGAGGAAACGCTGTATGGCAGTGCAATATACTGTTGCAGAGAATGCGCGCAGTTCTTCCTCGTCCTGGAACGTGAGTTCCGGCTGTCCGCTTCCGAGATTCAGACAATGATATACGGGCGCGGCGAGTTGCGCCTGTTCCAAAACAAAAAGGACCTCTTTGCACTCACCCTGGAGCGCCAGCACATGCACCTCAGACACATTACCCAGCTGCAGTACCGCTTCCGGAATGGAAATCATAGGGGAAGCCTTTACGATAAGCCGCCTGCAATGGTTTTTCAACAGTCCCAGATGCTCCAGAAGGTTAGGTGTACAATCTTCAAAGGCTGAAACTTTCCGACCTTTCTGACTGCGTCTTGCAGGGTCGATATATATCACATCATACGCCTTTCTTTCTGCAATCCAGGCCATGCTGTCCTTGTGGTAGCACTGGATATTCCCGGCTTCGAGCTGCTGGAAGTTATGGGCGGCAAGCAGGCAGAGTTCCTCATCCAGTTCCACATAATCAACCTGCCGGCATCGTTTCGAGAAATAATAGCTGTCCACCCCCATTCCACCTGTAAGATCCGCCAGGGAAAAGGTTCCCTCGGGGAGAAGCATACTCTTGTATTGCGCCAGCTGTTCCGACGAAGCCTGTTCCCGATTCAGTCTCGGAGGATAATAAAGTCCTTCCTGCCCAGCCCACGAGGGCCATTTGACCTGGGCTTGCTTCCGGCCTTCAATCTGTTGTGCCACCCACGGCATATCAACCTCAGGATACCGGGACGCATTAAAAAGCAACCTCTCTGGGATATCCTCCCAGTGAAGTTGCAGAAATTTCAATGTCTTATCGGTCGGAAGCCCCATATTCAATATATTCCCTGGTCGTGCAGTTCTTTCAAACGAGCTACCACCATCGGACGGTCTTCCTTATAGGTTACGCCAAACCACTGGGCCGTCGTATGCAGCACCGTCATGGTTGCATAACCGCTTGCAAGGAAGGTATTCACAGCAAACGGGATATAATATTCGCTTTTCAGTTCCTGACCATGCTCTTTCAGGAAGGTAACGAACAGTTTCTCGCTTTCCACAAAATAGTCGGGGGTAAATCCGAACAGGTTCATCGATACTGTTGCGTCTGCGGGCAGCGGGTGAGTGGAACCGTCTGCCTCTTTATAGGCGATACCTTCGGGAGTGCGGCTGATGGAGGTTCTTTCGGTCATGCTTTCCAGATGACCTTTGGAATCGATAGCACATACGCCACGGGAAACGCTTCCGTTTTCACTCAGGGTATTTTCCAGTTTATAGCCCACCATACAATACTGGCCTTTGGTTCCTTCCAGGGTCATCAGATGGTCCGCCATAACCTTGAAGGCATCTGCGCCATAGAAATCGTCAGCATTAATGATTGCGAACGGCTCATGGATAGCATCTTTTGCCATCAGAATGGCGTGATTGGTCCCCCAAGGTTTCTCACGGCCTTCGGGGACAGAAAACCCTTCGGGAAGATAATCGAGTTCCTGGAAAACGTATTCCACCTCAATCTTGTTTCCGAAATGTTCCTTGTTGAACACTTTCTTGAAATCTTCCGCAAAACTGTGGCGGATGACAAACACCACTTTTCCGAAGCCTGCGCGGATAGCGTCTATTACGGAATAATCCAGTATTGCCTGACCCTGTGGACCTACGCCGTCCATCTGTTTCAATCCGCCATAGCGGCTTCCCATACCTGCTGCTAAAACTAATAATGTTGGTTTCATTGTATTTTTCTGATATTTGTATTAATTCGTTCTGAGTTCCTTAAAAAAATCTTTCATCAAGGCTTCGCATTCCTCAGCCATCACGCCGTTCTCCACCACTGTTTTGGGGTGGAGCATCGCTCTTCCCAGCCGTTCAAAGCCCCGCTTCGGGTCGGAAGCGCCATAAACTATACGGCCTATCTGGGTCCAGCCCGCGGCTCCCGCGCACATCACGCATGGCTCCAGCGTTACATATAACGTACATTCGGTAAGGTACTTGCTCGACAACGCTTCCGTAGCCGCCGTGAAGGCAAGCATTTCCGCATGGGCGGTCACGTCGTGAAGCCGTTCGGTCTGGTTATGAGTGCGCGCCAGAATGGTTCCTTTGCTCACGATAACCGCTCCCACAGGTATCTCACCTTCACTAAAAGCCTCTCGGGCTTCGCGGAGGGCCTGCTGCATGAAATATTCGTCCGGATTGTCGAAGATGCTCATAATTTTGTGTCGAGGAAGATTTCCTTTTTATACGGAATAACTTTCAATGTATTATGGATAAGAATAATATCCCCATCGGCCTGATAGCTCTCGAAGGAGGGATAGAAACCTTTTCTGAATGGCATATATTCGTGAACCGCACGCCAATCTACGGGATGTTTCGTAAACACCGAATCGCTGTCCAGCCTCGTGCCGTCCTCTATGTACATGAAGTAGAGTCCCGTCTTCTTTTCAAAAAGATAATGGCGGTCAAACATATTCGGAGCACGCATAAGTACCTGCTGCACCTCCGAGCCTTCAAAATCCAAGGTTCCTTCGTAGGTTAGTTCCATGCCGTTGTTCTTCCAGAAATAGAGCGGAGACCTGAAATCGTATTCCCATTCCCGCTGGTAGAAATTGTCCACATGCACATGCCGCCAGCTTCTGTCGGAAGAGAAATAATACATGAACGATGAATCCTTATATCCTATCATCGCCACCTCGGGACGGCGGCCGCTCCATACCTCGATTCTGTAGTTGTTCGGGGGACAGTACCACCGCTTCATCCGTACCGTGTCGTCTTCGCCATAGCGTTTCACGATTTCGCTCTCGATATAAAGCACCGAATCCTTCACATACGAGTCATAGTTCGCGAACTTCAAGAACCCCTCTACGAGCATAATAGCGGAATCCTGCTGCGCTTTCACGCCCAGGAAGCTCGGTATCAGCAACAGAACCAACAGTATTTTCTTCATAATTCTTCTCTTAGAAATAAGTCATATCCATTTTCTGGGCAGTTGCGGGAATCTCAAACGGGAAAGTCAGCCGCGACGGCTGTTCGGTATGCTTGAACTTCACGTTCACGGCATATCCCATCACCTTCATACTGATCGGTTCTCCGTTCTGGAGATGTTCCGCCAGCAGGTCCTGGACCGTATAATAATTGAGGTTCCGTCCCATCCACCGGCTCACATCGTCATAGCTTGCCGCCACATAGCTGTTGTTGAGTCTTACATACCCGAACACCGAGTCCCGCGTAAGGATTGCCCTGCCGAGCTCGATGATCTTGCTTGCCGTAACCCATATCACGCTGTCGCGCTGGATTCTCACAAGCCCGCTTGCCGAAATGTCTCTTACCGTGCAGCTGAACGAACTGCTGAGATACAGCGGCATATCCACATGATGTTCCTCCACGGGAATGCTGTCCATTACGGGCACAATCGTACCGCCCGCCTGCGGTTCTTCCTGCGGATTGTTCTGATGATGGCACGCGCCGAGCAACAAGGCCGCCATCGCGATTATCGGAAACAGTTTCTTCATTTCTTTACAGCATTTAGATGTTCTACCAGCGTAGCGCTGTTTTCCTTATCCAGTCTTACGGCTTTCTGAAGATATCGCAGTGCCTCTTCGTCACGACCCAGTTTATGGAGAACCCAACCGTAGGTGTCCAGATAGGTTGGATTGTCGGGCTCCGCCATCAAGGTCCGGCGCGACATTTTCTCGGCTTTCTCCAGGTCCTGGCCCATATCAGCAAGATAATAGGCGTAGTTGTTCAGCGTCACCACGTCATTCGGCACTATCGCCAGATATTTGTCATAATATCTGAAGCACGACTCGTAATCGCGTTTCATGCGGTACAGTTCCGCCGTCAGGCCGTAGGTCTCTGCCTCAAGATAGCCTTTCCGAAAGCCCAGTTTCTCGCATTTCTGCATATATTTCAGCGCCTCGTCGTAATCCGACCTGGTGTAATACACATATCCGCTCATGTAATAGGGCAGCTGGTGGAGCGGGAAAAGTGCCGAAGCCCGCTGCGAATACTCCAGCAGCAGGTCCTCCTGCGGGTCGCCCGGCGCATGAAGACACACCAGAAGCGCCTCCCACACCTCATACCGCGAACTGTCGCGGCTCAGGCTCAGCTCAAACTGACGGGCCGCCTCGCGATAACGGCCCTGGTGCATCAGCACATCGCCGTAAAACGGAGCGTATTCCACGCTGTCCTCGCAATCCTCCATCGCCTTTTCCATCAGCATGAAAGCATTCTTCGACTGAGAGCCGTAGAACTCCTCCTCGGTATAGAAAGTGGAAAGTATCTGCATTTTGCTTCTGGTGGGAATGCCCGGTTTCCCGAACGCCACAGCCAATTCCTGCGCCGCCTTGTCGTATTCGCCCACCGCCTTATAGTATTCCGCCAGCGACACATGGATATATTCCGACTCGGGATCCGCCTCCAGAATCTGGTCATAGTACAGCTTTGCCTTGTCGTATTTCTTCTCCTTCATGAAAGTCTCCGCGAGCATCGCGCTGTATTTCGTGTCCTTGGGCATCGCCTGCGCCAGCGCTTCCAGCTCCTTGCGGGCCATGTCATATTTCCCCACCGCCTCCCAGAGCTTGATCTTCTGGAGCGACACCGGTTCCGTCACGCCCACCATTTTTTCCACCTTGTTCAGTTCATTTATGGCACTCGTGAAGTTATTGTCCAACAGATAGGCATTCGACAGTTCGTAGCGGTAATCCAGTTTCTCAGGTTCCTGGGCCACAATGGATTTCCACGTCTCAACAAGGTTCTTTCCGTCATGCTTCTCGTCATACAAGGCGGCCAGAGCGAGTTTATACCACAGCTGTTCCGGAGCCAGTTCCACCGCCTTCTGCGCATACACTATCGCGCTGTCGAGACGGCGCTGGGAATGGAGAATGGCGCTCTTCTCATAGTAGGCAGCCGCAAAAGTGGGGTCCTTTTCTATCAGTTTCGAGAACAGGACACCGGCGGAATCCCTGTCCCCTATCAGCATCTTCGTAGTGGCGTTGATCATCATCGCCTCCTTCGCCAGCTGTTCCTCAGTAGTTTCCACAATAGGCTTACGCTTATACCGCGAATCTTCCGCTGCCGTTTCCCGCGCACTCCTGCATCCCTGAAGCAGCAGCGTCCCTATTAATAATATAGATACAATATATTTCATACAGCTATATAACGCAACAAATTCTTTTCTATTGTCCCGACCCCGAAATTTTTCTGATATTTTTTCCTTCGGGGCCTCTTTCGGGTCTTCCGACCTTCCCCGCGCCGGAAAACCTCATTTTTACAGATTTCACAAACTGTTGTATATTAGCCGTTTGCACTGGGCTTCTCCGGGGTAACTCCCTTCTATCTTTTTTTTATCTTCTTTTTATCTTTTTTCTATCTCTTATTCTTAGGAAAGGAGATAAAAAGAAGTTAATATGGAGATAAAAAGAAGATAGAATGGAGTTACCACGGGCAGAAATGAAATCCGACAGATTTTTCGGGGAAAATTTATTTTTTCAAATCGTTACAGGACCGAACCGTCAGGAAAAGCAAAAATCCAAAAAAATTCCAAAAAAATCTAAAAAATTTTGTCAGTCCAAAAAATAGGCCTATATTTGCACCGAATTAAATAGTACCCGTTTGTTATGGTAGAGGTAGAATAAAACCCTGTGGCATAATGGATTGGGCGAATTGTAAAACGAAATTAATTATTAATCAAAATTCAAATTACAATGAAAAAAACATTAATGGTTTTAAGTTTGACCCTTTGCGCAGCATTCGCATTCGCTCAAACTAAGCAGGTTGCAGTCAGCAAAAACAGCAACCAGGCAGTTGCAGTCAGCAAGGCTGGCCAGACCGACTACAAAGCCTCCATTTTCACCAAGGACGATGAGAACGTCATCGCTACTTTTGAATTTGCAGGCGACAATGACGGCTACACTGCTTCCAAAATCAACGAACGCGTAACCATTGACGGCATTGAATACTCTGCTAACGGCCAGGGTACCGATTTCGCACAGTGGCGTCGCATCAAGGGTTGCGAAGACCCAAGTCTTTCCAACTCAAGCATGTATCCTTGCTCTTATGACTATGAACTGAGTGACTGGGTAATCATTGCCGATACCGGATTGTCCACCTCCATGAATGGTTTCATGCTCATGTCTATGCAGGACCAGATTCAGGCCTGGGGCGGCAACGGTGACCGTGGCGTTTTCCACGCACAGTTCACCCTCGATCCTGTGAACACTACCGAAGCTGGTATCGTTGACGTTCGCATGTATCAGTACTATCGCTGCTTCAACGCTGACAAGTGCTTCATCGACTATTCTACCGATGGCAACACCTGGCACACAATGGAAATCAACAAGCGCGATATCGACGTAGCAGTTAACAACTCACGCCGCGGTATCTTCACCTTCACCCTTCCAGCAGCAGTAGCACATCAGGCTAACCTCCGTCTCCGTATCCGCTGGTACGCAGCAGAGAACGGCGGTGGTGCTTACGGTTACCTCTGGGCAATTGACGACATCTCTGTAATCGCAGGTGCCGCCAACCGTATGAAACTCGCTGGTGACAACTACCTCGAAGGTGCTTATCAGATTCTTCCTCAGGGATTCAGCCTTCCTGTTACCTGGTTCACCTATGCAACCAACAACGGTAGCGTTCGCCAGGACAACGTAATGGTTAACCTCTACACCATGGCTCCTGATTCAGCCCGTATCGCTCGCACCAACAACCAGAACATCGTTGCCGATCCTACCCGTCAGGTTGTAATCGCTACCGACGGTATCGGTTGGATGCCTTACAGCTACGACTCTATCGCATACGCTGGCTGGCACGGCTACAGCGCCCTCTACAACTCTGAAAACGTTCGCAACACCAATACTGGTCTTCCTACCACTAACGAAGGCTGGAACAGCGTTGTTGCTGAAGTTGCTACCGACAGCCTCGCAGCTCGTCGCGGCGACACCATTCCTTATTATGTAAATGCTCTCGATGAAAGCAATATCGGTGTTTGGGCTTATGATAACGGTATTCTTACCACCCACCAGCAGTTCACCGAAGGTTACGACATCGTAAGCGAAACTGAAATTTATCTGACCGATGAAGGTCACTGGTATGATGCTGGTTACGGCGTAAGCTTGCGTTACACCGTTGGTGACTCCGTTCCTGAGAACTGGGTTCTCCGTGGTATTGAACTCGTAGCTTCCCCAACTCCTGGTGCAGCAACTGCAGGCAAACGCATCAGCGCTTCTGTTTATCAGGACTACTATGAAGGCGAAAGCGTTTACTTCATGGGCGTTAACACCGGTGCTAACATCTACGAAGTTCAGGCTTCTGACCTTACCGACTCTGCTATGATCGCTGACAACGGCGGTTATCTGGAATATGGCGAATACAAGACCATCCGCATTATGTTCCCAGAACAGCCAGCTCTCGAACCATTCGCACAGTATCGTCTGGGTTACAACCTCGAAGACGCTGGTTTCTTCAGCGTTGCTAACATGCAGGCAAGCTACTATCGCGTTCCTACCGCTGACGGTACCAAAGACTCCGCAGTTTATTTCCGCGATGATCCAGAACTGGAGAAATATTCTCACACCTTCACCTGTGCTAACCTCGCTACCGGCGCAAACAGCCGCTACAGCCTCTATGTTGAAGACCGCGAGACTGGTTTCTTCGGCTCATCTGCAGACGCAGTTCCTATGATCCGCGCCCTCGTTGGCCCAGCTATGGAAGTTGAACGCGTTGCTATCAGCGCTACCTGCCAGTCTGACGAAGACGGCCTGATGGGTGCTATCCTCTGGTACGGCGACACCATCTGCGATGCTCCTGCAATGGTTGCTAAGGGTTCCAGCCCAACTATCAGCATCTATCCTACCGACAACTACAAGATTGACCACGTTTATGTTGACGGCGAAGAAGTTGAACCTTACGACGAAGACGAAGAAACCGGTGACTATGCACTCCAGGTACGCGATCGTATGGATGAGTGGAAGAACCCCGCAATGTTCTACACCTTCCAGACCCCTGTAAACGAAGAACACACCATCTCCGCTGAATTCTCCTGGTCTCCTGTAGGAATCGACCCAGTTGCTGCTAACGTTTACATGACCCTCCAGCCTAACCCTGCAACCTCTCAGGTTCGTCTGAACATCGAAGGCGTTGAAGGTATGGTTAACTGCAGCATCATCGACATGAGCGGCCGCGTTGTTTACAACCAGATGATCAATGCTGAAAACGCACAGGTAATCAACCTCAGCAACATGGCTAAGGGCGCTTACTTCGTACGCATCGTAAACGATGAGTTCAGCAAAGTTGAAAAGCTGATTGTTCGCTAATCTTTAGCACAACAATAACATAAAAATCAGGCATCCCTCGATGCCTGATTTTTTTAATGAATCGTAAAAAAAATTTCTTTTTCACACAATAAAAGAACGAACTTCGCGTTATAGCAAAAAACAAACAATCTTTTATAACAAATCAAATCACACACAAAATGAAAAAGTTTTTATTTTTAGCAGTTGCTGCTCTTATGGTATGCTTCACCTCCTGCAGCAAGGATTCCTTAAAGGGAACCTCCTGGACTTACTCAGAGACCACCTCAGAAGAAATTCAAGGAACTCCAGTAAACGTTACAATAGATGTTACCCTTAACTTCGAAACCGAAGACAAAGGTAATCTGGACATAGCTTCATCCATGAACGGCATGCAGCTTATGAACGAATCCGAAGAATTCACCTACACATTTGATGGCGAAGAAGGTACTATGACCAACATCAGCGATGATCCAGAAGAAGTTAGCACAATTAAATTTGTAAAGACTGACAAGGATCACATCACCGTTACCGAAGAAGGTATGGAAATTGTTTTCACCAGAAAATAATCAATCTTCAACCATAGAAAAGAGCCGCCATCCAGGTGGCTCTTTTCTTCTGCCAAAAATCAGAAAATCCTTACGCAAAGCAAAGCATTTACAAAGCCCCAAATCCCCCAAATAATAAAAATATTGTTTTGTAAATCAACATAATGGAATTTATTTTCAAGGAAAATTTGGTAGGTTTGAAAAATAGTTGTACCTTTGCAACCGATTTCAAGAGAGAAATCTCCGAAACATGGTGGGCGTAGCTCAGCTGGTTAGAGTGCCGGATTGTGGTTCCGAAGGTCGTGGGTTCGAATCCCACCTCCCACCCCAAAAAAGATTAAAGCCTTGCATAAAAGCGAGGCTTTTTAAGTATGATATCAAAGGCAAAACTCAAAGAACTCTCCTCCTTCCGCCAGCAGAAAAACTGCGAAGAGCAGCATCTGTTCATTGTCGAAGGGGTAAAGATGGTGGAAGAAGCCATCCGTAATGATGTCCCCATAAAAACCCTATGCTG
Organism: Bacteroidales bacterium; assembly: GCA_045640985.1. Lineage (GTDB taxonomy): Bacteria > Bacteroidota > Bacteroidia > Bacteroidales > P3 > Colimorpha. The sequence goes on from JAZUFZ010000012.1 coordinate 12,965, forward strand.
CCTCAGCACATGGGCAGAAGGGCATCAAGAGTATCTCAAGGACCTTGAGTGGTACGAAATAACGCCCGCCGAACTGGAGCGGCTGAGCCTCCAGAAAAGCCCCAACCAAGTATGGGCACTATGCCAGAGAAGCCTTTCCTCCGCCCCCACCGGAAACCAAGGTCTCATCATCGCCCTTGACCATATACAAGACCCAGGCAACTTAGGCACCATCATACGAACGGCAGACTGGTTCGGCATCCGCGAAATCGTATGCAGCCATGATACCGTAGATTGCTTCAATCCAAAAGTTGTGCAATCTACCATGGGAGGAATCTTCCGCACAGACATACGTTATACAGACCTCTATCAATGGCTCTCCGGATGCGACAAGACAATCTGCGGAGCCCTGCTCAACGGAGAAAGCATAGAAACCCAGACCCCACCCGCCAATGCAGTTCTGGTAATAGGCAACGAATCAAAAGGAATCTCCCCGGAAATCCAGACCCTCATCCAAAAGAAATTACTTATCCCCAATATCGGAAATACGGCAGAAAGCCTCAATGCCAGCGTGGCAACGGGAATACTGATGGCCTGGTTCAAATTAAAAAACTAAACTAACCTTGCTGACGCTCAGCATCGGCCTGAATGAGTTTCTGTAATCTTGCGTTTACGGCACTGGGCTGACGGCCCAACAACTGAGCAATTTCCTCATCTTTCATGCCTTGTTGGGCACACTCCATAAGTATCAGTTCTTCATCGGGGCTCCACCTCCTATAAGCATTGGGAAACGCCTCCCTGACTTCCGTGTAACGGCTCTCACCCCAATGATTTGCTTCAATGGCACGGTCAAGCATATCCCGCAACCGGATAACCGCATCACTATCGACCTGAAGAGCATCAATCCGTATGGCTGTTCCGGATTTCCGGCGTTGAGAGATCTGACAGTACGGATGACCATCTTTGGAGATTGCCTCCAGACAGATAAAGCCGTCATTAAGATGCAGAAAATCCATATAACGATGTTCATTATCCTTAACGAGGGAGACATAGCGGGAACAGCCACTCAATTGTCTTTGCAACACACCTTCAGGATTGCAATACCCGACTACGACATCATCAGCCAGTTCCAATACTGCCATATTGCGCATATAGTTTTGCTGGGCCTTACTGAGGGTAGCACCAGGGCCAAAGAGTGCCAGGACAAGCATTCTGCCATCCATCACCAGAGGGCGATATTCCTGAATAAGAGCTTTCACTTCTTCAATATCCAAAGCCATTAAAATCAAAGGAACTCCCTTTTCGACCAAATGATCCACCACCTGTTTTTCAAGTGAAGTCACCCGCCCGGTAACGATACAGTCTTCAACCGTCCGTTCATCCGCCCATTTAAGTATCCGAGAATGAAATTCTGGCGGCACAACACTTGAACACAGAAACGCCGTCTTGTGCCTTGTCATCAAATGACTGCCCCCGAATTCATCATATATTTCCATTGTCGCGCTTTACTTTTCCAGCCAATAATCCACAAGCCGCCATAATATCTTCACCTCTGCTTGCCCTGATAGTACACGTGATACCATGATTATTCAGATAATCTTTGAAGGCATTCATAGCCTCAGCGGTGCAAGTCTTGAACGGAGCCTCTGGGGAAGCATGAAACCGAATGAGATTTACCCGGCACTGCAGACCTTTCAGAATCCGCACTAACTCAGCAGCATGACGAGTAGAATCGTTCACTCCTTGAAACATCGTATATTCAAAAGATATCCTGCGCTGCCCACTCCAGTCAAACTCTTTAAGCATATCAAGGACTCCGCTGATAGGATATGCCTTTTGTGCAGGCATTATCAACAGACGCTCGGCATCAAACGGATTATGTAAACTTACTGCTATATGGCAATCACTTTCATGAATAAACTGCCTCAACTTAGGCGTAACACCTACAGAACTCACGGTAATCCTCTTAGGACTCCAGCCTAATCCCCAATCACTCGTCAATACCTGGGTAGAAGCCAAAACGTTATCATAATTATCCATCGGCTCTCCCATCCCCATATACACTACATTCGTCAATCGGTCAGATTCCGGAATACTGAAAATCTGATTCAATATCTGAGAGGCTGTCAAATGACCATGAAATCCCTGTCGTCCAGTCACACAAAACCTGCAACTCATCTTGCACCCTTTCTGGCAAGATATACAAAGCGTCGCACGATCTCCTTCAGGTAGGAATACCGACTCTATGTACTGGCCTTCTTCTGCCGGGAAAAGGTATTTCTTGGTACCATCCACGGAAGTCTGACATCCTAACGGACTCCACTTCTCTATTACAGCTATCTCTTCAAGCCTTGCACGGGTCTTCAGACTCAAATTGGTCATTTGTGATATCTCATCTACCCGCTTTTCATAAAGCCAGTTGCACATCTGCCTTGCTGTAAACTTCGGGAAACCTTCCCGCTCACACATCTGCTGCAACTGAGACAGCGTCATTCCAAAAAGATTTTCCTTAGAAGTCATAATACTCCTCCTCGTCCAAAACTTCTTGCTGGAATTTCGAGCAATCAAATATCTCTTCATCCATCATTGATGCGGGGCGCTCAAATCCGTCTCTTGGAAATTTCAGTTTTGTATCGCTGTAAACGCTTCTCATAAAATACCCGAAGATCGGAAGAGCCTGTGCCGCACCCTGTCCGTATGTCATATTCCTGAAATGGATACTTCTTACTTCACCGCCAGTCCAGATAGCTGTAGCCAGATGTGGCGTTATTCCTACAAACCAGCAGTCCGAGTTATTTTGAGTTGTTCCTGTCTTGCCTGCAATGGCACTGGAGTATTCATTCAGATGATATTTATAATTCAGTCTCACACCTGTACCACTCTGTACCACACCTTTCATCAGTTCAATCATCATGTAAGCGGTACGTTCATCAATAGCTTCATGTCGCTCGGGTGTAAAACGTTCCAGTACAATACCTTTGTTATCTTCTATACGTGTGATGAAAATAGGTTCTACATATTCTCCATGATTTGCGAAAGTAGCCATAGCACCAGCCATCTCCATTACAGTCAGTTCCGGCGTACCGACACATATTGACGGATAAGCCTCTATATCGCTTTTAACACCCATATCACGCGCAATCTTTATCACTTGTTCCGGCGAACCTTGTTTCATCAGGTACGCACTTACCCAGTTCACCGAATGTGCCAAGGCCCATTTAAGAGTTACCATTTCATTTTCACGCTCATGGCTGGAATTTTTCGGACACCAGTCTGGCGCATTCCACACCTCGAAGCAGACCTCCGAATTTGGCACTTCTGTACAAGGATACATTCCAAGGTCCTGCAATGCCATCGTATATACGAATGGTTTGAATGTCGAGCCCACCTGACGGTGACTCTGGACATTATCATATTTGAAATACCTGTAGTTGATACCACCCACATACGCTTTCACATGACCGGTTCCCGGCTCTACTGCTACTAATCCCGCGTTCAAAAACTTCTTATAGTATAGTAAAGAATCCCAAGGCGACATCACGGTATCAATATTCCCTTTCCACGAGAATACCCGCATAGGAATCTTCTCATCGAAGACCTTTCTTGCATCCTTGTCGGATTTTCCATCCTGTTTCAGCCAGTAATAGCGGTCACTCTGCTTCATCGCCTGAACTAAAATCTTTTCTTGCTGTTCCGCACTGATGCTATTGAATGGGTTGCCTTTACGAGCCTTCAGCTCTTTATTGAATGCCGGCTGGATTTCTTCACTCATGTGCTTCTTGACAGCCGCTTCGGCGTATGCCTGCATTTTGCTATCAATAGTCGTATAAATCTTTAATCCATCCTTGTGCACATCGTAGTGTTCTCCGTTAGCTTTTCTATGATGTTTGCACCATTCCTTCATATATCCTCTGATATTCTCTCTCAGGTAAGTGGCCAAACCATCATTATGACTTTGCGGCGTATAATGAGAAAGGTCTATATCTATAGCTTTCAAAGAATCCGCCTCTGCATCGGTCAGATAGTCATAACGGTTCATCTGATCCAGTACGGTATTTCTTCTTCTAAGAGAGTTTTCCGGATGCAATATCGGGCTATAGGTCGTAGGAGCTTTCAGTAGTCCTACCAACACAGCCGACTCTTCTACCGTAAGATCTATCGGCATTTTTCCAAAGAATGTCTTGGATGCCGTCTTTATACCAAAAGCGTTGCTTCCGAAATCCACAGTATTGAAATACATTGCCAGAATCTCCTGCTTCGAGTAGTTGTGTTCCAGTTTCACAGCTACCACCCATTCCTTGAATTTTGAATATACAATACCCAGTTTCCCTTTATGTTCCCGAGGGAATAGATTCTTTGCCAGCTGTTGGGTAATCGTACTACCGCCGCCACTGCTGCTATGGCGTGCCACCAACGTTTTCACCAGCACACGGCCAAGACTCCTTGCATCAATACCGGCGTGCTTATAAAAGCGCACATCTTCTGTTGCCACAAGTGCATTCACGAGATTCGGCGAGATCTCCGAGAAAGCCACGTTTGATCTGTTTTCCAACCCTATGAAGCCCAAAATTTCTCCATCTTCCGAGATTACCTCGGTAGCCAGACTGCTACGCGGATTCTCTAATTCCTCAAATGAAGGCATAAAGCCCAGCCATCCTAATGAAAGCATTATAAAGAACAGCACCATAGCTATCCAGAATCCTACAAATACTTTCCACAGGACTTTTATATATTGAGGTTTTTCTTTTGTCTGCTTTTTCTTGTTGTTTGGCATATCTGATATATTGATTGCTTATTCTATTACTATTCTTCAACGATTTTCAGGCCTATGTTCTTGATGCCTTTCAAATCCGTTTCGCGCATTCCGTGCCCCACAGCAAATCTGTAGGTACCTTTGTTCTGGAAACGTATTCCCTTACTGAGATAATATCGGTTGCTTACATAATGTCCTGAACGTTTGCCCAGCCAGTTGCCTTCTACATCAGCCAGCGGACATTCCAACGTATCCTGACAGACACTTCCATCGGGAAAGGTCGTATGGATAAATAAGAACAAGTTGCTCCAATTGTAATCCACCGAATTGCGCACATCCACAAAAAAATCATACACACGCAAAGTATCTTCAACTTCTACATCAAAATAGCATTTCTCATACATATTCCAGCCTTGCTCATCCACGTTCTTGCTGTCAGAGAAGAGTACTCGTTTACCACATCCCGCCAGCAGCAGGACCGAAAATATCACTACTAATAATCTTTTATTTTTCATCTCCCTGACGGTCTTGACGGTTTCTGTTATGGTCGTTGTGCATTCTTCTTCGTTCATTTGGTCTGCCATTCCCGCGGTTCGAACCTTCTCTTTGTTCACGATTCTCTTTCGGTTCACGATTCTCCCGGTTCTCATGGTCACGGTTCTCTCTGCGATGGCCGTTGTTGTCACGTCCGTGGCGTTCGCGATTATCGCGGTGTTCATTTTTTTGTGCCGGACGTTTTTCCTTTTCGTCTTCCACCACACCATTACCGCCCTCGGCCAGTCTCCGGAGTTCCTGTTCAAACTCAGCATTCGACGCTTCCTGCTGCAGTGCCGCCGTACTCATCAGTTCTACCTGATAGTCCTCAAGACGCTCTGGATATTGCTGGTTTTTATTCATCTCTATAATCTCGCATACCTTTTCTGCCGGCAATGCGTGAAGGTCATTTTCGCCTTCGTATGCATACCACATCAACCCGCGTAACGCATCCACTTTCCGAGGCATTGCCAACCCTTTCTGGAAACGGATCATCGAATTGGTCGGTGGGAATTTCTTCATAGCATCCACATACACCTCATATTCAAAATTCAGACAGCATTTGAGCTTTCCGCACTGGCCAGCCAGCTTCTGCGGATTGGGCAGAATCTGCTGAGCCTTGGCGGCTCCCGTGGTTACTGACTTGAAATTGGTAAGCCAAGTGCTGCAACAGAGTTCTCTTCCGCAAGTGCCTATACCGCCTACTTTCCCAGCCTCCTGGCGCACGCCAATCTGTTTCATTTCCACTCTGGAATGGAACTCCTCAGCCAATACCTTGATAAGCTGACGGAAATCCACACGATCATCCGCCGTATAGTAGAAAATGGCTTTTGAACGGTCTCCTTGAAATTCCACATCGTTCACTTTCATTTCCAATCCGAGATCAGCCGCAATCTGACGGGTTTTTATCAGCGCTGCGTGTTCTTCTTTCAAGGTCTCCTTCCAGCGCTCTATATCCTGAGGCTTCGCCCTGCGGAATACCTTCCGGATATTTTCTCCTTCGGGATCGATTTTCTTTCTGCGCATCTGAAGGCGACATACCTCTCCTGTCAGACTTACCAGTCCCACATCATGTCCCGGCTGACCTTCTACGGCCACAAGATCTCCCTCCTGTACTTCAAGGCCGTCAGGCAGTTTGAAATAATCTTTACGGTTGTTCTTGAAACGCACTTCCACTATATCAAAGGGACTTCCGCCTGGCTGACGCACATCCTTCATCCAGTTCGTGGCAGTTACCTTGCCACAGCTTGCCATTTCATATTCCTTAACCGGCACGTATGGCTCCGGACATTTGGTGCAGCCTCTCCACAGATAGCCGTTATCTTTCCATTCGCCCCACGGGAGTGTGGGATCCGGTTCCGAATATGGGTCTTCCATATTTTCATTCGCCTCCTCAGAGCTATAGTCCTTGCCCTCATCTTCCATCACTTTTTTCACCTTCTTGTCGGCTCTGCGTTCAGCCGCAAGTCTCACATATTCCGCCATCTCTTCTGCTGTCGCAACATCATCTTCTTCCATTATCGGACGAGCCTCCTCTGAAGGAGTATTGAGTTTCTGTTCTATAGGATTTTCCTGTCCGTTTATTTTATTGTCTTCGCTCATATATCTTTTACGTTTTGTGCAACCTGTATTTCAGAAGCGTCTGCCGTCATTTCTCAGTTCACAGGTCACGATTCTTTGTATTATCTTTTTTTCAATGCGCTGCTCAACCTAAACGAAGTGCGCATCATCACTATCTTTGCATGGCAATTCTGACCGATGCTCTGTTCCGCTTCTCTCAGAATGCCCATAATATCCTCTATATTGTTTTCTGTCACCATCGTAGGGAATGACCTGTCGAACTTTTCGTCACCGAAGCTCAGTCGGTAGTCCATATCCATACCTCCCACATTACTCAGGAAACATGCCCTGAAACTCTCCTGTGCAAACTGAAGAAACCGGCGCTGTTTCTCGCGGTTCTGCCAGCCATACACCTCATCCACCCATTCCGAGAGGGGCAGCATATTCAGTTTGAACAGTTTCCGCATCCACGACACGAACAGTTCGCCCATCTCCGCCTCTTCCTGCGACCCTTCCTGAAGTTTTCTGACCATTCTCCAGTCGCCTTCCGCTTTGCGGGCCTGGCCTTCCTCCACTCCGTGGATAAGCATATCCTTTACCTCAATCTGGGGCACATTCACCCGCTGGCATCTCGACTTCACGGTACTCAGCAGATTCTCCGACTGTTCTCCCACCAGCATCAGCAACGAACCTTCCGAAGGTTCTTCCAGCGTTTTAAGCAACTCGTTGGCAGCATCCGCATTCATGGTCTCCGGCATCCACATCACCACCGTTTTCCAGTTGCCGCTGTAAGATTTCAGGCTCAGCTGACGGATCATCTCCTGCGCATCCTTTACCCTGATAATACCTTTCTTTTTTTCAGAGCCGAGCGCCACCATCCAGTCATCGTAGTTGCCATAGCAGCCGGAATCCTGAAGCCACTGGCGGAACTCACGACCCATCTCTCCTCTTGCAGCCCCTTCTGAAGCCTCTGTTGTGGTAGTCGGGAAAATAAAATGCAAATCCGGATGGCTCAAAGCCTCAAAAGCCTTACATGACGGACACTCTCCGCACGAATCGCCCAATATCTCACCGTCCTCCCCATAATGAACCTTATGCTCACAATTCACATACTGTGCCCAGGCAAGAGCCAGGGCCAATGTACCATAACCCATTCTGCCAGTGAACAATGCCGCATGAGGCACACGACCTGTGTCTGCCGTACGCACCAGCATATTGATTATTTTCTGTTGTCCTATTATATCCCTAAACTGCATAATTATATTTATAACGCGCGAAAATGTATTTTATTATATAAGACAAAAATTTTTTTTCGCGCGACTCTCGCAAGCATCAAAAGATATCTCTTATATAGATTCCAGATACAGTCATGCACTCCTGAGACCTATTCGAAATCAGGAGCACATAACAACCCTCTTTCTTCCCTCTGATGGCACATCTCAGGGAAACGGGATAAGTGTTTCTCTACTGCACCACCAGTTTCCGGGTTACCGTTCCGGCGGGAGTGGTGATAGTGACCACGTAGGGGCCTTTCTCCCAGGTGGATACGTCCAGAACCGTTTGGGTAGCATCCACCTTGCGGCGCTCCACCAGCTGACCCGCGATATTGTGCACCTCTATACTCCTGATATTGAACGACGAGAACACCTGAACCCTATCCGTCGCCGGATTCGGGCGCATCATCACATATTCTTCCAGCACCGTCTGCGGAACCTCCGTCACATCACTCGTGTCGAATATCGGGAAAACTACCGTCTGTGCATTTATGTGGAATCGCCAATGCCAGTTAGTATCGGGATAAAAACTGCCTGGGCTCACATAGAGATCAGGATCTATACTGGCATTACGCCATTTTATCAATGGAAGCCATTCAAACGATAAATAAGGGTCATAATCGTAGGCATAGTCCATGTGGTTCACACGAAGAAAATATGCGTATGTGCAATAATGGTCCTGATGATGATCAGAGGCATTCTTATAGTTGTTGTTGAAAGTATATCCCACATAAAACGAGTCTTTTACCACCACTGCCTTCTCGAAATAGCACTCATACATCGGAAGATTGGTCGCGTATGTCACCACAACACTGTCTTCATTCATAAATAACCTGTCCTCAATCCGCATATAGTATTTCAGGGAAGCCGTATCCCACAACGCCTGCGCGGCAAGGCCGAACCTTCCGTTTTCGTAGGTATAGAGCTGGAAATATTCCGGAAGACGTTCCTCCGGGTGGTCTATGTCTCCAGGAATATAACTCCGGTCCCAGACGCCTCGAAACCAATGTCCGATTTCCTCAGACGTAAGACTGCCCGCAATTCCTATAATCTTCAGCGGAGCCTTTGAATAGAAGAATCGAAGCCCGATTGTAGGACAATTCAACGGTCCGCCCATCAAATTAGAGATAGGCACGAGTTCTATCCGGCAAGTGTCATAATACATATCTACCCAGTTGCTATCCCAGTAATAATATCCGCCTACTCGTTCATCCAGCGGAATGACCGGGACATTCTGTGCCTGCATATTCCATGCGAAGGCAAGTAAAAAAAGAATATTGACAATTTTTTTCATGTTATTTAAGTTTTGGAGTTTTATAAATAAAATTCGGTTTGACGTGAAATCAATGATGATTATAACAATGTGGATCAAGGGGTGATTGTTGGTGCGTCACTAACATAACCTTGTCTGTTGTTGTTACTTTATCTCGGACTGTCCCTCGATCAGAATTATTAACGCTTAAATCAATATATTCTACTCCAAGACTACCTTCCCAGGCACAATTATTTATATATATTCCTGACAGATAGAACATATCAAAAACGGGATTATTGTTTGCATCTATGTAGATACCTGAACTCTGGTATCCTCCCAGACCGTCTCCACACACACAATGGTAGGGTCCGTTATCCAAATAATGGTATATGTTTATGCTTGTAGGAGACAGATAATTCCATACGGATCCCAACATATATAATGTCGGTTCAGAGGGTTGCGGCAGCCTCATTCTGAAAGAAAACATTATATTCTTATACACAGAGTCGTACGACAGACTGTATAAAGGTGGATTTATTACGGTGCCCAATTGGAATGACGATACCCGATTTACCTGACCACTATATTCCAGAACGTCCATTTTTATATAATATTTCGGATTTTTGAAATATGGGTAAGCCACAGCCAAAGTATCCCCATTCATTCGGGTAATCAGCAAATGATCCAAGATAGTTCCGTTAACTGGAATCGTAGCATAATTATTAGGTATTACCGTCAATAAAAAACTCGTCCCCTTTCTCCATACTTTAAGGAAGTATTGGTCGGTTTCCCTGTGCAGACCGACGGACACCACTAAACTTTCTGTGGTGGTGATGTCCTTGTAATCATATTCCCATCCTTTGTTATAGTCAAATTCGACGGTCCAAAGACTCCCGTCGAAATAAGCATCGCCAACCGTTGTTCCGACTGGAACATT
>JAZUFZ010000013.1:0-87036 GCA_045640985.1 Bacteroidales bacterium
GTGTGCGTACACTCGTGGTCTGACACACCCATCATATGATATAGGAAGCTGGTCTGCATAACGTTTACTTTTGGTGGTACATTATAAACGTCTTGACCGGCTTCTTTATTTGCTCCTATCTACGCATTTTTATGAAGAACCTTTTTCTTTGTCGCCTGCACCCCCGTGGGCGACGGTCTCGCCATGTCGAAGCCCGACCGCGCCGACCGCGCTGCTGCTATCGTGAATGTTGACGAAATGGTTGCTCAGATATGAAACGCTCTTGGCTTATAACAATCCTCGTCTGCCTGCTCCTTCTGGGGGGTGGCGGGGCTGTCCTGATTCTGCCCCAAGTCGTTCCCTTCTCCCAGTGCAGCGACGTGTACAAGCGTTATGCAAAGATGGATGGTGTTGATGCCACGTTTATAAAGGATTACAAAGTCAATGATAGTGTAGTGGTTAGTGCAACAATGCTTGAAGCAACAACTGATTCTGCTTGGATAATTCTTCAGCATGATTTCAGCATCCCCATTATCCCAAAAGAATACGAGGAATATTTTTATGCAGACACCAATCAACTATCACTAAAATTGGTCCCCAAGAAAAATCCATCGCTACCGATGGACAGCATCATACTAAACAATGATTTGGTGGCAATATCATATCCCAAACGTTTGATTTGTATTTTTTCGATAGAAAATACATCACAATTGAAAGCCATATTAAGGGATAAATATGACTATAATGTTACTTTAAAGCAATAAAAATGAACAAAACAATTAGAACAATTGCACTCATTGCAGTGCTAGGTACGATGACTGTTGGCTGCCAGAAAGAACAGGAGATAGAGCCTCAATCATCCGTCACAGAAATTGGCACCGTGTACACGGTGCAGTACGCCGTTGACGGCGTACTGCATCTAGAAACGCTTATTGGCGAACAAGCATGGTCTGACTTTCTACATCGTATGTTAGCATTGGCAGAAGAAGGGTATGAAGTCAGTGTGTCCAATGAAAACATTACTTCACGCGTTGTGGCAACCAAAGAAGTTGTTACATATTCCTCCTCCAGCCAAGAAGACGCTTACTCTTGGTGCGACAAGATGGTTCTATCGGGATATACTGTTACAATTACCTACGACAAAGAAAAGAATGTATACAATTGTATTGCAATAAAATAAGTCTAACATAAAAAAGGAAACAACATGTCAGACATTATTGAACAAATTCGCAACCTTGAAGTGCTCAAGGAAAACCTAAAGGCTGAAAGTTGTAATGCCAATAAGCCATTTATTTCACTTGGCGATTCTCCGGCACCAACGCTTGACTATGACCTTCCACAAAGCACAACTTTTTCCACTTATGGAACAATCTGTGTTGTCGCAGATTCAAATGTGTTCATCGAAAAGGAGGGAAATGTGCCCCAAAATGAGAATTATTTCAACGCTTCGGACGAAGAGGTGAGCAGGCGTTTCAACGCAAGTGTCCAGTTGAATAATGACGACCTGGGACTTCGATTCAATCCTCATCAGGTACGCAAAGAGTTGGACCTTTCTAAGACCAATCTGTCTGGTATTTCGCTGGAGAAAATATCTGGCGGAGAAAAAGTCGAATCTTCAGAGCCCAAACTGACGGTTCTTGATACTTGTTTCAACGATATCCAACTTAAAAATCTTAAAGCCCTCAAGTATCGCCCTGTAATGGTTGGTAAACTTAATGGCTTCGGCTCGAAAATAAAACTAATACCTGACCCCCAAGGGGCGCATCCTCGCCTGTTTGTCATTGAAGAATATAAGACAAGTTCATACCTCGGAAACTATGGTGCAGGCAAAACACTTGAGACTTTCTCGCTGCTTCCCGGCGAGAAAACGACTATCACAATAAAGACCTATAAGAGTAGTACATCCACCAAAACTCAAGCCGAGAATCTGCTAGATAGCTTCAGTCAAAGCAGTGTTGACGAAATGGAGAATCTAATGGAAGAAGAGTCCGCCGCTTCTTCCGAGAGCAAAACTTCGGTCAGCGCCAGTGTCTCTGCTTCTGCCTCTTTTATGGCTGCTCAGTGCTCCGCCAGCGTAAGCGCCGACCACTCTTCATCCCGTTCTTCAAATACTCGTTCTCTCAATCGTGCCCTCGGCAAACATTGCGAGCAAAGCAACTCTGCCCGCAATGTGGAAATTAACACTACTTCCACAGAAACTGTTACCGAAGGCGAGGAGTACACAACTGTCCGCGAAATCGAGAACATCAACAAAAGCCGTGTTCTCAATTTCGTTTTCCGGCAGCTCCTGCAGGAATATGTCAGCATCACCTATCTTTCCAACATCCGCATCGCTTATTGCAACGGCTACATGGAATCGATAAAGATAGTTGACATTGAAGAGATTGACAAACTATTGCAAGAAGTGGTCGTTCCCGAAGAAATTGCCAATGTCAAGCAAAAAATATTGCAGCGCTACAACGTCATCCGCGACTATACTGGGACGGGTGTACAATTCCTGAAACATATCACGCTTGACAAGAAAACCTACGGATACGATGAGGATTACTATGTCTGCGACCCTGATGGGAATGATTATATTGTAGTCAAAGGCCACGCCCCTGTTCATATTCCAGGTGTCATTTTGAATGTTCAACGCAACACATTGCGAACCGATAGCGTAATTGCCGATGCATTGTTGGGACAGGGCGAAGCTCTTGACTGCTTCAACCAACGTGCGCAGGATGCAATTGCCGTCAGTGAGAACTTGAAGAATCTTGAACTTGTGCAAAAAATATCGCTCATAGAGAGCATAGATGATCCAACTCAAAAGGCAGAACTGTACAAGTCCGTATTCGGAAAGTGCTGTTGCGACAATTCGGATTCTTCAACAGATAAATAATGTTTAATCTCCCACAAAGCAAGGTGCTTAGTAGATATCAACCTTGCTTTGTGGGTTCTTATAGTATAATTATGGATGGAATGAAATTTTGGGAAAAAGAATGGAATTCTGTGGGCGACCCCGAAGAATCTATCTCCGTGTCTAATTCAAATGTTGAGCCGCCTTATTCTGTGATAAATAATAGCAATTTCCCGGTATATTACAAACCAGAAGATGGAAAGGCTTCTGAAAAATGTATTATCCCTGCAGGAGAGAAATCCCTCGCACAAGTTGACGGCATTGCAACCGTGAAATATAATAATAAGGTATTCAAAATCCCTGGGAAAGGACCGATTAGATTTTCGGTAGTGGTAGAAAATAATGGAGATGTAACCTTCTCCTCAATTTCATCATTGCCAATGATAGCAGCTTCAAAAATAATTGACCTTATCAGCGACAAAAAGAATCATGTATATGGCTGGGTAGAAGAAGATTATTTTCATAGCATGGACGACAAATCATGGGATTCATTATTTAGTTTAGCGAAAACAATAAAATGATGAAGGAGAACAAAAAATTCCATTTGATATATATCACATTAATGGTGTTGTCGCTTTTCGTATTTTGCTATGAGTTTTTCAATATAAAGACAATCACAATAGATAATTATATTGACGACTCATACGGGTATACAACATACGATGCAAATGGAAATCCTACAAATCCTGGTGAAACTGAAAGAAGACTGGCCAATGTCCCATGGTATGCTTTCCCTCTGCAAGACCTGTCCGGATATTGTCTCATCGTGCTTCTTTTCTTAATTCCAGCAGCAACTGTTTTTACAATAATCCGATGGAAAATAATACGTCGACTCCTAATTGTATACATTCCACTATTGGCATTCGCGACGTTTACGATGATGTATTGGTTCCGAGATTTCTAATTCTGCAAAATATGAAAAAATAGTTTTTGTAATTCTTTTGTCAATATGCACGGCTGCCATGGCGCAACGGCAAAAGGTGACAGTTGGCAAGGACGGCGCAATGATTGTGAATGGCGATACCGTCGCCTATATCGAGAAAGAGGGCTGCAAAATGATAAGCACATCCTGCCAGTTCTTCATCACTGACGAAGGTGACGCCTTGGTGATCCCGCCCCCAAGGCAGAATTGTACTGGTTCGCATTTTGGAAGTGCTGCTGCGATAATTCGAAATCAAGCAAAGAATAAATAAGGTTTGATAAAATTTACACAGATGGAGGTAGGATGTACCATATCCAACCTCCGTCTACTAAAAATAATTTTGAGATGCAAAATATTGTTTTTTGGCGAGAAACATGGGACGATATTGGGTGTTTTCTAAAAGCAATACAAACGCCATCTTTAGATGTTCCTATTTCTAAAAGCCAACCTGTCAGGTACACTTTCACTGTGAAAAATAATTTTGGAAATATAAGTGGGGAATGCGTTTATAAGTCACTGGAGGAGTGCTGTCGTTCCCTAGGTATACCCCAATATGACGAAGAATTTTGGATTCGTTTAAGAGGAGTGACCCTTGATAATATAAAGGGAATTCCCATTACAGAACTTGCTAATTATATCAATGGTTCTAATATTCTCACTTGCCATAGAATCTATTGCTTGTCTGAGATTATTAGTGCCAATAAATTCAATGAACGAGTAATTATCTGTAAGGAAAATCATGCTGCAGTAATTTACGAATTAAGGAAATGGGATAATGGGTATTATGAAATAGAGATTGCAGAAACAAGCCCGAAGCCTCAATTTTGCGATGATTCAGAAGAATGTGAGGTTTCGATAGTTAAAGGTCGTGAACGTATTGATGGTGGATTAATCGCATTGTTTGCGGTCTCTTTGGTAAAAATAAAAGAAAATGAAAAATAAAAGAAGACTACTCATTCTTGTGTTTATGGTCAATGCCATTTGTTACGCCCAATCGTTTGACGGTCTGTATGCCACAAATGAAAACTACGGAAGAGACTTCTGTGCGATAGTAAACGATACACTAATATTTGTACATAGCAGTAATGAAGGACTAATGAGGTATTTCGGATACATTGGCCCTTTTGACAGCAGTCAATGGCAAAAAAACAGCACGATGTCTATTTCCTCTGGAACCTGCCTCTATAGGTATAACGCAACCCTGGACGCCAATCCATGTAGCGGCGACTCAATTTTATTCTCCTATGAGTTGCCGTATGAAGAGTGTTTCTCTCATCGCATGTTTCTAACAAAAGGTTCTGACACATTGTATCTGGAGAAAAGAGACTTATCGCCCTCGATATGCTTTCCTCCGCCCTCAATATTTTATGTAAATGTCAAGCAAGAAGACATAATAGACAATTGGTTGGATAGTCCGATTGTTATCCATACAAACTCTATCATGTCATGCTCCAAGATTCAGGCCATTATAAGTAAAGGGATGAAATATACAGTAAGATTTAAATATGCTGATGAGTTTATATCCAATGAATTGTATATTAAGGAATTGATGAGTATTGAAGATGGTGCAGCCATAATAATACAATTTGATGCTGAGGAAAATGATTTAAAAACATTACTTTGGCGACAAAAATCAGAACCCACCCGTTCTTCCGTTGAAGAATATATCAAGTTGATAACTTATTATCACAAAAAAGAAAAATAATGATAAAATAATTCTTAACATGAAAAATCTGTTTATTGTTGTGCTTTTGTCGATCTGTATTAGTGCCACGGCGCAGCGGCAGAAAGTGTCCATCAGTAAGGACGGCGCAATGGTTGTAAACGGCGACACCATCGCCTACATCGAAAAGGAAGGCTGCAAGATGTTGAGCCCGTCGTGTCAGTTTTTTATCACTGACGATAATAATGCCATAATGATTACGGCGACGATGCGCAGTTTTACCGACAAGGAACGCCCTACGCCGGAATTCCCCGAAGGTGTGAAGGTCGCCTATCTCGTTTTCTCTTTTCAAGGCATGGATGCTACCGCAGAAGCAGATTGTCCAAGCATGATTGTGAAAGAAGAATCGGTGGCCAAGATTGTGGCGCAATGGCGGCTGATTAAAGATAAGAGGCTGGACCCGGAGGCTGTGGCACAGTTCATCACACACTACGGCAACCGCTATAGCGAGAAAGAACGCAGGCAAAACCAGCCCCCGGCGATTCAGGTTATTCAGGAAATGTATTAACGTTTAATTCATCTTGTGATATGAAGGTGCAACACCCAAACTCACATGAAAGAACCATGTGTCTTATCTTCCTTGCAATGAAAACAATAGGATTCACCTTTCTGGCACTGATCTTCGTTGGAAATATCCATGCACAAGAATTGTTTAGCGGCGTGGTCACCTACCGTATGTCAATGGGCGGCGCGTCAGCTACGACCTACACCACCTACTACCGTGCAGGCGACCAGTTGACCGATATGCCGCAGAGCAAGATGAAAACACTCTACCTCGCCAAAGAGAAAACCATGTACACCGTGATGGGCATGATGGGCAAACCCATCGTCTCCAGCCGAAGTTTCGACCCTGACACGATGGAGGTGCCGCTCTTCGACGTGGCCGACGACATAGAAGTCATCGCCGAACATCGCTGCATCCGCGTGAGCTACGAAGGTGGCAACGCAATGGTGAGCGAGCAGACAACCGTATGGCTCGACACCTCATACCGCATCCCGTTCCAATACAGCCTTGACGACGACATTCCCTACGGTCTGCCTGTGCGCATCGAGACGCGGATGAAGATGAAGGGGCAGGATATGGAGACTGTGAGCGAACTAGTCTCTGCGGTAGCCGGAGAGGTGGAGGACGCGCTCTTTGCCGTGCCGGGGACGGAAGGCTCCGTGTGGATGACCCTCGACGCTGACGGCAAGCCCTCTTTGAGAGGCGACACCGCCGGACTTTTCGCCCCCGTACACTCCGAAGTGCTCACAGAGGTGGACTCCGTAGGCTTCCGTACCGCCATCGCCAACGGCAAGACCGTCTGTATGTTCACCGCCGTGTGGTGCGGCCCCTGCCGACTGATGTACCCGCGGTTGGAGGCTGTCGCCAAACGATTCGGAAAGGATTACCGTTTCCTCAAAGTCGACATTGACCGTTGCCCCACCGTCGCCCGCGAGTACGGCTGCTTGACCATCCCAGTCATTATCATCTTCGAGAACGGCAAGGAGCTTCGCCGCATTACCTCCGCTGTCCACAGCGAGGATGACATCCTACAATTTCTCAGACAATAACTCATTTAAATGTGTAAAACCTTGCCACGGCAGGCACATATCGCGCTTGCCGTGGCTTCTTTTTACGGTCTTGCTGGTGACTCGATGCATAATATGAATCTTTCCTTGATTCTAATTCCGGCCCAGCCCCACAGGTCGGGCCAATTGTTTCATTTAAATTTTCAGTATTATGTACATGTACAAGCAAGATTTGGCTATGGCCTATTTCCCCGACCACAGCAAGGAGAGTGCAAGCAAACGCTTCGCCCACGAAATCCATTCCAACAAACCCCTCCTCGCCACCCTCCAAGCCACCGGCTACTCCCGCCCCCGCAAAATCCTCTCCCCAAAACAACTCCAAGGTAATCTCTAAAAATTAACTTATTGACAAAAAAATAAATATCTTGATTTTTCGTTATTGTATTGAACTTAATCACGAAACCTATGGCAAAATATAAGAAACTTGGGTCGGTCACCCTGTTTGACGCACAAAATACGAAGGAAGAGCTCTCTAAACTGGGCAATCCACTTGAACGATTGTCTCAGGTAGTCGATTTTGAGATGTTCCGCAAGGCGCTGGAAGATTTGTGGAACGACAATTCCAACAAGAAGAAACAGAAGGATATAGATGCCAGATGGACTCAGAAAGGCGGGCAGAACTACTTTGGATATAAAAACCACATAAAGATGGACAAAGTAAGCAAATTCATCAAGAAGTGCCTGGCCTCCACAGCTTCGCTGCATGATTCTCAGGCGTTAGACTATCTGTTGGACGAGTCGGATCAGGGTCAATCGATTTATGCGGATTCGGCCTATGTCGGACAATGCAACATATTGGCGAAATGGGATATGATAGATGAAATCTGCGAAAAGGGATACAGGAACCACCCGTTGACAGAAGAACAGAAAGAATCAAACCGAAAGAAGTCATCCATCCGTAGTCGAGTGGAACATGTGTTCGGATTTATGGAGCAAACAATGCATGGTCTGATTTTTCGAGGGGTAGGAATTGTGCGGGCAAAAGCCAATATTGCGATGACCAACCTGGTATATAACATGTGTCGATTAGGTCAAGTAGTAAGATTGCATAAAGATTGGATTACTGCTAACTGACTGATAATCACCCCCATAAATAATAGTTATTTTTTGATTAATTATTGTCGTAAATGAAGAAAAAAGTGTAACTTTGCAACCGAAATCACTCCTCGAAACCTATTCGATAAATGAGGCTGTAAAAGAAGTTAAATTACCTAAAAGGAGGAACAAAGGGTTAGCTCCTCTTCGGTCGCTGGCCATAGCACTGTGCCATCTTTAGGTCAAAAAATGAATTTATAGAACCCGCCATAAAGTTTTGCGGATGGTGATGGTTTCTTCGTCCGTATCCACAATCACGTGCCAGGGGGTGGCCGCGTTGATCATTTTTCCATTGGCTGCCATTGCAGCTTCTGTAGAGGTGGCTTCAAACCGCATATTCGATTACCTTTTAATAATACCTGTTTCTTATTAATTCTCATGTTGTGACGGGCACAACTTTTGTTGCACTATTGACTCGAAATGTGCGGTTAAGACATACGAAAGAAAGTGGAGCCATCCATTTTGACCTCAATTTCAATCGTTGGGCTTGGACTCCCCATATAGTTAAATAAGGTTGGTGAATTGCTCCACCTCGATGTATCATAACTGAAATATGAGTACATACAAAGTGAGCGTTCATCATACTTTATTCCAACTATATTTTTGTGAAAGTGTCCAGGTTTCACGATTGAGTAATAAGGCTATAATGCGTCTTTCTCTGTCATCCGGTATCGCTTGAATGACGTGGCAAAGATACAAAGATTTTTTTATCTGGCAAAATTTATTTTCGGCAATATTCCATAGGAATACGCTCTGATGATGTTCTGTCGCACCAGAATCGGGGTCTGTGCGGACGGAAAATGAAAGAGTAGCCTCTTGATGCGAAATTGGTCCCATTCCTATAATATAGTCACTTATAGGTATCCGTACACAAATGACTGTATTATAACAGGGAAAATTCGGGGATAATTTATGGGCATTGGCGTTTCACGGAGGCCGGAGATGAATTATCGCATCGGTATTAATTCACAATGCCCGGTTAAAAACTATTTTCTTCAAGCGGCTGCGGGTAGGGATTTTTTTTGTAATTTTGCATTTTGTTAAAGACTGGTCATTTTATGGAAATCAACGATCATTATATTGATTTGGAGCGGGTTCTTGCGGAGAAGCATGTTTCTGCGCCGCGCTGGGTTCTGAAACTGGCGGAACGGCTGCTGCACGTGAAGGAACTCAACGCGGGTATCTACAACAACCGCGACAAGAAGGGTCTGGATTTCGTGGATGCTTTCCTGGGGGACGACCTGAGGCTGACGGTGGCGGCAAAGGGCATAGAGAACATTCCGGAGACGGGCTGGCCCATGGTGGTGGGCAACCATCCGCTGGGCGGGCCTGACGGTCTGGCACTTATGCAGGCGGTTGGACGCAGGCGGAGGGATGTGAGGTTCCCCGTGAACGATTTCCTGATGCACCTTCCGGGGCTGAAAGATCTGTTCATTCCCATCGATAAGGTTCACCCCCACGCCTCGTATGCGGAGGGTCTGGAGAAGGCGTTCAGCGGTGAAAATACGCTACTGTACTTCCCTGCGGGCATCTGCTCGCGCCGCATCAGGGGAAAGGTTCAGGACCTGGACTGGAAAGGGACCTTCGTGAAGAAGGCGGTGAAATACCAGCGCGACGTGGTGCCTGTCTTTTTTGATGCCCAGAACCGCAGGCGGTTCTACACGCTGGCAAACCTGAGAAGAAAAATCGGTGTGAAGTTCAACTTTGAGATGGCGCTCCTGCCGGGCGAGATGTTCGCCAAGCGTGGCAAAGAAATACGGCTTATCGTGGGCAAGCCCATAGCGTGGCAGACTTTCGACGACCGATACAGTCCGCTGGAATGGGCGGCAAAGGTGAGGGGCTATGTGTATAGTCTGAAAGAGGCTCCGGAGAGGGGCTTTAAGGAATAGGAATGGCTGGGAGAGGGTGAAGATTAAGAGTGAATGTGAGGAAAAGAGTTTAAGGAATTTGAACTTGGAACCGCGAAGAATAAATTAAATTAAAGAACACGAATTGCTCGAATTGCACGAATGAGGCGGAGCCGCAAAGAAAATATTAAAGAACACGAAGAATATACATAACCTTTTATTCGGGTGATTCGTGAGATTCGTGTTAGCTCCACTCCGGTCGCTGACCTTCGGTTCAAAAAAAATCACAAGTCGCGAGGAATTAATTTAAAGAACACGAATGACACGAATTGCACGAATGAGGCAGAGCCGCAAAGAAAATATTAAAGAACACTAATGGAGAGTTTAAGGAGTTTGAGGGTAAAAGAGGGTTTGAGAGGTTTGAAACTTGAAGCTTGGAACTTTGGAACTTGAAAATTGAAACAATGGATACGATGGATACAAACTATACGGATATCATCCCGAAGGTGGACAGGGACCTCATCAAGCGGGAACTGAAAAACAGGAATTTCCTGAGAAAGACCAACTGTGGCGGCAAGGAGATATATGTTACCACGGCGCACCTTTCGCCCAATATCATGCAGGAGATTGGACGGCTCCGGGAACTGAGTTTCCGTCTGGAAGGGGGCGGGACCGGACGGCCCTGCGACATCGATGCCTACGATATGCTGCCGGAGCCTTACTGCTTCAAGCAGCTGTTTGTATGGAGCCCCGAGGAGGAGGAGATTGTGGGCGGATACCGGTTCATCCACGGCAGCAATATGATGCGGCTGGATGACGGACGCATACAGACTCCGGCGGCGATGGAATTCCACTATTCGGATGACTTCGTGAAAAACTATCTGCCCTATACCGTAGAGCTCGGAAGGGCCTTTGTGCAGCCGGACTTCCAGCCAGGCAAGAACCTGAAGAAAGGGCTTTACTCGCTGGATAACCTGTGGGATGGTCTCGGATGTATCGCCCTTGAGATTCCGGAAACGAGATATTTCTTCGGCAAGATTACGATGTATCCGCAGATGAACCGCAAGGCAAAGGACATGATACTGTATTTCTACCAGAAGCATTTCCCCGACCGGGACGGCCTGATGTGGCCCTACGAGCCTTTGAAGATTGAATCGGACTATAACGAACTGCACGAGATTTTCAACGGCCGCAACTATAAAGATGACTATCAGATACTGATGCGCCAGGTAAGGGCTTTGGGGGCTAACGTGCCACCGCTTATCAATGCCTATATGAATCTGTCCTCCACGATGCGGTGCTTCGGCACGGCGATGAACCACGATTTCGGTGAGACCGACGAGACGGGAATCATGGTAACGCTGCGGGATATCGTGCCGGAGAAACGCGCTCGGTACTTTGAATCGTATGAGCAGAAGAACCGGAGATTTGACCGACTGGGGCTGTTCCAGATAAACATCAACAAGATGCCCTGGTGGAAAAGCGAGCAGTCGGAGGAAGAGAAAGAGATGCTGAGAACACTCAAGCGGCTCAAGCGGAAGCAGAAAAAGGGAAAAGAGAAAAACGATAAAGACTGACGATATGGAAATCAAAAGCGCGACCTTTCTGATCAGCAACAGCAACTATAAGAAATGCCCCGAAACGGGCCTGCCGGAATATGCCTTTATCGGCAGGAGCAACGTGGGGAAGTCTTCGCTCATCAATATGCTGACCGGCAACAAGGGTCTGGCTAAGACAAGCGTAAAGCCAGGAAAGACCCAACTGATAAACCATTTTGAGATAAACCACGAATGGTATCTGGTGGACCTGCCGGGATACGGCTACGCGAAAGTATCGAAAGGGGAACGCGAGAAGTGGGGCAAGATGATCAGGGAATATATGCTGAAACGGGAAACCCTGGAGGCGGTATTTGTGCTGATTGATTCACGCATAGAACCTCAGGCAATAGACCTGGACTTTATCCAGTTTCTGGGAGAGAATGAAGTGCCGCTTTATATTGTGTTCACTAAAATAGACAAACTCAGGCAGCGCGACCTTGCAGCCAATGTAAACGCATTCAAGCGGGCGCTGAAAGAGGAATGGGAAGAACTGCCGGAGATGTTCCTGACTTCGTCGGTAACCAGATATGGCAGAGACCATATATTAGAGAGAATTGAAACTATCAACAACCAGATAAAACAATCATGATGAGAAGATACCTTTATATAATATGTGCGTTTGTGATAGGGATGAACGGATGCTGGGCGCAGACGAATTCCAGCCTGAACCGGATGGTTCAGGATATTGCCCTTTCAAGCGCCATGAAACACGGACAGTTTGCCGTGAGCGTATATAATATCAGCAAAGGAAACAATATATGCAACCACAACGCCCAGATGGCGCTTACCCCCGCCTCGATGTGTAAGATTTTCACTACCGGAGTTGGATTTGAGGAACTGGGATCGAACTTCAGATTCAAGACTTCGATCGGCTACACTGGGGAGATTGACAAATCGGGTGTCCTGCATGGCAATATCATCATTGTGGGAGGCGGAGACCCGCTGCTGGGGTCGTACCGCTACCGTCAGACCTGCATCGATACGCTGATGCACTCATGGTACAAGGCCATTACGGGATACGGAATCAAATCAATAGAAGGAAGGATATGCGTGGATGGAACAATATTCGACAATCAGCAGCTGCATGACTCGTGGCAACACGGAGATGTGGGGAATTACTATGGCGTGGGTTCCTGCGGGCTGAACTTCCACGAAAATATGTATTTCGCCTACTTCAATGCCGGAAAGAAACTGGGCTACCCAGCGGAACTGGTTTCCACCGCACCCAAGAACATCAACATTACCAACCGCAACGAGGTAACAACAGGTCCAGACAATTCAGGCGATCAGGTAATCGTGTATGGCGAGCCCAACAGCACACAGCGGCTTTACAGAGGGACCATCCCACTCAACAAGAAAAATTTCGGGATCAGATGTGCTATGCCCAACCCCGCCCTCTGCTGCGCCGAACAGTTCTCTTCATACCTCAGAAGCAAAGGGGTTCATGTTTCCAACAGTGCTTCGGATGTGGGAAGCCACCACGACAACATCCACACGATATTGGACTACTACTCTAATATCTATTATGTAATTGCCCAATACACGAACTTTACGAGCAACAATATGTATGCCGAAAGCATATTCAAATATTTAGGATATAAACTTTATGGCAAGGGCTCTTTCACCAACGGGAGCAAGGCCGTAATGAACTACTTCAAACAGCACCAGCTGGACTGCGGGGGCGTGAAGATTGTGGATGGCAGCGGGCTTTCGAGACTTGACAGAGTCAGCACTGGTTTTACCTGCAGTTTCCTGACAGCCATGTCCAGAAGTTCAAACTTTGAGGATTTCCACAAATCGCTGGCCAAAGTGGGCGAAACGGGGACAGTGAAGAAACTCGTTCCAGGACTACCCGCCAACATAGAAATGCGTGTAAAGAGCGGCTCCATGGAAGGAGTTGTTACATACGCCGGATATGTTACCACCGCCTCGGGGGACCTTGTCTGCTTCTCCATTATATGCAACAATTTTGATGGTACAGCCAGCAGTCTCAAGCAGCAGCTCAGTAAATTATTACTCAAAATCGGGACCTTGTAATTTCCAGACTGGGAAATATTACTTATACATACAAAAACATCCCGCCCATATAGAGCGGGATGTTTTCATATTACAAATCAATAAGATTTACTTGATAAGGAACTGGAACTTGTTGAAGTTCTTGAGGGCGATACCCGTGCCGCGTGCCACTGCTCTCAGAGGATCGTCAGCAATATGTACCTGGAGTTTGGTCTTGGAAGCAATTCTCTGGTCGAGACCTCTCAGCTGAGACCCACCGCCTGCAAGATAGATACCGGTCTTG
The DNA here is from genome assembly GCA_045640985.1 of Bacteroidales bacterium. Classification (GTDB taxonomy): domain Bacteria; phylum Bacteroidota; class Bacteroidia; order Bacteroidales; family P3; genus Colimorpha. The sequence goes on from JAZUFZ010000013.1 coordinate 13,935, forward strand.
TAGATATCGGCAGCCAATTCAGGAGGCGTGGTGGACAAAGTATCCAGAATAGCCTGCTCTATACGTGCAATGGATTTATCCAAGGCATGCGCGATCTCCTTATAGTTTACGGAAATTTCTTTTGGAAGACCGGTAAGCATGTCACGTCCCGTGGTGGCGAAATCCTCTGGAGGATTCTCCAACTCGGATACAGCGGCTCCTACTTCAATCTTTACACGTTCAGCAGTACGCTCACCAATAATCATGTTGTGCTGCTTGCGCATATATTCTACCACGTTGGCATTAAATTCATCACCTGCTACCTTGATGGAGTTGTTGCATACAATACCGCCCAAGGAGATAACAGCGATTTCAGCAGTACCGCCTCCGATATCCACAATCATGTGACCTTCAGGTTCCAGCACATCGATACCGATACCGATAGCTGCAGCCATAGGTTCATGTATCATGCGGATTTCCTTTGCGCCGGCTTGCTCGGCACTTTCTCTTACAGCACGTTCCTCCACATTTGTAATACCGGAAGGAATGCAGATCACCATTCTAAGTGAAGGCGGCATAAAGGAACGGCTTACGTTAGTCATGCCGATAAGTTCACGAATCAGGTGCTGCGCCATTTCAAAGTCAGCGATCACACCGCCCTTCAAAGGACGGATAGTCTCAATATTCCGGTTGTTCTTGCCTTCCATCTGCTTGGCAGTCTTACCAACAGCAATAATGCGGTTGGTGGTTTTATCTACTGCCACAATAGAGGGTTCGTCAATTACCACCTGGTCGTTATAAATCACAATGGAGTTGGCTGTACCTAAGTCCATTGCTATCTCTTTATTAAACAATGAAAGAAGACCCATTTTGCTTACTCTTATCTAATTACTATAATTTTTGTCTTTAATCTTACGCAAAAAATTCAATTTTGTTTCAAAAAAGTATCGTTTTTTTGTCGGGCCGAGGAAGTTTCTGCTCCCCGGACCATTAATGCTTAAAGTGTCTCTTTCCTGTAATGGCCATTGCTACGCCATTTTTCTCGCAATAATCAATCGAATCCTGGTCATGAATAGAGCCGCCTGGATGTGCCACAGCGGTAATGCCTGCCTTGTGGGCAATTTCCACACAGTCGGGGAATGGGAAGAAGGCATCACTTGCCATTACAGCACCATTCAAATCAAATCCGAAAGACTGAGCCTTGGCAATAGCCTGCTTGAGTGCATCCACACGGGAAGTCTGACCTGTTCCGCTTGCCAGAAGCTGTCTTCCTTTTGCCAGCACGATAGCATTGCTCTTGGTATGCTTTACCAATATAGTTGCGAATGCAAGATCTTCTGCCACCTCTTTGGTAATCGGAGTACTGGTTACGCTTTCTTTCATATCGTCTGCTGTCGGCACTACTGTGTCCTTATCCTGAACCAAAACGCCGTTCAACACGCTGCGGAACATTTTCTCGTGCATCTTGAAATCGTTTCGTTTGAGGATAATGCGGTTTTTCTTTCCTTTGAGGATAGCAAGCGCCTCTTCCTCATAGTCGGGAGCGATGCACACCTCGAAGAAAATCTTGTGCATTTCCTCTGCCACCTCTTTGGTGATCGTACGGTTGGTTACCAGAATGCCGCCGAATGCACTTACCGGGTCTCCTGCCAGGGCGTCATTCCAAGCCTCCAGAAGGGTTCCTCTCGTTGCCAGACCACAGGCGTTGTTATGTTTCAGAATAGCGAAAGTGGTATCCTTGAAATCATTAATCAGGTTGCAGGCCGCATCAATATCTATAATATTATTGTAGGAAACTTCTTTACCGTTGAGCTTGGTAAAGCAGGCATCGAAGTCGCCAAAATAGGTTCCCTGCTGGTGAGGATTCTCGCCATAACGCAGGTGGTTGGCATCCTTGTTTTCGTATTTGAAAGTTTCAATACCTTCTTCCTGATTGAAGTAGTTGAAGATGGCAGTATCATAGTGCGAGCTTACGTTGAAAGCATATCCAGCGAAATGGCGACGCTGTTCCAGAGTCGTTTCGCCGTCCTGGGCTTTGTAAATCTCAAGAAACTCTGCATAATGATCTACGGAAGGTACAATCACCACATCCTTGAAGTTCTTTGCTGCTGCACGTATCAGAGAAATGCCTCCAATATCTATCTTTTCAATGATATCCTGTTCTGCAGCACCGCTGGCTACAGTTTGCTCAAACGGATACAGATCCACTATCACCAGGTCTATTTCCGGTATCTGGTATTCGTTAAGCTGCTCTCCGTCACTATACATATCGCGGCGGCTCAGTATTCCGCCGAACACCTTGGGATGAAGGGTTTTTACACGTCCTCCCAGAATGGAAGGATAACCGGTCAAAGACTCTACTGTTACAGCGTTAATACCCAGATCCGTGATGAATTTGTAGGTTCCGCCTGTTGAATAAATAGTTACGCCCTGCGCGTCCAAGGCTTTTACAATATCCTCCAAGCCGTCCTTGTAGAATACCGATACTAATGCGCTCTTTATCTTTTTGTTCATATATCTTATTTTTTATTTTTTTCAATCTCCAAATGCTATATTCAATCCTCGTGCGGTATGCACCAGCCGGCTCTCGGGGCTTACGAGGTTCTGCTCTCTTACAGCCTCTTCCAGCGGTATTCCCACCACATCGGGATGATGATAAGCCACCATCTGACCGAAGCGGCCTTCCATCACAAATTCCATAGCCCTTACTCCGAACTCACTTGCCAGCACACGGTCGAAAGCTATCGGGGTTCCACCTCTCTGGAGGTGTCCCAGTATGGTGCAGCGGATATCGTGTTCCACTCCGGCGGCTTTCAATTCGGCTGCCAGCTGTTCGGCTATACCGCCCAGTTTGATATGCTGGTAACCCACCTCTCCGGTTACGGTTCCCACAACCTGTCCGTCCTTTGCCTTGGCGCCTTCTGCCACCACGATGATACAGTAGCCACGGCGTTTGTTATAGCATTTCTCTATTTTTTCCTTTATCTTGTTGATATCATAAGGTATTTCCGGTATCACACATACATCGGCGCCACCTGCTATGGCACTGTGAAGGGCTATCCATCCGGCATCGCGTCCCATCACTTCCATGATGAACACTCTGTTATGGCTGGCTGCGGTGGTCTTGAGTTTATCGATGGCTTCGGTGCATATCTGTACGGCTGTCTGGAATCCGAAGGTGTAATCTGTCAGACTCAGGTCGTTGTCTATGGTCTTGGGCACACCTACGATATTCAGGCCCTTCTTCGACAATCCTAAAGAGATTCTCTGCGAGCCGTCTCCGCCGATATTGATGACGGCATCCACCCCCATATAACCCAGCTTGCGGATCATCTCGTCGCTTCTATCTACCGAAGTCCAGGTGCCGTCGCTGTTTTTTACCGGCCATTCAAAGGGGCCGCCTTTGTTGGTTGTTCCAAGAATGGTACCACCTTGGGTGAGCAGACCTTCCACCGATTTCTCGTTCAGTTCTACCACTTCGGTCGGTTCTCTCAGCACTCCGTTGAACGACTCTATACACCCGATTACCTCCCAGTCTTTCTCCTGGGATGCCCGGGTTACAATACCGCGGATCACGGCGTTCAGTCCGGGGCAGTCGCCTCCGCCTGTAAGAACCATCACTCTTTTTAATGCCATATTATTACTTTTTTAGGGTCTTATTTTGCTCCTTCAGGAGGTCTTCTTTTTCTAACTTCCTATCACACAACCTTCAATTCTTTTCCACATATAGGAAAACCATCTGCAAAGATACTATTTTTTTTCAATCCTGCAATTGTTTTCTCAAAATTTTTTTTCGCTGTTTCCCCGCGGACTTCTTCTGCGGTTTCCCGACTGGCTGTTCCGGCTGGCGTACGCCTGTTTCCGGAAACAGGTCCTGCGGTTTGCCAACGGGTCGGGATGACTCTTGGCGTATGTGCCGAACCACTCTATTACATCGCACAGCTGCAAGGCATATCCGAACAGCATGTGGCTGCTTCCTACGGTGCGGTAATATTCAGTCAATATATCCTCTTCTTCCTGCGTGATGTCTGCGGTATGGGTCTGTTTGTTGGCGATATTGATTATCTTTTTCACGATGCCTGCGATGATGGGCGGGAATATTCTTTCCTCACTTCTATCGACTTGAAGTATCGTTTTGCCTACCCTTACCTCCTGCCCGTCCAGATAGCAGCTGGAGTTGGTCAGGTTGATTTTGTCGTCCTGCATCATCTCGTCGGGAAGCACTCCTATCTTGTTGGTCGCCCGGAAGAGGTATTCCAGTATGCGTCTCATCTGGGTATAATATGCCACCGGGTCAAACTTGCGGTTTTCTTCCGGGAAATGCAGGGCGGTCATAATGGTCATCATCACCTCCGATGCCCGCTGGTCAAAGTAGCGCTCCAGCGTCTCGAACACCGACGCATACAGAAACTTTATCCTGTTCTCCACACTCTGCGAGGCGGCTTTGCATATCGTCAGGAAGAGTTCCTCTACCTCTTCTTTGGTTTTCCTGTACGCCATCCTTCCCCATCGCTCTGCCATGTTGGTACGTTCTCCCATAGCGATGCGGCTCAAGGTCTTCTCAAAGTCTTCGGCTGACCCGCTTGAAAGCACATACCAGGGAATGCTGATACCTCGCTGAACCATCACCTCCTTCATCTCGCTTACGGCCTGATAAAGGAAATCCGAACTTCTCTCCTCCCCTTTTCTCAGCACACAGTTTCCGTCCAGTATCACGGCGTCCCACATTATGGATTTATCGCCTAAGGCACTTCTCCCCAGGTCCCACGAGGTGAACTGTTCCACCTCAAGACCGTACATTCCAGCCCCTTTTATAAAGTTGCTGCTCACCTCTTCATCCACCCACAATACTCTATATTTCGACATATTCTTAAATTTTTCTGATCGTCATGGCGAATCCGCCTCCGCGCGCCATCCTTACCGACACTTTGTCTTTTTGTGTCACTTTCTGCTGACAAATCTGCCACGCTGTGGGGTTGGTTTCATAGTCTGCTGTCAGTCCGTCGGCATAGAGTGTCAGCTGGTATTCTCCTTCGGGGAGGAACTCCATACCCACTTCTACGGTCCGTTCTTCCTCATTGGTCACCCCGCCCACATAATAGTTCCCGCCTGCTTTTCTTGCAGTTATGATATATCTCCCGGGCTCCCCGTCCAGGGCGCGGCTCCATTCACAGTCGGGATCATACTCCTCGAAGAACCGGAACATGGGATGCCCCTCATAATGTTCTATCAAATCGCATGCCATTTGCCAGGGACTGTATATCACCACCCACAAAGCCACCTGATGTGCCAGCGTACTTCTTACCCGGCATTCCCGCGGGTCTTTCTGGTTCCATCTGCGGGCCTCGGGATGTTTCTTCAGGCATTCGTAGGTGATGTCGAACACTCCCGGGGTATAATCCATCGCGCCTGCCAGCAGTCGGGTGAAAGGCAACAGTGTTTCGTGGCTGGGCGGATTTCCGTCGCTCCAGGCGTTCCACTCCATACCGCGGGCCCCTTCGCCAGTCATAAGGTTGGGATATTCGCGACAGAGGCCTGTGGGCTTTATCGGTTCATGCACATCCAGCATTACCCCGTGCCGGGCGGCACATTCCACCACCTTGGCATAATGGGTTACGCCATATTGGCTATGGTGGAGTTCCCTGTCAGGAAAACCTCCGGCGTAACCGGTCTTGACATAATGTATGCCGTGCTGCTCGCACCAGGCGAAGGCCGCTTCCATCTCTTTTTCGTAGTGCGGGATATTGCCTCCGGTTTCGTGGTGTATCACAATCTCCACTCCTTTGTCATGGGCGTATGCTATCGCTTTTTCTATGTCCAGGTCGGGGGCGGCATGGGTGAAGTCAAACACCTGGCTTCCGCCCCATTGTTCCCAGCCCAGGTTCCAGCCTTCCAGCAATACGGCGTCTATGTGGTGGGCGGAGGCGAAATCCACATATCTCTCGGCTTCCTCCGTGGTAGCGCCGTGGCGGGCATCGGGTATCCAGGTGTTGATGCCCAGATGCATTCCCCACCAGACCCCTATATACTTCATCGGTGCCAGCCACCCACAATCGCCCAGCCGGCTGGGTCGGTTACAGTTCTCTATCAGATTGCTGTTGATCAGATCTACCGCCTTTCTGCCTATTTGGAGGGTTCGGACAGCCATACGGATGGTATCGCGGACCTTCGCCGAACTGCCGCTGCCGCTGTTGTCGGGACAGAGCCACACGCCCATCCTCAGACTATCTGCCCGGCGGAGGGTCATCTCGGGCATTTCTTTCAGACCTGCCTCATGGATGCTGCCCCAGAGGCCGTTTGCGAGCCGGAAGGTGAACGGCGTATTGGCGTCCTCGGTCTGGGAAAGGAGCTGTTCCCGGTAAGGGAGTTCATAGCTCTCGAAATTGGCGGCGATGCTCCAGCTGGTTCCCTCTTCGGGGAAATGCCAGAGGGTAGTTTCATCAAGAAGGGTAAGCGCGGTATCGCCGGCATAGAGGGAATACTGAAACGCCACTCCGTCATCGAAGGCTTTCACTTCGAGCCACATCTCCACCCCTTCCTTATTCGTGAGATAATAGGTGTGGGCGTTGTAGTTTTCGCGTACCTCCTTATTCTCGCCCCACGGGCGGAGCCATACGGAATCGCAATGGCCGGACTGGCTTGTTCTTATCTGGAATCCCTGGCTGAGATTGAAATCTTCCCGCACCCGAAGGCCGATATGCTCCACCTGCATCATCTGCTTTCCGTCCGTCCTCACCTCCAGTTGCGGACAGCCCAAGGAATCTACCGACATTTCCACCCGCAAATTTCCGTCCGGCGAGACCGTTACCGGCTCCACCTTCTGACGGCACGCCCACAAAAGACAGCACGCCAGCAATCCCAACCAAAGATATTTTCTCATACACTTTAATAACGTTTTCTTTTCAATTTTATTACCCACACACATAAAAAAAATCCTCCCGCTTGGGGAGGATATATTGGATTGAAATTTACTACTCTGGCAACTCGCTAAGTGGCAATATCCGAAGTCCCGCATCGTTACAAAAGTACCAAGCCCAATAACTATCTTCATAGGACCCAACATATTCGTCTGGAACGTATAAAGCACCATCCCAACACTCGCCAGGATTAGTGAAACACTCATCATCAGTTTCAATACCAATGTACGGAGGATTTACACTACGACAAATAACGGTACCCACGTACAGCAACGGTGCATACCAACCCTCATACATATCCCCATTTTGATAAAAAGCCATAGTTTCAATTGAGGTCAATGTGGACGGCAAATCAACATACACAAGATCCTCACAATACGCAAAGGCACCCATACCTATTGTTTTCACACCTTCCGGAATAATTACAGATGTAATGTTCGAACTTGTAAATGCCTGTTCTGGAATTTCTTTCAAAATACCCCTAATGACAATCTTGCCGGGTTCATGACTGAGAATTGGCACACCTGCATCATCCATCCATGTTGATTCCAGACCATATACATCAAGCACATCCGTACCATCAGTTGTAGTATAAATGATTGTAGTGGTGTTGGCAGCTTCCTGTTCGGTTTCACTCATCTTGACCTCGATATTGTAGAGTTTATTGCATTCAAAATTAAAGGATGCGTGACTTGCTCCGGTTTCGCGAAAATACGTGTTGGTTCCGTCGCTGATGATAATCTTGAGGTATGAAGTCGTTGCTTCTGGGATGGAAATATAGAAAGTCTCCGAGGAACCGTTGCCGACTGTAACACCACTGCCACCACAATTCAGCGTCACCTTATTGTTACCTGATTCAACAGTAGGACCGTTCTCGATAATACTTGGAACAAAACTTGGATCAAAACTTGCATATCCATTCAACATTACACCACTTGCGGCCTCTACGGTAATAGACTTCACAGTTACGTCAGCGCCTTTGTCAGCCTTAACTTTAACAGCCAGCAATGCACCCAGATTATGGAACTCAAGCTCATCGCTTTCCGATGCGTCCATATAGGCAGCCATAGGAGCCACAATCTTCTGCATGCCTCTTACCTGTTCGTATGACTGATTCTGTGCGAACGTCAATGTGTAATCGCCATTCTCCATGGCACGATACGGATATACTGCGCTGAATGTTGTCTGGCTACGTTCTGTACTATTAAGTTCAATTTCTGCGTACTTACTGGTTCCATCTACCGTAACCTCTTTTGATACTCCATTGAAACAAATCAAATCGCCATTGTCCCAACATGCGTAATTGCCGTCTATATGGACTTTGTCACCGTTGAACTGTTCCGCAGATATACGGAGTACAGACATATCCTTCTGGCATGAAACCACACATGCCAATACTGCTATAAGGGGTAAAAGTATTTTCTTCATTTTTCTTTCTCCTTTCATTTTGGTTACCATGTCCAGGTATTATCTTCTTCGTATTCGGCTGCCTGATCGTAGGTTTCGGTATTGCGGTTTACGAAATTCCAGGTACTGGTAGCCGCATCTAATACTTCTTTGCTCATACGTGAGCCTTCGCCGGAGGCGGCAAAGCCTGCTTCAGCGGCAAATTCCACGACCTTCAAAGTCGGTTGGATGTAATGTTTTTTCATCGTTTTTTTTGGATTTTAATGTATTTCGTTAATCGTTATATTCTTTACACAATTGATTTCCAACACCAAACACCCCTGCACACACAATTATCAAATGTGCAAATATACAACTTTCCCAGAATACAGAAACGTTAAAAAAACTTAACTCCCGAAGCCGTGAATATCCTTCGCCTAACAAATGAATTTTAACATACCCTTTCCCGGAACCGGAGGCGGAGCGCCCGCCGGCTACAGATCGGCTATCACATCCCAGAAATTGTAGTAGGAGGACCACTCGTCGTTGCTGTTATAGACGTTGGCACGACCCCGGGGCACATGGAGCACACAGCCGTAGCCGACATTCCAGAAAATATCTGTGCCCGATGCCGGAGGACGGCTGGCATAGCAATAGACCTCCATCAGACTATAGCATTCCCTGAAAGCATAGTCGCCTACCGAGGTGATGGTGGCGGGAATGCTTACCCTGGCAAGGTTCTCGCAGCTCTGGAATGCGCCCGCGCCGATACGCTTCAGGTTGGCGGGAAACTCTATCGTCGCCAGTTCGTCGTGCTGGAGAAATGCCATATCGGCTATCGAAGTAATGTCGTTGTCGAACCACAGTTCCCCTACCCCGTCCTGATAGTCGTCAGAAATCAGTACGGCTCCCCAGGAAGGATCCGTCAGATAGGCATTGTCAGGACCTCTGTAGTCCAGCCCCATCGGCTCGCCCGTAACGGTCGTATAGTGGAAACGGTTGCTGGTATAGACCTTTTCGTCGGAGCCCGAAAGCTTGAACGGGACGCCATAGATATTGTTGCGGAGGTAGGTGGCCTGCGAGGAGCGGGAACGGGAAAGCCCCTTGTTTCCGTCGCTCACGGTTACGGTAAGTTTCACCCGTGCCACCTCCGGTATGGAGACATAGAACGGACGGGTCTCGCCCGGGGCGAGCGTAACGCCATTCTTGCCGCAATAGAGCGCCACACTGCTGAAGGTCTCGCCGGGATCGTAGTTGATATACGGCACACCTTCCATGTCATAGATATGGCCGTAGCCGCCGAGAATCTTGTCGGAAGGGGCTGAGACCGTGACGGTTCTTACCGTGAAAGGCTCCGCCAGGTCGTTGGTGACGTTTATGGAAATCAGGGCCGTCAGGTTATGGAACGAGAGGGTTCCTCCGCCCTGCTTGACGGCTGCCACCATGGGAGCCACCACCTTCTGGCGGTCGGGATTGTCGCCATAGTACTGGACGGCGGGCAGACAGATATCGTAGGTCGCCCCGCGGAAGCCGCCGGCACTCACGATTTCGGCGGGATAGACGGCATAGTAGCCCTTGGCGGTGAGGACGTTGCTGATGCTGGCGGAATGGGCGTCCACCTCTACGGTATATTCCCTGCCGTTCACCTGGATGACATCCTCGTCGTCCCAGCAGGCGAAATATTCGTCGTCAATATGCACTTTGGCACCGTTGAACGGTTCCGTCTCCAGCCGGAAGACGGAGCTGTCCTTCACACACGAGGTCATCATCGCGGTGAGGATTATGCTGAAAAGTATGGATTTCGTTTTCATGACTTTGCTGATTTTTGAACTTTGGACTGGAGTTTTCTGGCTCCGGGCATTCGGTTTCCTGTTTCCGGGCAGCCGGTATTCGGTTTCCGGCTGAAGGTTTCCGCTACGGCTACCAGCCCCAGAGCTCCTCGTTGTCCTCCTGGTAATTGTACTGTTCGTTGCGGGTGAAGCCGTCGCTCACGCCGCTCCAAGAATTCATGAAGGTGGTCATCCCGTTAATGGATTCCATATTCATTAAGTTGGGTCCGGACGCCGCAAATCCGGCTTCGGACTTGAAAGCCACCACCTTGACGGTCGGATGCAGATAGTCGTGCTTATTCATAATGCCGGACAATTTAAGGGTTTATGTTTAAGAATTATTTTTTCGCTTTTGTATATCCTTAGGTTATTGGATATGTTAATAATTGCTAATTTTGTACTTAACTTATTATCCCTCAGTGCGTAATACCGATTTCTACCATAATTCTTCTTCTGCAAAGTTACGAAGCATTTTTGGAAAAACCAAATTTTTTGCTAAAAATTATTAAAACATTTTTTTATTTTAACATTTTTCGTATGGCGCGGTCCTTCTTCTTCAAATTTTCGGGTTCCGGATTTTGCCATTTTACCCCTTGCTTTTCTGCTGTTTATCAGTGGTAACTCCCTTCTATCTTCTTTTTATCTTCTTTTTATCTTTTTTCTATCTCTTATTATAAGGAAAGGAGATAAAAAGAAGTTAATATGGAGATAAAAAGAAGATAGAAGGGAGTTACCAAGGGAAAACCAGGGTTTTGTATGGGAGAAAATCAAGGGCGGATTTTTTTGAAAAGAAACAGGCAGAAGGATAAAAAATGTTAAAAATTTTTCAATATGGGGAAAAAACACTATTTTTGCAACAGAAATCATTCATCCTACCACGCGGAGCAGAAATGATTTTCAGCACGTTAGACCCGGAACCGCCAGGGCCGGCCATGCGAAATAACAGAAGAGCGATAAATAAGAATATGAAATACCGTATCTGCATAATATTATTGCTTGCGGGGAGCGTCCCGACGTTATGGGCGCAATGGTTCCGCGAGCCCAAGATGACCTACGCACAGAAGCTTGAAATTGTGGAACATAGCCTCGCCGGAGACACCACAGACCTATACCAGCTCAGACGGGTGAAATATCCCAAGGAACTGCCCGCGGAGATAGACACGCTGGATTTCCAGAGGGGAACGGACTGCCCCCGAATGAGACTTTATCAGCTGAAAGGCACGGAAACGGACTACCGGCGGCCGTTGCTGATATGGATGCACGAGGGCGGATGGATGACCGGAAGTCTGGAAGAATGCGAACCGTTCATAGTCAGTCTGGTACAGAAAGGAAGTCTTGCCGTGCTGTCGGTGGATTATGTCCTCGCGCCCGAACACCCCTTCCCCGAAGGGCTGCATGACGTGGAAAATGCCATACAATATGCCTATTCCCATCCGGAAACTTTACGGATAGACACTTCGCTCATATCGGTCGGCGGGCAGGAAGCGGGAGCAAATCTCGCCCTTGCCGCAGCCATCAAAATGCGCCATAAGTTCCATTCCATCATCGCGATATCTCCGGTAACACGTCTGAGTGAGGACGGGAGCCCTTCCTGGTACCGCTACGGGAAAGGATTCGGACTGGACAGCCGGATGATGACCCTGGGATTTCAGGCCTATCTTTCCGACAGTTTTCTTATGCACGACCCGTTGGTATCACCGGAAGATGCCACCCAAAGCCAGCTGAAAAAACTGGAACATCTGCTGATTGTCTCGCCGGAATACGACATTCTCGAAGACCAGGGTAAGGCATTCTACGAACAACTGAAGGACCTTGGCGTACCCGTGGAACGCCTTTACCTGAACGGGGCCCGCCACGATTATCTCCAAAGTCCGGAGGCCTATTACGAAATCAACCAGACCCTTCAGAATATCATCCAACATACCACAAAATGAAAAGATTATCCTTATTGATTGCCTTATGCCTCCTGACAGGTTTCGTACAGGCCCAGCGGCATTGCCATTCCCGCCTCGGAGAGGCACAGCTGCAGGCACTCAACTTCCGTCCTGCCGAAACAGCAGGACCCGCAAAAAACATGCCCGAATACAAAATGACGGAGTACTATTCCGATGACGGCTACGATATTGTACGGTTCCACTACGACGCGGAAAAAGTGATTGCCGTATATCAGTATTACGACGGAGACGAACTGTACGATTCGCTGCGTTACAATGACCAGGGGCAGCTCGTGCGACTCGAAGGATATCAATGGCTCCACGAAGCCTGGACCAACGTATATTACATAGAATATACCTACGACCCGAAAGGAAATCTTGGCTCACGCACGAATTACAACTATGATTTCACCAACGAGGAATGGGACTTAGGAGGGACCTATACTTACCAATACAACGAAGACGACAACCTGATTCTCAGCAGTCTCAGCACTCAATATGGGGGAATCCTTACCCAAACCCAATACATTTATAATGCCTCCGGAAATCTGGAACGTGAGATATGGAGCAACGCTATGTTCGGCGGCGGACTGGCTGTTTCCGAGATATTCCACTCCTTCTATCAGAATAACCGGCTGAGCCTCATTACCGACACTACCTACGATTATTACGACGGCACGACAGCCTACGCCGGGAAAGAGGAATTTCAGTACGACAGCGACGGCAACTGCACGAAATACGAACATATCGATGAGAGCGGCCGCGTATATGAACGCTCCGAATATGAATATGAGGCCCGCCAGGTGGCCGACACCTACATTCCGCTCAATCCTGAAATGATGCGTCCCCTGATGTTCCAGAACACGAACCTCTATACCCGCGAACACTGGTATGCCCAGGATGTGGATTTTGTGTTGCAATATGTGTGCGACTACATATATAACTATGCTGGATTTCAACGTATAGGCCCTGTGCGCAAAGCCGGACTGGAACTTTACCCGAACCCGGCCGCCGACCAGATAACCCTTTCAGCGCCCGCCGGAACTTCCGTAACTTTATATACCCTCACCGGCAAGACCTGCGGTACTTTTACCACAACCCAATCTCATACCATTATTCCGCTGAATGAACTGCCTGCCGGGACATATATCCTGCAGACCCCAGACGGTACCGGGACCTTCATAAAACAATAAAACGGGAAAAAGTACGGCCTACACCTGGAAACGGACAATATGGGTCGTTGTATCCGTGACGCGGCAGAGGTTGGAGGCACGGTAACCGATAAGCCATAAGATACGATCCTCTGCATCCACGAGCAGACGAAGCTGCTGTTTCTGTAGGGGCGTGAAATGATGGGTTGTGAGATAATCACTTACCAACTGGCTGCCCCGCATACCAAAAGGCTGGAAACGATCCCCCGGATGCCAGGAACGGACAGAAAGTGGATATTGTATCTTATCGTTATCGAAGAGTGCTTCATCCGGAGATACCCGAAAGGTGGAGAACTCCGAGGGCTGATGATAGGTAGCCTCAGGAAGCGAGAAATCCTCTGTGGAATCAGCAGGCGCGCCGGTAAGAATCCAACCCTGGCGGGTAACATAAAGATGATGTGAGGAAGAAGTGAAAACTGCGCCGATCTGGGGCTGGGCGAAAAGCCGCATAGCCTGCGCCGGAGTAAACCCGTAGGGCTTTAACAACAAATATATCTGAGTGGAGTTCACATACCCCTCTCCAGGCAACAGGAGCGTCCCAGTCTGGGACTGAGGAAGGGCCGCCCGGAATTGATCCGTATAATGATTGAGGAGCTGTTCGCTTTGATATAGCCGTTCCATCGTCTGGGGAAGAGAATCATAGAGGTTCGGCGAAAGCTGGCGGAGAAGCGGTATAAGATGATGCCGGAGCTGATTGCGCCGATATTCATCAGACTCATTGGAAGAGTCCTCTACATATTCCAGCTGATGCTGGGCCACATACTGGTTAATCTGCTCACGGGAAAAGGGAAGCAACGGCCGGATGATATTATCATGGAGCGGTAATATGCCATGAAGTCCAGGTAATCCCGTACCCCTAAGAAGATTCAGAAAAAAAGTTTCAATGGAATCATCGGCGTGGTGGCCTGTAGCTATACGATGATAGCCATAGTCAGAACAGAGCTGCTGGAAATAGTCGTAGCGGAGCATACGGGCAGCCTCTTCGATGGAAAGATGATGGCTGGAGGCATAGTCGCGGGTCTGGAAATGGGTAAGATGAAACGGAACCTTATACTGCTCAGCAAGCCGGGCAACAAAGGCAGCATCGCGGTCACACTCCCCAGGACGCAGATGAAAGTTGCAATGAGCTATGGCAAATGGAATATGAGAGGCCTGGAAAAGATGTGCAAGGACTACCGAATCACGTCCGCCACTTACGGCAAGCAACACCACCTGGGATGGTTCCACAAGGTGGTGTTGCTCAATATAGTCTTGGAAAGTTTTTAGCATAAATACTATTTTTGGTAAACCATACGACGGATAAGACGTTTTTCGTTGATAGCAATACCGTAATAGTAAATTCCCGTAGATGGGAGCGGATGATTGTAGATGATTGTGTGACTGCCCTGATCAAGCTTATAATGCTGAGAGTAGATGGTGCGGCCCATAATATCCAAAATGAAGAACTGGAGATCGCCACCTTCAGGGAGATAGACATCAACAGCGGTCTGGGTAGTGAACGGGTTAGGATAGTTCTGAGAGAGCGTATATGGCAATTCTGCTACGACTGAATCAATTTCCTCGAAATAGTTAATGACATTCACCGTGTAGGTAGTGTCGTTGTGGTGATTGATATCGAACTCAGAACTGATATGACCGTATCCTGAATAAGAACGCTGGTTATTCTTAGGAACCTTCTGAGAGAAGTCAAGATGATAGAGCGATCCCGGATAAATCGGACGTGAAAGGGTTTCGGTAATCAAGGTACCATTCACCTCAGCCGTGATGGTATAAGGCTGGGTAAGCGGAAGATTTCCGACATTTTCGACCTCAAGACGTACATAACAATCGGGCTGACGATTTTCTTCCACAAGGACCTTACGAACCACGATGTCGATAAACCTGTTCTGGATGGTGGAAGTTGTATCGTTGTCAGGATCGTTATCATTATCAATATGTACGAAAGCCGTAATCTGGGAATAAGCCGAATCACGCTGCGGCAAGATGGTAGAGAAGAGATGTGTGGCTTCCGTAAGAGAAGCAAGTGGAGCCTCGGTATAGTACGTCTCGCGAACGGTAGTATTGGTATCTCCGTCAATATAATATCCTACCTCAAAGGAATTAGCAGACATTGACCCACGGTTGTGAACGATAAGAGAGACTCTGGTTCCAGCAGGATCTGTATCGTCAAGCAGGATAGAAGAAGCCTCCATATCAACGATATTGGTAATACCTTCGAAAGAACCTGTAGTGGTATCATCGAGAACATATTCGTCAAGATCATACTGGCAGTATCCTTTAAGCGACATATAACCCATGTTGGTGCGAACCTTTTGACGGAAAGTATATTCACAATATTCCATAGAAGGAAGTCCGAGACCACCGCAAAGGCTATCGAAGTTCACCAATTCGGTCACACGCTGACGGCCACCATTAAACTCGTAGGTAAGACGAGCCTGAGTAATAGGCTGAAGACCATAGTTACGCATCTTAACAGTAATAGCAACAGAATCGCCAGCCACGACCTGTCCGAGCGGATGGGTAAACTCAATAAGCGCAAGGTCATAGTTGAGTGGATTGAGATAGAACTCACGGCAGGTGGTATCATTGTCGTTATAAAGGTCGGAGGCGACTACGGTGGTAGCACAGATAGAGAATGTATCCGGGAAGTCAGAGGTAACCAGGAACGGAGCCTCAGTGAAAGTGAAATGACATGTATCGCTCGGACGGAGACGGCCTTCCCAGGTTCCTCGTTTCGCGATTACTGAACCGTATGGACGATAGGTAATAGTGAATCCTGTTTGTGTCTCGTAACCGAAGTTCTTCACGACCACCTTAGGAGCCACCCATTCACCAAATTTAGGCTTGGTAGGTTCGATAATATCAATAACACCCACATCAACAGCCCTCTGGGCACGGAGGAGTTTTACATTATCAATAGCACATCCAATACCAAAGTTTGCGAAAGAAGAGATACCAGGTTTTGTTCCGAAAACAAAACGGAACTGAACCTTTTGCGGGAAATCACTTGATATCATCGAAGTCTTGAACTGATACAACTGCCAACGGGTATCTGCGATAGCAATAAAATGGTCTTCACCTTCAGGATACCAGTCCGTAACTCCCAAATGTTCTTCTGTATAATTAAGCGGAACCCACTGACCTAAATAGTTGAGGAACTCAATACCCATGAAGGAATTTTCAGGAAGTAATGCACACATCTTGAATGAAAGCGTATCGGTTCTAACAATACGAGTATTAAAAATAGGCGTATAGAGGTAACTGCGAGAACCATAGACACCAGAAGTCACATTATTGGAAAGACCGGTAGCCCATACGTTAGGAGAAGATGGCATACTACGGAACTCCGCCTTAGTTGGAGCACCGTATTCCCAATAGTTATGGGTGTAAGGCGTAATACCCTGTGGAGCATACCATTCATTCACATCATCGAAACTGTCTTCCCACGTACATATCTTGGTCTCAAAACGATGATAATCGTATGTGAAGAGGTTGTTGGTTGAGTCTGCATCGTTGGGTTGTGCCAAAAGAATATTCACCCAGGTAGTCCCCATATCAAATTCATGATAGGGAAGCGATGCCATCATCGTCTGACCAGGAGCCAAAGGTCCTTCCACATACATAGTGTCGGAAATAATGGTATCGTTGGAGATAAACGAATAGGCAACCGGGATATTTGAAAGCGCAGAGAACCCCTTATTCGCAATCACGAAACGAACATAATGGTTGGAAGTATCGACAATATGGTCTGTAGGTGAAACAAGACGACAGAATGCCGCATCAACCGTAGGAGGATTTTTGTCAATACTGAGAAGGTATGTCTGAGTCTGACCCTCTGCTATATCGTTGAACCATCCACCATTAGGATCTATAAAATGATGTGATGTATCACTCTCTGCACAGATAATCATACGCATGTGACCAAACTCAGCAGAATTTGGTATGGTAATCACTTTCTTCACATCAGTGAGCGTATTTACGATAGTATCGAGAACACATTCCTGAGCGTAGCTATATTCACCATCACGATTAAAGTCAATCAAAGCTGCAATCTGAACCGGGGTACGACGATCATAAACATCCTCGACATTGGTGGTAATAATATGAAGAGTGTCGGTGGTTCCACGAGTAAGGTGAAGTACGGGCACGCCACGTTCATCGAAAGATGTACCGTCGGTAGGATAATGATTGTGATATACACCAAAATTGTGGTACGGATAACCTATGGGGAAGAACTCTGTATAGAGCGTATTGAATGCGACCTTGGTTATATCCACGGTGAAAGTATCTTCCGAGGCATAGTCGTAATAAGCGCGTTCTGGAATTGTCCAGAAATGGTTAGTCGTTGCATAAGCATCAATACGGTTGGTATCGTTAATTCGAACCATATCCGAAGCAAGATCTGTCCAGGAACGGATATAGAAGGATTTCTGAGCAGTTGGATCTTCAACATTATTCCAAAGGGTTCGGAATTCATAGACGAAATCACCACCGGCGGGGATAGTAGTGGTGCAGACTTCATCAGCACGCTGAATCACTGGATTCTTATTGCTACCCGAACGAATTTCGTACACTACAGGGATATTGGACACCGCGGATGTACCATAGTTGGTGATACGAACTTTCACAGTGTCATTCTCTGCATAGACACGTCCCGTCGTACGAGGAGCCTCAATAGCAGATACAGCCACATCAGTAGAAACCTGAGGATTGACATGCACCGTAATCGGGGAGAAAGAACTCCTGCAGTTATGACTGGTCTTGGTGGCGAGATAATAGGTGTGATCATTGAAGTACTGAGGCGTTGGTCCCCATTTCTGGGAGGCGGCAGCGCTACCACTTCCATTATAGAAATGTCCGTCAAAGTTGTTGGTATCTCTAGCCTCAAACCAACGGATAATCAAGTTGTCGCTCTGGGTTGCATGAAGCGTATCCCAACCAGCATAAGGAATATATGCATCTTCACCTTCTGGCATATCTGGCGTGTAGTAAGAATCCACAGCCACTTTATTCGTAGTATCGTTAGCATTCACAAGGTCATACTGGTAAGTAGCCCAACCTTGAATATAAACAGAGACATCGTTATGAAGCCCGGTAGGATACAGATTGGCAGTATTAGCAAAGCGGATGGTTGTAGTTCCGTTTACAGGAACCATTACCGTGGTATAAGCCACCTCTGTCTGAGGCGTTACAGGCAATGTCGGAATATAATCGGCGCCTGTACGTACAGAGGCTCTGAATCCAATAGTGAGACGAGCCATGGACGGGATAGGTTTCTTACCGACATTTTTTATAGTAATTTCCACAGGTGTATTCTGGAGGTAGCAACCATCAGGAACACTTCCACGACCTGTAGTGATTGCACGGATAGCTGTGGCTTGGAAGTCAAATGCCGGTGCAATATAGAATGCGGCTTCACGGGTATTGTTAGTGGTGTCCTGATCTCCGGACATCTGCAAATGAACACGAATCTGCTGGGTATCAATAAGTCCGAGAATAGTCGGAATATAGAGCGTGTCGGAGATCATCTGATGTGGTTCGAGAATAGCTATATTGGCATTGGGGGTACGCAAATCAGTACCTAATATCTCAGCCCACCAGGTAAGATTAGTTTCAGTTGAATTACCGTTATTGAATATACGCACAACAACGCGAACAGTATCAGTTTCAACATTGTTCGGATTTGATATAGATGCTGGCCAGAAAGGCTCTTCTATAGTAACAATGGAAACATCATGATCCTGACAGAAAAATTCATGGGCACCTATGGTCGGTTGTATTGGGTGACGGGTAGTCCCATCAATATCTGTGGTAACCTCTGTGGCAGTACCCTTAGAGGAAAACTGACCAATCAACATGTGCAGATCAGAAGTGGAAGTGAACTCTGGAGCCTCAACAAAGGAATTGGCATCGGTTCCATTTGCTGTGCGGAGTTCCTCAATAGTCGGAGTTTCTGCAGCCCAGTATGCAAGCTGGGTTGGTGAAGTTGAATAATATACATTATAGTCTGAAGACTGGACAGCATTTGCTTTCACATAATATGCATAACCCTTACAGAAACTTGAAAAAACATTATTCATTACATTGACCATACTGCAACCTTCGTCAGCATAGAAGGCATAAGACTTCGACTGACTGGCACCAGCATAAATCCGAACAGAGTTATGATAGATATTGGCATATTGAACACCTTTAATATTGATGCCATTAGGAACAGCGCCTTGGGCAGACGTACCATAACACGAAATCATGTTATTGTATATAGTAGTGCGGATAGCAGGTGTTGCCACAACGTTTTCGAGCATGATACCACGTTTACCGCCATTTTTTGCATCCACAACATTTATGACGTTTTTCTCGATGTCAAGTGGGCCAGTATGAGTGTTTATCGTGATGGCTGTCAACGGCAACTTGGATTCCGTCATGGCACTCTGAATAAGATTCTCATTTATGGTAACAGTATCAACATTTTCAAACAGAATACCCTGATTAGCGAAACCATCTATAGTGTTATATGCAATATAGATATTACTTGCGCCATGTTCAGCAGCCACATCGCTGGCAAACGCACAATATCCGCTGTCAATGCGGTTATTGGTAATGTAAACGTCTCTTACATTATTTCCGATGGTGATAACGTTAGAATTTGTTACCTTATACATACCACCCGTAGTGCGGAAAATGTTATCGGTAAGTGTGATATGCTTACAATTATCGAGAACCAGAACATTGCCATAGGCAGTAGCCACATTGGAGGTAATTTCAGCATATACTGTTACACCACTCAATGACACATATTCATTACCAGCAATACGAAGTACATAATTGTTATTAGCAGTTGGAGTAGCCTTAAGCACTACATCTTCTGGATTACCTGTTTCAGAGATGAACGTGATAGTGTTACGTTCGGAAACACCAGGAGCAGCACCCAGTTCCATACGACCTTCATACACGCCGGATGCAATCTCAAATACTACAGCACCATCTACACCAGCACCAGTAAGTGTATCCAGTGCAGCTGCGAAAGTCTCATAATCACGACCAGATCCAATAGAATAGTTTCCAGAGCAGAACTTCACGTTGAATCCTCTCGAAACCGTATCATTAGAATGTACGTTATCACCGACTGCATTGACTACGACTTTCAAAGAGTGACGACCTGGCATAATGTCATGCAAGCCTAAGGACACCAATCGGTCTTGTCCGGGATAAACCGTATCAACCCCTGTAAAAGTATGATGCGCCTGGTCAAGCCAATAATCAATGGTATAATCTGAAATATTATTTAATCCTCGATTAGATACGACAACCTCTAAAGGAGTAGAACCGCAGGAAGCATACTGCACCGTATCAATACCATCCGGCCAAAGAACAGTTGCCTCGATAGCCGGGATATTAACCACATTCACAGGAACCATCGAAGCATGACTTTCGCAACCATATTCCAATCCATGGAAAAGCACATCCGGACGGTTCTTGCTGGAGGTACCTGTAGTAGCCGTACTGCAAGTACCCGAGGCACTGGTCTTGTACAGACAGGTCTTCTGGGCAGTAGCTGTATATTTGGTCTGTGCTCCTTTGGTATTCTTATTACCGGCAAGCTCGAAATAAACCTGAAGTACGATGCTGGAAGTTCCGTCCCATGAAAAGTTCGTATTAAAATTATGCTTCATCCATGGGCCCATTGCATCTGAAACAGTAAGATTTGTAGCCTCATAAACCGGGGTCAGATCAGATTTGAACGCAGTACTTGATCCATAAGCCGTATCACTAATTGTACCAATGGAAATCTGATAAGTAGAAAACTCTACAGAATTCGTCTCTGTCAAGATGTCTGCAATATAAAATGAGACACCGGAAACCATACCGGGCAGCAATCCTGCTCGACTCAAATCATAAGCAGAAAAGATCATCTGCTGCTTGCATGATTTATTGGTAGGATTATACGGTGATGGATAGCCTCCCTTAGTTGAAGATGACGTGAGATTTCCGACATGACTATCGGAAGGGATCATTGCTGAAGCAGAAACATAGAAAGTATCTGGAAGGTATAAATAATCCGTCATGTGAGTATTGTTACTATCCACAGCTACCATATTGCGGTCATACCAAATCAAAGGTTCTCCAGTAGTATGGGCTGGTACAGAAAGCGTGGTTCTGGTACCATAATCGGCATCAAAGGATGTAGTGGCTGGCGGTGCCGGAGTAAACAGGACATTCACCGATACAGCATTAGTATCATTTATATGACGAGCATCAGAAGTTTTGGCATCAGCCCAAACCTTTACATTGAAGATAGTATCAACAGGAGCATGAAGCGGAGCCAACTGCGGGAATGTGTATCGAATGTTCTCACCTGCCCCGATACTGGCGATGTAACCATTAGATATTATGGAATCATTTATAGAACAGTGTAGCGATACTCCAGAACAAGCCTCTACACCAAAATTGTGGACATTGACAACAACCTCTTCTTCGTAAAGCCCACATCCGTCTTCAAAGGCAAGTCCATCAATAGCCAAATCCACAACAGGCTTGTTGGTAACGTTTACATGTACGGTTCCAATAGAGCCTTCACATTCAGAAGGACGATACTTTATCAAAGCCGGATTTGTCGTACCCATTGTAAGTGGCTGCTCAGCAGTAGCCACACGCCACATCGGAGCTGAATTCACTGGTGCGGCAGCAGGATTTGGCCACGACAGACGAGTTAATCCGCCTGCATCTACAGGAACTGTAATACCTGCGCCTTTCCAGATACTCTCGGGTACATGAAGACGTGTCCATATAGTTTGAACCGTGATAGCATTGGTTGCCACTGCATCCACCAACTGACCGCCATGGCGATACATAATACCTAAATTCTTATTGGCTGGAGGTGTCAAGGTAGTAGTCTTGAAAGTAACCGTTGAATCGGTAGTACTTGCACTGGCATAGTATTGAACTACTACGCTATTGCCTGGCTGGATTACAATATTGGGCATTGCAAGAATCTTGTTCTGATATGCCACCTCATTGCTGGTTATCACAAGAGAGTCACCCCAAAGAGATGCAGGACCATCACCGACATTGGTCAATTCGATAGCAAAATTCGTTCCCGAATGCATAAAATCGGGACGAGGAGAGGTTGCACCACGCGAGAGTTCCTTGCTGAACTGGATTTCGCTGATCCGCATCATCGGGACTTCCCTACGCTGACGTACATAAAACGTCGTATCATCGAATATCGGAGTTGTTTCCAATGGATTGCCCGTCTGCAGAAATTCCGTAGCATCTTCGTCTGCATACCAGTATATTATAGACGGCTCCGAAGATATGCCGTTATACATACTTGTTTCCCACTGACGGACGCCTTGTGATACAGAAAGTAATCCACTCTGTGAGTATGGCACATTTATTGAAACATTATCAGGAGCTGCCAGATGGGCATGTGAAGTAACCTCAAAGACCAGACTATCGTTTAATTGGTTAGGGTCAATCGTTGCACTAACCCAGAAATATATATGATATATAGAATCCATATCCCCCCGGGGTAAAAGATTCAAAGTTTGAGGAGCCGTAATTTCAACTGATTCACCCGTCGGGATAGGAACATTCACATTAATCGTACCAGAGTTGTTTTGTCCTACCACTCCAGGAGCCGTACAACTGTATTTAATTGCTGCTGCGCCGCTGGTGGCTGGATCATAATCACGAAGACCTGAATTCATCACACGGATTCGTATGGGGGTTTGTGCCGAAGCTTCACAATAATCCGAAAGTGGCTCCAGAACCTCAACTACGCTGAAATCATAATACAGCGGTTCAAATTCAAATGCACCTGGACATGGATCTGGGGTATGACGTGCTGTACCATATATATCAGTTGTTACCTCAGGAATCGGAACTGCAATTTCACTTAAATCCTGGCTGAAAGTTCTCAAATCAAGTGGATCAGAGGTAGTCATAAACGAAGGATCGACCGATTTGGACTGCAAATCACGATTCATATAGGAATGCCAGATATCAAGCGTATTGCAGGCATTGGTATTGTATTTATTCAGTTTAGTACCTGCAGCATAATAGTCATTGTTGTTCACAACAACATTCGTTCCTGGAATATACTCGAATGCATAATTGTAATTATCGAATGTTGCGATGATATTGTTCTGGAAATAACAGTTCGTCAAAGCACTTCCGCCAAGTTTTGCAGCTGATTTTCCGTTAGCTTCCGCCGTCATCTTCACGCTGTTGTAAACCACTTTCACGAAATTTCCGCCAAACACACTCAAAGGTGAACTCATGTCCGTTGACATACCATCATATTCACAAACCATCATATTGTTTGCGATAAGAGCGTAATTATCTGCTGAACCGGCGATGTTGTTCACCGAAATAGCAGCAGCGCCATGGGTTGTTTTGATTTTGTTGCGGGTAATCTTCAATGCCCCACTACAATCCTGCACCAGCACTAACGCGCCATTAAAGATAGAGCAATCGTTGATATAATTGCTGTCCACCACCAGATTAAACTGATACTGTGCCTTGACAGCATTGGAGCCCATATCTGAGAAATTAGAACGCACCACTTTGCTGTTCATCGCACGGTTGTCGGAGGAAAATCCGATCAGACTGACACCAATTCCACCTCCGGTAAAGTTACATCCGTCAACCAACAAAGAATCTGCACCAGAAGAAAATATCACAGTACGGTTTAAGGCAGACTCGACAAACTGACAATTCAAGAACTGACAATCCTTACTGCTATTGGACAATCTCACTACATATTGAGCATTGGCATCCCGGCGTTCATCCTGGAATATGATATTCTTGAAACGAATATGGGAAACTGCCTGCAAATCCAATAAGGCAGCATCTGTATTATCTGAACCTGCTGAAAATACAACTTCCCCGGAGCCTTGAGGTTCAAATTGAACGTAACAATCCTTACTCAAGCCCAACAGTTCCGGCAGTACCAATGGACTGTATGTGCCTGGAGCCAGTTTCACTGTCAATTGGCCACCGATACCGCAACGGCTCACCGCAAACAGGAACTCATCGATAGTTGCATAATCCGGATTGGTACCTCCGACGGCAATATCTCCAGACAGAGAACCTTCGCAAGCGATAAAATCAACATGAGTAGAGTCGTTGAGTGGTTCGTAATCAATGTAAGGATTGCCTGAAATAATGATGGTATCCTCAACCCATGCTGAAATGCTGTGATATCCTTTGGTGTACAACTGGTTATTTGCAATCTGGACATTTGCAGTTGCACCTGCACCCAAGGTTCCGTTCCAGAAATAATGATTCAGTGGACCATTATCCAGCTGATATGTGATAGTCACGCCGTTTATAGGTGCTGTTCCGTAGTTTTTGAGCATTACACGAACCTGGTCTGGCTCATTCGCCTGGGCAGCATTGTCATAGTTTGGATATACTATGCTTTCCACACCACAGTCATACATCATAGGCATATTGCCCACTACTTCAAATTCAATATGGGGACGTTCCGTAGCAGAATATCCCGTCATGAACTTTTCCTTGTTGATGGCGTATGGATCATAACGGTAGCTTCCGGAATAGCCGTATGTATAGATGGTGTTCTTGTTGATGTTCGCGGTTGGGAATGTCTGCACATAGGTTGCTGTAGGATTTGTCGTATGGTTTTGGTCACCATAGATAACCTGCACAATCAAGTCACTTCCTGCATAATAGAACGTATCCTGAAGATTGATTCGTATTTTCTGACCTGCAGGGGTTGGAGGCAATGTCAGATCACCTTCATACACAGGATGCATATAATCCATCGTATAAGGATGATTACCACCCGATACCGATGATGAAGTCGAAACATGACTATAATAGGCATTCTTCATCCTGATCTTCAATGTCGTGCGGGTCTGTGCCGCTGTTATTTCCTGTGCGGGGGTAAAATCTATAGCCACGATTCCACCAGCCTTATACCCCGCATTAACCATGGTAATACTATCATACACATACTCACTCTTGTTCGTAGCGTATGCCGGGAATGGGAATTTATTATTGCTTCCCAGAGTGGCTGCCGGGAACTCTGCATAATTTGCAGTACCGCGGACATTATAAAATCTCATCCATGAACTGCCGTCCTCCGGCCAGGTAGCCGTATTGCGGTTCTGGGTAGCATCCTTAGCCACAATGCGGAAATACATCATAGTATCATAACCGCAGAAAGGAATATAGAATTTGTATCTGTTTCCAGAACCCGGAATCATCGGCATCTTGTCTTTGTGGATAGTAGGATTGCTACCTGCTTTCCACAGCACATAAATAGAATCCGCATTCATACCCACCGATGCTGAAGTGGAGATTTCTGCCATCACCTTGGTTCCACTGCTTGAAGGGGTAGCCAGCAAGTCAGGATAGCAGAGCATATTGATGGAAGGAGTAACCATAGCCTGGGAACTTGCCTTCAGAACGATATCATCCAGATACCAGCCCTGAGTAGAAGTACCGCCGGTCACTTTTCTGTTCAAAGTAATACGAATCTGAAGCAGTCTGCTGCTCAAAGCCACACCATTGAAGAGGTTGTCCAAAGAGAACGACTCTCTTTTCCACATTGAATTGGAAGTTGGGGTCTGCTGCCATTCAACGTAGGAACTCTTGTCAAAAGAACCCGTCACCGGGAAGCTTGAGCATCCGTTGTTGGTCGTATAGAAACTACGCAACGAAGACCATTCTGTCTGGTGGGGAAACTTAGCCTCCACTACAGCCACCACATTTGCACTCTGGCAAGCCGAGGCATCCACATCACAGATATGAGAGAACTCAAGCACATAATACTGCAACGAAGCATCAGTTGTCAAATCAATATTGTTCAACGTGAGCACAACATTCGATGCGTTATGACTCAGTTTCATGGCACTCGAACCGCCTGCATGAAGCGATGTCTGAGCCGCACCAGATCCTGTCAGTGTATAGGTCTGAGCTTCTCCAGTCTCAAAGCCCTGACGATACACTTCTTGCACTTGCGCATGGGAAATTGACCCACATAAAGCAAAAATTAACCCCAATAATAGTGACTTATTCTTCATTTCGTATAAATGTTTCTTTTTCGTTTTCAATAATATACGCGCACATTTCAGCACTTCAGGTACCAAAACTGCACACTTTTTCAAACTGCAAATATACGAAAAAATTCCCAATCAGAACAACTTTTGGGAATTTTTTTTATTAATAAAATATAATTTCGCGCAGGCAGACGCTTGGGAAAGTTCATCAAGACTCCCTCTGGCGCAGTTTTTCGTACATGAAGATAGCCGCAGCAACCGACACATTAAGCGACTGGATTTCCCCGCATATTGGAAGTTTCGCTCTCACATCACAAAGGTTCAAAAGATCATTGCTGATGCCCGTTTCCTCAGCACCCATAATCAGCAGCGTAGGCTGTGTGAAATCCACTTTCAGATAACTGGTCGCTCCTTTTTCGGTAGCCCCGCAAATCTGTAATCCATACTGTTTTGAGAGGTTTACCACCGTCTTCAGATTTTGCTCACGGCATACAGGAATCCTCAGCAATGCCCCACTCGACGACTTGATGGCGTCTTCGTTGATCTGGGCACTTCCGTGGTCAGGAACCACAATGGCATCCACACCCGCACACTCTGCCGTTCTTGCAATGGCGCCGAGATTTCGCACATCCGTCACATGATCCAGCATCAGTATATACGGCACACGTCCCTTAGCCTCCAGAATAGGCAGCAGATCAGCCACCTGACGGTATCGTATAGGCGAAATTGTAGCCACAACGCCTTGATGGTTATTCTTGGTCAGCCGGTTCAGTTTCTCCACCGGGACATACTGGAAAGGAATACCACATTCATTCAGCATAGCCTTCAGTTCCCCTATCAAGGCTCCGCCAGCCCCAGTCTGTATAAACACCTTATCCAGCTGCTGTTCCGAACCGATAGCTTCCATTACCGGACGCAACCCATAAATCAGCTGTTGGTTTTCCTTAGGCTGTTCCCGCCGTTCACGACGACCCGCTTGAGATGGTTCTTGGGGCTCTGACGACTCCACTTTTCCGCCATGAAATCGGGGGTTGGTTCCTTTAGGGTATCTCCCTGGTATCTCCCTGGTATCTCCCTGGTATCTCCCATTCTGACGCTCTTCCAGAGCAGAGAAATCCAAGTCCTCATCCGGAGTCACCACACGCTTACGTGGGCGGTACTCCTTCTTTGCCGGAGCGTTCCATTTTTTGTTAATAGTTTTTTCCATCTCGAATTACAATTGTATGATCGGCCATACGGGCCAGTTCTTCATTATGGGTTACAATGATAAAGGTTTGCTGATAACGGTTTCTCAAATCAAAAAACAGCTGATGCAGTTCTTTTGCGTGCTGGGAATCCAGATTTCCAGAAGGCTCATCCGCCAACACGACTGAAGGATTATTGATCAAAGCTCTGGCCACAGCCACGCGTTGCTGTTCTCCGCCCGAAAGTTCCGAAGGCTTATGATGCGCACGTTCCTTAAGATTCAATATCTCAAGGAGTTCCTGTGCTTTCTTTTCGGCCACGCTCATCGAATCGCCTTTGATGAGTGCCGGCATACAGACATTCTCAAGGGCCGTGAACTCCGGCAGGAGATTGTGAAACTGAAACACAAACCCTATATGCTCATTCCTGAACTTTGCCAAGGCGTTGGTCCCCAGCGAGAACACATCGGTTCCATCGATGATGACCTTGCCTTTGTCGGGAGTATCAAGCGTCCCTACAATTTGCAGCAGCGTCGTCTTGCCCGCACCCGAAGCTCCTACAATAGACACCACCGCTCCTTTCTCCACCCGGAGCGTTACATCCTTCAGAACCTGAAGGTTACCAAACGACTTGCAGACGCCTTGTACTTCAACCATAGTTACTGTTCTTTACCATTCAGAAACGCCTTATCCACCTTATTTTCTCCGTAGGCGTAAGGCATATATTCGTAGGTTGGTATTTCCTTGGTGATGTAGAAGTTAGCGCGCTTTCCTACTGCAATACTTCCCAACTGGTCGCTCACGCCCATTGCATAACCGCTGTTGATGGTTACGGCATTGATTGCCTCTTCGGGAAGCATTCTATAATTCACACATGCCATAGAAAGTATCAGCTGCATGTTTGGCGAAGGGGAAGAACCCGGATTACAGTCGCTTGCCATAGCCACACCCAATCCAGCCTCTATCATCTTTCTCACAGGGGCATATTGCATATTCAGAAAGAATGCGGCACCGGGAAGAACCGTGGGCATAGTCTCGCTTCCAAGAAGACACTTTATCTCCTCCTCACCGGTATATTCCAGATGGTCGCAACTCAAGGCATTGTATTTCACAGCTACCTGAATGCCACCCGAGCAGGCCATTTCGTTGGCATGAATCTTAGGCCGCATTCCGTGCTTGATTCCAGCCTCCAGCATCCGTTCAGTTTCCTCACAGGTAAAGAAGCCCGCATCACAGAAAACATCGATATAATCGGCCAGACCTTCGGCTGCTGCCTGTGGTATCATTTCCTTAATGACCTTATCCACAAAATCTCCTTGACGGCCGCGATATTCCATTGGCACGCCATGGGCGCCAAGCAAAGTGGATTTTATCGTCAGAGGAGATGTCTCTTTCAAGCGCCTGATAACTCTGAGCATCTTCATTTCCGCTTCGGTAGTCATACCATAACCGCTCTTGATTTCCACAGCACCCGAGCCGAATCCAATCATCTGATTAAGACGATACATCGCCCCTTCATACAATTCATCTTCGGTAGCGTCCTGGACTCTTTTGGCCGAATTCAATATTCCACCTCCACGTTTTGCGATTTCATCATAGCTCAAGCCGCGTATTTTGTCGCCGTATTCAATTTCCCTGCTGCCCGCATACACAAGATGGGTATGAGAGTCGCAGAACGACGGAAATACCATTCTTCCCGTTGCATCGAACTCTTTGTCAAACGTCTGTTCCGTGAGATCTTTCATTTCCCCGAATGCCTTGATATGTTCATCTTCCACAATCAGATAGGCATTCTTTATTGTATTCAGATGGGCCATATCCTTACCCATCACGCGAGTGCGAGGCTGATATTCCACCTGCACAAGTTCCTTTATATTCTTAACGAGCGTTCTCATATCTTAAAATAATTCTTGTTGTATTCCATCCGATTTAATCTTGCCCAGATGCTGGTACGCCATTGGGGTTGCCACTCTGCCACGCGGGGTTCTCATAAGATACCCTTCCTGAATCAGGAATGGCTCATAAACCTCCTCTACCGTGTCCGCCTCCTCTCCTACTGCCGTAGCTATGGTATTCAATCCCACGGGACCGCCTTTGAACTTGTCGATAATGGTATTGAGTATTCTGAGGTCCATCTCATCCAGACCGTTTCTGTCCACATTCAACGCCTGCAAGGCATAGCGGGCAATATCCAGCGTAATCGTCCCGTCACCTTTTACCTGAGCAAAATCGCGCACACGGCGCAAAAGAAGGTTGGCTATACGGGGAGTTCCTCGGCTCCGGCGGGCAATTTCCATGGCCGATTCGCTGGTGATTTTCACCTGCAAGAGTCCTGCCGAACGGTTCACTATCTGTGTCAAGGTCTCAGCATCATAATAATGGAGATGGCACTTGATTCCAAATCGGGCACGCAGAGGAGCCGTCAGCATACCGCTTCTGGTAGTCGCTCCGATCAGCGTGAAGGGCTTGAGGTTCAACTGCACACTTCTTGCCGCAGGCCCAGATTCTATCATGATATCTATCCGGAAATCCTCCATTGCTGAATACAGATATTCTTCCACCACAGGTGACAACCGGTGTATCTCGTCAATAAAAAGCACGTCGTTCCTGCCCAGATTCGTAAGCAGACCAGCCAGGTCTCCCGGTTTGTCCAGCACTGGACCTGAAGTCATTTTCATATTCACGCCCAACTCATTCGCAATGATTTGCGACAACGTTGTCTTGCCCAACCCCGGAGGACCGTACAGCAGACAATGATCAAGGGGCTCACCTCGCTCAATGGCAGCTTTTACAAATATTTTCAAGTTCTCAACAGTCTGGGTCTGACCGGCAAACGCATCAAATCCCGTAGGACGCAAAGCGCGTTCTACTTCCCGTTCCATTGCCGACTGGCTTCCTCCTGTTGCATCCAGATTTTCGTTCATAGACTTCTAAATTCCGGTGCAAAGATACAAACTTTTTTTCAATTGGCAAAATAAAATATAAAACCTGACGTTATAATAATAAATTCCATATCATTAAACATTCAAGACCATGAAATCTATAGTAGTCGGAACCGACTTTTCAAAAGGCTCATACGTTGCACTCGACATTGCTGTTGATATCGCAAACAAACTTGATTGTGGCATTCGTCTCGTCTGGGTTCGCAAAGAGAAAAATCTGCTCGACCACGAACAGCTCAAGATGATCACCCGCCTGGCAGAACAACGGTTACAGGAACTTTGTGAGGAACGTCGTCACTTGCTCAAAAATCCGATGGAATGGGAGATTCTGCCCGGCAAGGTATCGGAAATCATGAGCAAGATTGCCCGTCAGGTGGAAGCTCCTATGATTGTGATTGGAACCAACGGCGCTTCCGGCTTCGAGAAATACTGGATGGGAAGCACCGCAGTACGGATCATCCAGGAGTCCACTTGTCCAGTCCTCACCATACGCGAAGGGTACGACTTCCACAAAACTCTCGAACGCATCATCGTTCCTATCCGGGTGCATATCGACTCCCGCCAGAAAGTGGCGCCAGCCGTTGAGATGGCCAAGATTTTCAACTCTTCCATTCATATTGTAGGCATCAGCGCCAGCCAGCAGGACGATTCTGACCTGAAGACTTACATCAAGCAGATAGAGAAGTTCCTTGCCAACGAACACATCCCTATGACAAGCGAAATCCGTCCTTACAGCAACTATGCCGACATCGTGCTTGATGTCGCAGAAAAACAGCACGCCGACCTTATTGTTATCAATACCGAGCAGGACCGTTTCCTGGCACAGCTATTTCTGGGGACGAATGCCCAGCAGCTGGTTCACCGCGCTCAGATTCCCGTTTTATGTCTCCATCCTAAAGATATTGTCACCCTTGCAAAATAACGCAGATATCATCATTATCGGGGCTGGGGCAGCCGGCATGATGGCAGCCCTTACCGCCGCCCGCCGGGGCCGCAGCGTTCTTCTTCTTGAGAAGATGGACCAGGCTGGCCGGAAGCTCCGCCTTACCGGCAAAGGCCGTTGCAACCTTACCAATACCGCCACGCTCAAGGATTTCATTACCCATGTGGGCAGTGACGGTCGTTTTATGAGGAATGCTTTCTCTCAGTTTTTCAATCAGGAACTCATGGACCTCATCGAATCTTTAGGGGTTCCTCTGGTCGTAGAACGGGGCTGCCGTGTATTTCCTCAAAGCGGAAAATCACTTGACATATTTCTGGCCCTCATTACCGCTCTGGAACAGCATCCGCTGGTAACCATCCGCAAGAATACCGCAGTTCGCAGCCTTGTGATTGAAGAGGGTCATGCCGTGGGGGTAAAACTGCAAAACGGTGAGAACCTCAGGGCAGAAAGCATCTTGATTTCCACCGGAGGCCTCTCCTATCCTACAACCGGTTCTACCGGTGCGGGTTACATGCTGGCTTCCGAAGTCGGGCACACCGTCATTCCTCAGGTTCCTTCACTGGTACCGCTGATATGCCAGGAGTCCGTACCTGAAGATTTAGAGAATTTTACGCTCAGAAACGTTTCTCTGCTCATCACAGAGCCTTCGGGCAAAAAGGTTTGCGAACATTTCGGAGAAATGACTTTCACCTCTGATGGCATTTCCGGGCCTATCGTACTTTCCACGAGTCGTATTCTCAGCCGGCGCCTGAACCAAGGGGAGCAGTTCATAGCCCATATCGACCTCAAACCAGCCGTGGAACGTAACCAGCTCGACAAACGGCTCATCAGCGACCTCAATGCCAACGGCACCCGCGTTTTCAACGACGCGCTCCGGCTCTGGCTTCCTGCCGAAATGATTCCGCTTGCCTTGCAGACACTCCATATCGAATATTACAAGCGTCTCAACCAGATTAATGGTGAGGAGCGCCGGCGATTGCTTTCATTCCTGAAAGACTTACGTTTCACCCTCGTGGCTACGCGCACCTACAATGAGGCCATTATCACCCAAGGAGGCGTTTCCCTCAAGGAGGTAAATCCCAAAACCATGGAATCAAAACTGGTCCCAGGGCTATATTTTGCCGGCGAAGTCCTGGACCTGGATGCCGACACAGGCGGCTATAATCTCCAAATCGCCTTTTCCACAGCTCACGCGGCGGGAATGGTGATGTAACCATCCACAATATATTGTTTTGTAATATTGTTCTGTTGCCAATTCAATTGCATTTTCTATACTATTTTGCCTGAAATAACTGTTAATAATAAACGATCTCTGGGAATATTATTACATGCTATTGATATTACATGAGTCTTGAATATACACAAATGACTGTGGAGCATTTTTTATTCCGACACAAGATAAGGATTTATGCTCTTTTAATTTAATAAAACTCTTGATTTTAATAGCATTTGCTTTCTCTTTTCCTCTAAAATAGGACATAAAAAACTCTTTCGTCACCCCCGAATGCTTGCATGTTTGTTTCCAAATAGATTCAGGTGTGTCTGTAAGCACTCTGTCCACTTCTATAATAGCAACAATTTTTTTTATTGGACTAGTTGCATATACCACAATGTTTTGAATATCAGATGGGATAATCTTTCGAAACTCATATAATTTCTCACCAGAGAATATCTTTTCAATATAGCAAGGATGAATGGATAATATGATGGTTTTACTTTACCTTGTCCATACAGCAGTCGCCATAAGCTTCCAGATGGATGCACATCAGCCGGTACGAATCCTTTGTCTTGTCTTTGGACAGGCTCTTCCGGGCATATTCCAGGGCATATTCCAGGGCATATTCCAAGAGTGATATTGACGGACGTTCTTCCGCCGTCCCCCAGGCTGGCATGATACAGATATTTTTTTCCCCTCATGCAGGTCATCCTGCACAAGGGCAATTCTGAGTTCTCCGTCCGGCATGTACTGAATCGAAGAAACAGAAAAATGGAAGTTGGCTTCGATTTTTATGTCCATAAGGTATCTGGTTTGATTTCTATATTTTTTGCAAAAATACAGTTTTTTTTTGTGTTTTCTGAAAAAGTTGTATCTTTGCACCATGAATTGTTCGCCTACAACCACTACAAATAACATATATTTTATAGGTCAAGTGACTTTCACTTTCTCCGGCAAAGGACGGGACGAGGAAACCGGCTATTCCTACTTCGGTGCGAGGTACTACGATGCAAATCTAATGGTGGACAAGAAGCCACCTACAACAACCCCAATTCCGTTATAATATCCACAAAGAGTCAACTCTGACCAAAATAATAAGGATTCAAATAAACATCTACTTTAATGCCATTTCCAACACCTTAATCAAGCAAAAAGCATCGTTGATAGGGTGAGAATGGCATTAACGTCACGGACGGCAGCTCGGTATCGGAATTATTTTTGCGATTTTATACATTAACTAGCAAAAAATGAGAATTATATAAAAAATCGTAATGGTTGCGTATAAAGATAATTTTGATATCGATGAAAAAAGGTTAGTGTCAAAAAGATTTAGTTAGTGCCAAGTTAGTGCCAAATTTTCTCAAAAATTTGGCACTAACTATGTTTTTGTGTTTTCTTATTTTAACTGGAAGTTGATCGGAAGATAGAAAATGCTTCGGGCCGGCTTGCCGTTGAAGGTCGCGGGACGCCAATAGGGAGCAATAACTTGTCTCACACAGGCGAGGGCTGCCGAATCGCAATCCTCGCGAAGGCCTCTCACCACCTCGATATCCTGCACCGAGCCGTCTTTCTCAACGGCGAACCGCACAATTACCTTCCCTTCTATACCGTCCTTTTTGGCACTTTCAGGATATTGGAGCGCGGTAATCACAACCTCGGGAAGGCTCTTACCACCACAATCGAACTGAGCCTCAACCACCAGATCGCTCACGTCCTCGGTCATCCAGATGCTGCTGCCGGAAGCCCAATAGACGTCAAAATACTGAGGGAAGCCCAACCCTCCCTGTCTGTACATGCCGAACATGTGCGACTGAAGCACAGGAGTCTTCTTCAACAGTTCGGCCTGAAACTCCTTTGCCTCCTTCTGCGAGGAGAGGATCATGTGGTCACCCACCTCTTCCAGAGGCACCTCAACGCTGCCAATAACGCGCTGTACCAGCTGACCATCCTTATAAGTGTCCACAATTCCGCCAGCCAGTTCGTAGGAGCCGTCTTTAATGTCGAAACGGTCGGGAATATCAATACTCGTCTTGCAGTTTACAAAAA
This sequence comes from Bacteroidales bacterium, assembly GCA_045640985.1. Taxonomy (GTDB): domain Bacteria; phylum Bacteroidota; class Bacteroidia; order Bacteroidales; family P3; genus Colimorpha. Next base: position 48,550 of record JAZUFZ010000013.1, read on the forward strand.
GCAGCAAAGCCGCTACAGGTATGGCCAGCAAGACTTTGGCCGCCCCAGAACGTGATTTTTTCTGTGTCATCATAGTAATACGTTTTTTGAAAGGTGAAAAACTGAAATTATTTGATATCGCGCAATATCCAACTCCGGTTGTCTGATGAAACAGCAGACGCAGATACTCCGTCCTATCGCTCTGCCTCAACACCACGTCATCAGCCAGGTACTCGTGCACCTGCCTCAGTTCCTGCTCGTAGAGCCATACAAAGGGGTTGAACCACAGCACACACTTCAACAGTTGCACAAAAAGCATCTCTGCCGTATGATGCTGCCTCACGTGGGCTCGCTCGTGGGCGAGGATAAGTTGCAGTTCCTCCTCGCTGTAGTCCCTTCGGCCAATCACTATATAATTAATGAACGAAAACGCAGGCGTATCATCATCCGTCAAAGCCAGACGGAAACCCTCGCAACGCTCAAACTCGAACCTGCGGAGCCTCAGCCGCATCCTTACCAATCGCACACCCAAAACGACCAGCATAACAGCCACTCCGCCCAAATAAATGAATGACCAAATCGGTATTTGCACACGCTCCACCCCATCGTCCGAGGAAACCTCTACAACCTCCACCACACTCCCCAAAGCCTCAGACGAAACCTCGGGCAGCATCAATTTCCCCATTCCAAGCCCCTCAGCCACGGAGGCGGGAACCGTGAAACGGAACAGTGGCAGCACAAGACTCAGCACCAAGGTACCCAAAAGATACCAACGGCTCAACTGTAACCACCTGTCGCGCCGTATAAGCCAATATACAGCCATAAAAAGAGCCGTACCAACCGTAGCAAAAAGCAGATACCGCATCATTTCTCAAGCTCTTTAGTCAACGACTCCAAATCCTCAATCGTGACCTCCTTCTTATCCACAAGAAAAGAAACCATATTGCGGAACGAGGAGCCAAAATAATTCTGTGCCAGAAGTCCCAACATACTTCTGGAATACTCCTCCTTACTCACCAAGGGGTAGTAGCGGTTGGACTTATTGAAAGCCTCATGGGCCACAAATCCCTTCTTCTCCAGAATCCGCACTATGGTAAGTACTGTATTATACGCAGGCTTAGGCTCGTTAAGAGCCGTCATAATTTCGTTTGCAAATCCTTGTCCAACAGTCCATATTGCTTGCATTACCTGTTCTTCTGCTTTTGTAAGTTCTTTAACTTCCATAATAGTATTATTCGTTATATAACTATTTTTTTAATTACATAACGAATAAATACAACACTTATTGTGTACAAGGCAAAAAAAAATTAAAAAAAATTTCAGGCCACGTCTGAGAGTGAGTACATCAGCATATAAAAAGCACGATCAATATACAATAAAGAACACCCATCTCTCTGGGGAATCTCCAACAGCTGCCGGCTTTCCGTTATTCCGCTTCGGCGTACAGCACCTTCATCGTGGCGTCTTCCCACTCATTCATTTTTTGTTCAAGCTGAGATTTCAGGGATTGGTATTCTACATAGAACGGCTCATCCACGACTGAACCGGAGGCGAGAACGCCGTCGGCTTCGGCAATTCTGGCTTCCAGAGTTTCTATCTCCTGTTCTATGGCCGTGACGGCATTGCGGAGTTTGCGGAGTTCGCGTTCTTTTTCCTTGGACCGGAGATATGTAACTTTGCCTTTCTCCTGTGGAGCAGCCGCCTGAACCTTGGCTTCGGCCTTCTTCTGGGCATCCAGATCTTTCAGGTCCTTCATCTTGCGCCATTCCAGGAACTCGAAGATATCTCCTTTGAACTCGTGAACCTCTCCGTCGCGGAACTCATACAAGGTATCGGTAAGCCCTTGAAGGAAATCCCGGTCATGCGACACCACAATCAAGGTTCCCGTATATTGAAGCAAGGCGTTCTTCAGCACGTCCTTGGAATTCATATCCAGATGGTTGGTCGGTTCGTCCAATATCAGGAGATTGCTTGGGGTAAGGAGCAGTTTCGCGAGTGCCAGCCGGGCCTTTTCGCCACCGCTCAAAACCTTTACCTTCTTGTCTATATCATCGTTATCAAACAGAAAACTTCCCAGAATGCTCCGGATTTTAGGACGTATGTCTCCAATGGCAATATCGTCGATGGTCTGGAATACGGTCTTCTCCCCGTCGAGCATAGCCGCCTGATTCTGGGCATAGTAGCCTATCTGAACCTGATGGCCCAGCTTGAACGTGCCGGTCTGATCCTTGATATCGCCCACGATAATCTTTGCCATGGTACTCTTGCCTTCGCCGTTCTTGCCCACAAAAGCCACTTTCTTCCCGCTGGTTATCAGCATATCCACGTTATCGAACACCTGATGTTCGTCGTAGGCTTTGCCCAGATGTTCGGCTTCCACCACGATCTTGCCGCTGTGGGGCGCTGGGAGAAACTGGAAATGGATGCTTTCCGTGGAGACTTCATCCACCTGGATGGTTTCCATCCTTTCAAGCATTTTGATACGCGACTGAACCTGTTTCGATTTGGTGGCCTTGTAGCGGAAACGCTCTATAAAAGCCTCTATCTGCGCCACCTGCCGCTGCTGGTTGGTCAGCGAAGCCATCTGACTGGCGCGACGTTCCTGCATCTGGATGACATATTCGGAATAGGGGCATTTGTAATCATAGATTCTGCCCGCCGTGATTTCAATTGTCCGCTTGGTGATATTATCCAGAAAGGTACGGTCGTGAGACACCAGAACCACCGCCCCGTCATATCCCGAAAGGTAGTTTTCGAGCCATTGTATCGACTCAATGTCCAGATGGTTGGTCGGTTCGTCAAGCAGCAGAAAGTCCGGACGTTTGAGCAGCAGTTTGGCAAGTTCCACACGCATCTGCCAACCGCCGCTGAATTCCGCCACCAGCCGGTTAAAGTCTTCGTGTCTGAATCCCAGACCGAGAAGTATCTTCTCCGCCTGTTCCTGCCGGCTGTTGCCGCCCAGCATACTGATCTGCTCGGTCACATCGTGATGACGGGTAAGCAGTCTTTCATAGTCGGCTGACTCATAATCGGTCCGTTCTGCGATTTCCTCGGTAAGCTGCTGCTGGAGTTTTTCAAGCTGGTCTATCTTCTCGAAAGCGGTCAAAGTCTCTTCCAATACGGTTCCCACCGTGTCGGGTATCATTTCCTGCGGCAGATAGCCCACCGTCTGGTCGGACGCAATCACGATAGTACCCGTTTCGGGCTCGCGCTGGCCACTGAGGATTTTCAATAATGTGGATTTTCCCGCGCCGTTTTTTCCCACGAGACCGATTCTGTCGCGGTCGGCGATATTAAAGGTTACATTATCAAAAAGGTTTACACCCGTGAACTGAATAGAAAGATTATTGACCGAAATCATCGTATGATTATGAATTGCGAACCGGAGTTTCTGCCAGATAGGGAGGCCGCGAACTCCTGAGTGTCATGAATTAAATTAGCGAATAATAGTGAATTGAATCCGTTCGGATTCCCGATTGAGCACAGGCACAAAAAAGAGAGGAGTACAAACGCTCCTCTCATAATGCTGATACATTGATGGTCATTAACGTAAGTTGAAGGCCACAGGCAGGTTAAACTGAGCACGAACTGCTCTACCCTGCTGCTTTCCAGGTTTCCACTTAGGCATGGATTTTACCACGCGGAGAGCCTCGTTGCCGCAGCCGCCTCCGATGTCACGCATAACCTTGGCGTTGGAGATGGAACCGTCCTTTTCCACAACGAACTGTACGAATACCTTGCCGGTGATGTTGTTGTCGCGTGCCAGCTGAGGATATTTGATGTTGTCGCGCAGATAGGTGTAGAGAGCCTCTTCGCCGCCGGGGAACTGAGGTTGTTCCTCAACGAAGATCACGATTTCCTCTTCTTCTTCAACCTGGTCTTCTTCGATAGCTACAGGAACGAAAGCTTCCTGTGCCTGGTTGGCGTTATCGCCCATATCGATAATACCCAGTTCATTCTCGATTTCAACATCATCTTCCACGATGGTGATTTCGGTTGTGATTTCAGGGGTCTCAGGTGGTGGTGGCGGTGGGAGTTCTTCGGCAGTTTGGATTACAACGTCTTCAATCTCATCAATCGCAGTACGCTGAGAAACCTCTACAGCTTCCTGGTCGTAAGATTTGATGTTGAAAGCTACCAGAGAGGCTACCAAAGCAACCACTAAACCGATTTCAAGGAACAAACCTTTCTTTTTTTCGAGGTCTGCCTTAATAGATTTTTTTGCTTCCATATTACTAATTTTTAATTATTTACTCGCATTTTTACCCCCTTTGGGAGGGCAGTTTTCAAGGTGCTAAATTACAACTTTTTTTTGACATACAAGCATTTTTGAACAAAAAAATTCTTAAATCTTCTTTTTCCGTCTTTCCGGGAGACAGATTGTGCGGAGATTTTTCCGATATTTCCCGGGGATTTTTTTCACATTCCGGGAGCCTTGCAGAGCCCTTCCCGGGCACCGCCCGGCTTGTCCTGGTTTCAAAATATAAAGTAAAATAATAATAAATATTCTCCAAATCCCGGATTCCGGAAGCCGGCGCCCGGAACTCTGCCCTCCCGGAAGCGAAAGAAGGCGTATTCCCTGAGTCGGAAAATTCCGGATTTTCATCGTGCTACCTCGTTGATTCTATGGGGTAACTCCGTGCTATCTTCTTTTTATCTCCAGTTTATCTTTTTTTTATCTCCTATTCTTAGAACAAAAGATAAAGCGAAGATAAAAAGAAGATAAAAAGAAGATAGAAGGGAGTTACCCCAGGGAAAGCCCAAAGAAAAACGGGACCGGAAAATAATAAAAGAGGGGCCCGATGTAATAAAAAAGGAAAAACTGCGTTATAATAAGATGTCAGGAGACAGGAGCGACACCTCGGGAAGCCTGGCACAGAAACCTCTAAACAACTGATACAGCAATGAGTAACCACAGCCTTGTTATTTGCAAAGCCTCTGCGGGAGCAGGCAAAACCCACACGTTAGTAAAGCATTACCTCGAAATGGCATTCGATGCCAAGGCAACGGATGACGAGGCGCTGAAACGCCGCTTCAAACGGATTCTGGCAATTACCTTCACCAACAAGGCCGCCAACGAGATGAAGGAACGTATCATGCAGGAACTGTGGCTGCTGTGCCATCCCGAACACGATAAGAAGAATTTCATGCGCAACGACCTCTCTGAGGAAATGGAATTGCCGAAAGAAGAGATTGAACGGAGAGCCAGAATTGTGAGAAGCGCCATTCTGCACAATTACAGCGACCTGGAAGTGAGTACGATAGACAGTTTCATGAGCCGCGTGGTCAAGACCTTCGCCCACGACCTGGGACTGCCGATGAGGTTTGAGGTACAGATTGACCAGAACAGCATCATAGAGGAATCCGTGGATAAACTGATGAGCCTTGCCGGTGCTCCGGAGGAGACGGAACTGACTGATCTACTATACAATTACACGAACTCCAAGATGGACGAAGGGGCGAGCCACAAGATTGACAATTCGATCAAGGAACTGGCTAAGATTCTGTTTGAGGAAGATACGCCCGCCCAGATGGAACTGATCAAAAATCTTACCTCAAAGGATGTTCAGGACTTCATCACCAACTACAAGAAAGAATGCCGGGAATATGAGAGCAAGGCGAAAGCCGCCAGCGACCATATAATCCAGAAACTGAAGAATATCGGACTGGAACCACAGGACCTGTACAGAGGCAAAAGCGGATTCGCCAGCACGCTGAAAAAGTGGGGCGACGGGGAACTCGTAAAGCCGTCGGACACCGGTATGAGTTTCCTTGAAGATGACACGAAACTGATTGGCTCAAAGACTGACAAGAGCTTCCAGCCAAAAGTGAAGGAAATCCGGGACGAGATGCTGCCCGCGATAAAAGAAGTCCTTGATGCCATACCAAAATACAACACCTTGAAACTCATCATGAAGAACCTCTACGCGCTCGTAATCATGCGCCGGCTGGGGGAGATTATCATGGAATACTCCGGAGAAAACGAAATCGTCCACATCTCGGAGTTCAACAAGGTGATTTCCAAGGTGGTGAAAGAATGCGCCGATGCGCCTTTCATCTATGAGCGCATCGGCAACCGGTATTGGAACTATCTGATAGATGAGTTTCAGGACACCTCCGTAATGCAATGGCAGAACCTGGTACCGCTCATCCGGAACGGACTCTCGGAGGGAAAGGAGTCGCTTGTGGTCGGAGATGCGAAACAGGCCATCTACAGATTCAGGAAAGGCGATGTAAATCAATTCATTGCCCTTCCCGAAATCACGGAAGCCGATGGAAGCAAAGGGAAGCTGGAGCCCAGCAGCCCCATACTTCTTCAGTCCAATTTCAGATCCACTCAGACGGTGGTGGATTTCAACAACGACTTCTTCCAGTGGCTGACCGACAATAACGGTCCTTACGCCGGCAATCAGAAACTGCAACAGATATATATCGGAACGCCGAAAGACGGAAAACCGGAACTCTATCAATATACAAAAAAAGAAGGCGGTTATCTGGAAATTGCATTCTTCGATAAAGAAAAAGAAGAGAATTCGATTGAGATACAGGTATTTAAGACCATCCAGCATCAGCGGGAACTGGGATGGGGATACAAGGATATGCTCATTCTGGCAAGAGAAAAAAAAGACATCTCAAAGATTGCAGAATATCTCGGCGACAAAAAGATTCCTATCGTAAGTTCCGAATCGTTCCTGCTGAAGAATAGCCGTGTGGTAATGCTGATAAAGAGCCTGATGCAGTATCTGGTGGCACCGGACAACAAAGCGGTGGCATTGCAGGTAATCCAATATCTGGAGCAGTTGGAGAAGCTTCCCGAAGGAACGAATATAACGTTCTCGGAGCAGCGCCAATACAATAATCTGGAAAGATTCCTGAGAGAGAAAGGCTATGAGATGTCATTCAGCCAGTTGCGGATGATGACTCTGTATGACTGTTGTGAAGAGATATTGCGGGCCTTGAACCTCAACCAGAAGGAGATGGCTTATACCGCCACATTCCTCGATACTGTGGCCGCCTACGGGAAATCGCATCATCAGGATATGGCTGAGTTTCTCACATGGCTGGAGGAGAAGATGAAAAAACTGGCAGTAAAGACCGAGGGCGAAATGGATGCCGTAAAGATGCTCACCATTCACTCCGCCAAAGGGTTAGGAAGTCCTATCGTGATATACGCAATTCCGGCTCCCTCCAACAAACCCAATCATATATGGGTTCATAGCAGCAACTTAGGTATTGCGACCCACTACGTAAAGACACAGAGCAGCACTAACGATTATCTCGAAGAATTCAACGAGGCCTTCCAGCAGGAACAGGACCTCAGCCAGATGGACGAAATGAACGTAATGTATGTAGCCCTTACGAGAGCCCAAGAAAAAATGTTCATCTATTGCGAAACGCCTGCCAAGGAATCCAAAAGCAATCACGTGAACCCGCCACGACACCTTCGAGACTATGTGGATAGCCACCATTTTGAACTGAAAGACGACTTTTACTATCGGGGCTCAGATGATGCTTATACAGAAAATTCCAACGCAGAGAAAAAGACGGTCACCATACAGCAGCTGTCAAGACTGAGTTACCCGCAATGGAACAGCCGTATCAAGATAGCTGAACCGGACGAAAAGAAGCCCCAACCCAACGACGACGAAAATATCAGAATAGGACTGACTGTTCATGAAGTACTGGAAAAGATATACTATGCCGACGAAGCAGAACAGGTTGTTTCCCAATACATAGAGCAGCACCCGATGGCATTTGAAGAACAGGAACATCTGAAGCACATCATACATAAACTCATCACAAAAGAAGATTGCAGGAAGTTCTTCGACCCACGCTACAAGATACGCAACGAAAGCCCGCTAATGATACAAGGTGAGCCCAGGAGACCCGACCGCATCGTAGAGAGCGATGACGAGATATGGGTAGTAGATTACAAGACCGGTAAGGAATCACAAGCCTACTTCCGTCAGGTAGAAGACTATTGCCACGCAATCGCCAGCATGGGAACAAAGCCCGTAAAAGGATACCTGATATATCTGGAAGATGACTGTCGCCTGGTGACCGTAGATGGTTCCGAAAGCCACCGAAAAGAAAGAAAAAAGTAAAAATATTAAAAAAAGTTCTTCCATATTAAAAAAAATATGTATCTTTGCTTGTTTAATTTTAGATAATAAAAACATACAATATAATGGAAGACAACAAGTTGTTCAGCGAATTTCCTCCCGTTTCGACCGAAAAATGGGAAGAAGTAATCAACAAAGACCTCAAAGGTGCCGACTATGAAAAGAAACTGGTGTGGAAAACCATCGAAGGTTTCAACGTAAAACCTTACTACCGCGCCGAAGACCTGGAGAACCTGGAATATCTGGACTCCAACCCCAGCCAGGTGCCTTTTACCAGAGGCAAGAAAGCCGACAATAACGTATGGGATATCCGCCAGGATATCAAGGAAAAAGATATCACTAAAGCAAACGCTTTGGCCGTAGATGCAGTAAAACGCGGAGCCACCTCTCTGGGACTTTGTGCCCGTCATGCAGAAACCGTAGCCGACATGCAGGCCCTCATCAACGGAATTGACCTGAATGTGGTAAAAATCAACTTCACCTGCTCCCGCAACATGCTCAACACGCTGCAGCTCTTTGTTGAAGCCGCCCGCAAAGCCGGATTCGACACCCAGAAGATAGCAGGAAGCGCCAATTTCGACATGTTCCGCCGCGCCCTCAAGCACGGGGCACTCAACGAAGCTGAAGCCTACGCAGAAGCCAAAGCCCTGATTGAATATCAGCAGAAAGAACTCCCCATGTTCCGTGTGCTGACCGTGAACGGAAGCCTCTTCCACAATGCCGGAAGCAACATCGTACAGGAACTTGGTTTCACGCTGGCAGCCGCCAACGAACTGATGGCAAACCTCACCGAAATGGGACTGAAATGCAGCGACGTAGCCAAGAACGTGGTATTCAACTTCGCAACCGGAAGCAACTACTTCATGGAAATTGCCAAGATCCGCGCTGCCCGCCTGCTCTGGAGCAAAGTCGTGGAACAGTACAACCCCTGCTGCGACTGCTGCTACAAAGTTTTCATCAACGCCACCAGCTCCGCATGGAACAAATCCATCTTTGACCCATACGTGAACATGCTGCGCACCACCACCGAGACCATGTCCGCAGCCATCGCAGGTGCTGACTCCATCACCAACAACCCATTTGACGGAGCCTACAAAGAGGCTGACGATTTCGGTTACCGCATTGCACGCAACCAGCAACTGCTCCTCAAGGAGGAGTCCTATATGGACAAAATCGTGGATCCAGCAGCAGGAAGCTACTATATCGAGAACCTGACCAACAGCATCGCACAATACGCCTGGGAGCAGTTCCTCGCAGTTGAAAAACTCGGCGGATTCGGCAAGGCTCTGAAAGCAGGATATATTCAGGACGAAATCACCAAGATCGCACAACAGCGCGATATGGACATTGCTACCCGCAAAACCACTATCCTGGGAACCAACCAGTACCCCAACCTTCTGGAAAAGATGGGAGAAAAGATTGAAAAGCAGGGACAATGCTGCTGTTGCTGTGGCGAACGTGCCAACGAAATCAAGCCATTGCGTCAATACCGTGGTGCAGAAGCCTTTGAACAGTTGCGCCTGGCCACCGAGAAATCCGGCCGCCGTCCTAAAGTATTCCTCCTGACCTACGGAAACCTCGCTATGAGAAAAGCCCGCAGCGGTTTTGCAACCAACTTCTTTGGCGTAGCAGGCTACGAAATCATCGACAACGCAGGTTTCAAGAGTGCAGCTGAAGGCGTAGAAGCCGCTTTGAAGGCTCAGGCCGATGTAGTGGTTATGTGCTCCAGCGATGATGAATATGCAGAAATCGCCCAGGAGGTATGCAACGGACTCAAGGGCAAAGTTAAGAGCATCGTACTCGCCGGCTATCCCAAAGAGCAGGTTGAGCAATACAAAGGCTACGGCGTAGATGAATTCATCCACGTTAAGACCAATGTACTGGATTGCCTGACAAAATTCAACACGCTGCTTGGAATCTAAATCATAAAAGAACATAGTGATAATGGAGTCAGTTGAGCCAATTCGATTGACTCCATTTTCCGCAAAAAATAAGATGAAAGACCTCAACTCCCGATACAAACGACTTGACAGCTACATCCTGGGGAAATACCTCAAGACCTTCATTGTAGCGATGATATTGATTATCATTATCGTCATCACGTTCGACGTATCGGAGAAACTGGACGACTTTCTCAGGCATCAGGCCCCCCTCAAAGAAATCATCTTTGACTACTACTGCAACTTCATTCCCGGATTTGTAAACCTCTACAGTCCGCTGTTCATCTTCATATCTGTAATATACTTTACAGCCAAGATGGCAGGCAACTCAGAGATTATTGCCATTTTAGGAAGTGGTATCAGTTATAGGAGAATGCTCAAGCCCTACCTGCACGGTTCCATCATCATAGCGCTGATTGTACTGCTTTTGGGAAACTTCGTGATACCCATCAGCAACCAGACCCTCAACAAGTTTGAGGATCAATATGTCAAGACTATCCGCAGGACCTATTACAACAACATACATTTTCAACAGAAAAAAGGAACACACGTATATGCGGACAATTTCGATGTAAGGACACTCACTTCCTATAATTTCACCATGGATACCTATAATGATGATGGACAACTGACCGAGCGTATGCAGGCCACCTCCATCGTTTTTGACACCACTCAGAATATGTGGAAATGTCAGAATCTGGTAAAAAGAACCATTGAAAATGGGAAAGAGACCTTGTTAAGGCCCAACAGTGCCAGTTCCACCCTTCACGGACTCACAGTCTATGATTTCGACCGGGCAGCCCACCATATCACCACCATGAACACTCCCGAACTCATTGCCCATATCCGACAGGAAAAGATGAGAGGTTCCGGAGCCGTCATCGATGCCAAGATAGAGTTTTACCAGCGTATATTGACTCCATTGGCCGTCATCGTGATGACCTTTATCGGTGTAGCCATTTCCTCAAGGAAGACCCGGGGCGGTGTAGGCGTTCATCTGGCAATAGGCATCAGCATAGCCTTTGCCTTCATCGTATTCATGAAAATCAGCACCGTATTCGCAACCAACGGAAATCTTCCGCCTTTCCTGGCAGTACTGATGCCTCAGATCCTGTTTGGATCAGCAGCAGCCTACCTTATACATAAAGCACCTAAATAACATGACTATAAGCGAAATTGAAAACCAGATAATAGACGAATTTGCCTGCTATGATGAATGGCTCGACAAATACGCCTACCTTATTGAACTGGGCAAGGACTGCCCCGTGATTGACGAAAAAGACAAAACCGAGCAGAACCTCATCAAGGGATGCCAGTCCAGGGTCTGGCTCAGCTGTCAGAACCAGGATGGCGTGCTTCGTTTCAAAGCCGACAGCGATGCCGTAATCACCAAAGGCATCATCAGTCTGCTTATCCGTGCGCTTGACGGACAGAAACCTGAAGACATTCTCAATGCCGACCTCCGTTTCATTGACGAAATCGGCCTGAAAGAGCACCTCTCCCCCACCCGCAGCAACGGACTTACCTCTATGGTAAAACAGATGAAAATGTATGCTCTGGCATTCACTATGAAACAATAGAATGATGTTTGGAAAAAAGAAAACAATGGCAGAAGAACCCCAACCCACGAAAGAAACGCTGCGCGATGCCGTAATCAACTGCCTCCGCAATATCTACGATCCGGAAATTCCCGTCAATATCTATGACCTCGGTCTTATATATGGTATAGATATTGATGACGAGTTCAACCTGAAAATCACCATGACCATGACCGCCCCCAACTGTCCGGAAGCCGAATTTATGGTAGCCGAAGCAAAACAGATGTGCGAATATATCCATGGTATCAAATCGGTAGAAGTAGAACTCACCTTTGAGCCCGAATGGACACCGGACGTATTGAGTGACGAAGTGAAACTGGAATTAGGATTTCTTTAATCCCACCCGCATGACCCTCCAGCAGATCATCAGCAAGCCGTTCCGTCACTTCGTAAAGGAGCAGGCGCCCGCCCGGAATGCCAGCATCAGCAGTATGATGTGGCAGCGATTCAGGCGTAACCGCCTTGCCATGATCAGCCTGACGGTAATAGGACTTTTTCTTCTCATAGCCGTAGCAGGATATCTTATCACTCCCGACCATACCCCCTATTGCAACCAGCAGTATCTGGAAATCTCCAATCTGAAACCCCTGAGCCGCATCACCTTTACCTATATTGATGAGGGGCGTCCCATAGAAAAAACCAATTGGCTGAAAACAATGATTTCAGGCAAGCCGCTCCCCTATACCGCCATTCCGACCTACAAGAGCACGACTCACGGAGACAAGATTCATATTGAGACCTATACCGGTTCCATCCCCAACGACGGCGAGATCCTCATCCTTGACAAAAAATCGGTAGTAAAGACAAAACAACGGACCTTTCTCATGGGAACCGACAGTTACGGGCGCGATGTACTAAGCCAGATTATGATAGGCAGCCGCGTGAGCCTTTCGGTAGGATTCATAGCCGTATTCATCGCCCTGCTGATAGGCATCACCCTCGGAGCCCTGGCAGCCTATTACGGCGGATGGGTGGATACTATCATTATATGGATCATCAACGTTGTGTGGTCCATTCCCACCGTATTGCTGGTGATCGCAATCACCTTTGCCTTAGGAAAAGGATTCTGGCAGGTATTTGTAGCGGTAGGGCTCACCATGTGGGTAGATGTGGCACGCGTAGTAAGAGGCCAGGTTTTCAGTCTCAAGGAAAAAGAATATATCGAAGCCACCCGAGCCTTAGGATTCAGCACCTTCAGGACAATCTTCCGGCATATACTTCCCAACATAGCGGGGTCTGTCATCGTGATAACCGCAAGCAACTTCGCAAGCGCCATTTTATTGGAAGCAGGACTCAGTTTTCTGGGTATCGGAGTGCAGCCGCCAATGCCTTCCTGGGGCAGTATGGTCAAAGAAAACTACGGATATATCCTTCTCGACAGCGCTTATCTTGCATTTTTGCCAGGTCTGGCGATTATGATACTCGTTTTAGCATTCATGCTGTTAGGCAATGGGTTACGCGATGCCATAGACATCAAAGATTAAGCGACAAATAAAAAAAATTCAAAAAAAATATCCCATATCAAAAAAAGTTCGTACTTTTGCAGAAAATTTTATCAAACAAAAGAAACAAAAAATTAATCATTATTTATTAACTTAAAACACATTACAAAATGAAAAAATTTTTTAGATTTTTCGCAATCGCAGCTCTCGCATGTGGTATGATGACCGCTTGCGGTGGAGATGATCCAGAAGGTGAAGGTGGTGACAACAGCAAAGCATCAGTAAAAGTTACCGTTGACGGTACCTCTTGGGAAGCAGCTCAATTCCAGAGCTATGATGAATATGCTACCCAGCTCGGTTTTCAGCAGCACTTCATCCTGAAAGAAAAAGATAACGAAGATTACATGGTTTATGGTTATATTCCTGCAACAACCGGTGCTTGGGGTTATGACGACAACAACTATGTATATTTAGGCTACTGTCTCAATGACGCAAACGCAGAAGGTTGGGTTGACGTTGATGGTGAATATGGTGACCCTGGTACAGAATATGCACACTGGCAGCTGGAAGATGCTAACGGTAATATCACCGCTATCGATCTGAACGCACACACCACCACTGCAACTTCAGACAACAAACTGTATGACCTCATTGAATACATGGATAACGATGCCGACGTATTCATGAACGTTAAAGTTGAACTCAACAACGCAAAATGGGATGTTCTCAACTAATATTATTCTAATTTAATATGAAAATGAACATTAAAGTTTTAGCATTAGGCGTTGCCGCATTGGCTCTTACCGTTGCTTGCAACAACAATAAAACAGCAGAGGAACCTGTTGATACTATCATTGAAGACACCGTCGTTATCGACAGCATGGTAGAAGATACTACCCTCGTTGAGGCTGTTGTTGAAGAGGTAGCACAGAACGTTACCAAGACTGCAAAAAAAGCCACCACTCCTAAGGTTGACGAAAAGAAAGCCATCCAGAATACTATCACAGAAGAAACTGGCGTAAAAACCAGCGACAAGGAAGTAAAGGACGGCAAGAAATTGCAGACCGCTACTACCAAGCACATCAACCCAGCTGCTGATGAGATGTCTGACAAAGAAGTAAAAGGCAAGAAACTGCAGAAAGCACCAGCTGCAAAATAATGCTATATTTCTTATAAAAAGAGACCACCGTTGTGTGGTCTCTTTTTTATACATAATAAAACCATGAAGCACACATATTCTTTAATCATCATCTGCTGTATCTTGCTCACGCTCAATGCCTGCAAGAGTTCTCGTTCTGAAATCAGAAAGGTAGCCTATCAATATTCCTACGCATTGGCAAACTACGATATTGAGAGTGCAGTTCCCTACGCCACACCAGAGACACAAAACACCACATTGCAGACAGCAAGGATGCTTATGAATTTAGTAGATACTGCATACATTGCATCCGATACTCCAGCAAAAATCAAGATTAAGAATATCAAGATTCAAAACGACACATCAGCCGTAGTAACCTATTCAAAGAAAACGCCGATCAAGCATTTCGATGCAGATCTCGATTTAGTGTTACGCGACGGCCGTTGGATGGTTCAGGATGTCATCAATGTTTCCCCACAGCAAGAGAGGCCAAAGGCTGAAAATCCAATATTAGTCAAGGACGGCAAACGCTTAAAGGAACAAATTAAAGACACCGAAACCTCACAATCGGAGAAATAGCATTCGATCCGATTTTTCAGCAAAACTTTACAAGCCATGGAATAGTACCTCTATAGTGCCATTCCCCATTTTGCGAAAAGTACATCTCCTTTGGAGACCCCAGCCTCAGAAACTGACAATATAACGAAGCCTCGGCAGGAGAATTTTTCCAAGGTATCTCCCTGGTATCTCTCTGGTATCTCCCTATTATCTCCCTGGTAAGGCTGGGCGGAAAGCCAGTTTTTTTCACATTTTACCGAAGCTACTCCGAAGATACTGCGGAGTTACTCCTTAGTTACCTGCCACCCGTAATAGGGATATATCGCCGCTGGCTGAGGGGCGTTTCCTCTATGAAAGGAATATGACCGGACGGAGCATCTCAAAAAAAACAAAAAAAATAAATTGGAATAGCAATATTTGAATAATATTTGCGTTATTAGTAATTATAGAACAAAAAAACATGAAACCGGTACGATATGCCATAGCAATGCTCATCTCCGTCCTGCTGCTGACAGGAGTTCTGGACTCGTGCAACAAAGAATATGGATATGTGCCGGAAGAGGAAGCCTTGGTACAGTTCTCGGCAGATACGGTTTCGTTCGATACCGTATTCACGACTATCGGAACCGTCACCAAAATATTCAAGATATATAACCCCAAAGACGACATTCTCCAAATAAAGAGCATCACGCTCCAGCAAGGATTCACAAGCCGTTTCCGCCTGAATGTGGATGGAGATACCAGTATGGTGGTCCGTAATCTGGAACTGGGTCCAAAGGACAGCCTATTTGTGTTTGTGCAGGCCAATATCAACCCCAACGCGCTCACGGAGCCATTCCTGGTGGAAGATGCCGTAGTAGTGGATTTGGGAATAAGACAGCAGAAGGTAATCCTCAACGCCTACGGGCGGAATGCCGTTTATCATATACCGCCACAGGGACAGATCTACAGCGTAATCGACTGCGAGGGCTGGGACCATACACGGCCCCATGTGGTAGTAGGTGCGGCAGTCGTGGATTCCGCCTTCACCCTCAGCCTTACGGCAGGAGATGAGATATATTTTGCAGACGACGGCATTCTCTGGGTTTACCGCGAAGGCACTCTCAAAATCAACGGAACCAAGGAAAATCCGGTAAAATTCACTTCCCTCCGCCATGACGGCTGGTACGATACCCTTCCGGGGCAATGGGGCTATGTGTGGCTGAGCGACGGAAGCATCAATAACGAGATAGACTATGCCGTGATCGAGAACGGATATGTAGGGCTGCTGCTCGACAAAGACGTACATCTCAAGATAAGCAACACTATCGTAAGAAACATGGGACAGGCCGGCATTCTGAGCAACGGTGGCAGAATTGAGGGCGACAATGTGCTGGTTCACACCTGCAAGACTGCGACTCTGGCGCTACAGCACGGCGGAAACTATATGTTCCGAAACAGTACCTTTGCCAACTTCTGGAAATACGATGCCCGCCAGGCCCCGAGCATCGTTCTGAACAATTTCTGGACTGAGGACAACATCAACTATGCCGCCCCTCTGGAACGTGCCGACTTCTACAACTGTATCATCTACGGAAACTATGGTGTGGAAAACGGCGGAGAGGTGCTGGTATATTGCAACGATGCTACTGACCACAACGTGAAGATGGATCATTGCCTGGTGAAACTGGGTGAAGGCGCAACGATTGACACCAGCAATATGATTGTGAATCAGGACCCGCTCTTCCGGAACAACATCAGCGACTATCATCTCCGGGAAGATTCTCCAGCCATAGGGGCAGGAAACCAGAACTGGATAGTCCTACCCTGCGACCTTGACGGCAGAACGCGAAACAATCCTCCAAGCATTGGAGCATACGAATATTATGAGGAATAAGCGATATGTATAACTATATTGAAGGAAGATTAGACGAGCTCAACCCCAACTATGCAGTTATAGACTGCGGAGGAGTAGGCTATATGATGGAGATAAGCCTGAACTGCTACGAAAGTCTCAAAAGCCATACCCTCGCAAACGGCGAACGGGTAAGACTGTATGTACACGAAGCCATACGGGAAGATGCCCATCTGCTTTATGGATTTTATGAGAAAAGTGAACGCGAGATGTTCCGGCTGCTTCTGGGAGTAAACGGCATAGGAGCCGCATCGGCAAGAATGATGCTCTCCTCGATGGGAGTGGCAGAGCTCCAGCAGGCCATAGCAGAGCAGAACACGAAACTGATTCAACGCATCAAAGGCATAGGAGCCAAAAGTGCCCAGAGAATTGTACTGGAACTGCAGGATAAGGTTCAGGGCATAGAAGGCGTGACGGCAGACCTGCCACAGAACCAGAATATCAACGAGGCAACCGCTGCTCTGGTAATGCTGGGATTCGCCCGTCCGGCTGTGGATAAAGCCATACAGAAGATTGTAAAAGAAGAACCGGGCCTCAGCGTTGAAGACCTCATCAAGCGAGGACTGAAAATACTATAACATAAGGAACTGTAAATTGACAAGGAAACTATTCATATTATTAGCCTTCTGCCTGTGGACCCTGGGAAGCGTAATGGCTCAGGACCCCACAAAGCAGACTGATACTATAGAATACGATTCCGAATCGAACAGCTATGTGAGAATCACCAAGGTCGGGAATGTGGAGATCAACCGCAACTACATGACCTTCGATGAATACCAGGACTGGCAGATGGACCAGCTGATGCGTAAGTACTGGGACGAAAAGGTAAAAAGCGCAGAGACGTTCACAACGGACGATAACCTTCTGAGCAAGATTCCCGGATTCAGCGAAGTAAGCAAGAAGGTGGAGAGTCTGTTAGGCACCAAAGACATACAGATAAACCCGACAGGAAGTGTGGATCTGACCTTTCAGCTGGTAAACAACTTCAGAGACAATCCGGCAATTGACGTAAGCGAGCGCAGCAACACCACTTTCGATTTTGATGAAAACATACAGCTGAGCATGAACGTCAAGATAGGCGACCTGGTAGATTTTGATGTAAACTGGAACACACAGGCGACCTTCGACTTTGAAAACAAAATCAAATTCAAATATGAAGGCAAGGAAGACGAGATCGTGCAACTTGCCGAGGTGGGAAACATATCGTTCCCGCTGAACACCCGACTGATCAAAGGAAGCCAGCAACTCTTTGGCGCCCACACGAAACTCAAGTTCGGGAAACTGACGATAGACGCGGTAGGATCCAAGAAGGAGACCAGCACCGAGAATATGCAGATTCAAGGCGGAGCCAGTACCCAGGAATTTGAGATACGCGCTGACGAATACGAAGAGAACCGCCACTATTTCATCTCTCAATACTTCTACGAGAACTACAACAAGGCAATGTCCACACTGCCCGTGGTCAATTCCAATATCAAGATTATCCGAATGGAGGTATGGCGCACTAACGTAGGAGCCGCTGTAACCAACAACAGAAATATTCTTGCACTCAAAGACCTGGGCGAGCGCAACCCGACCAGTCCGGGAGTAATAGGAATGATAGGAACGCTGCCCGGAAACAACGCAAACAACATACTTCAAGTAATCAATCCCTCCGCTATCCGTAATATTGACGGAGTAACCAATCACATGGAAGGAATGGGATTTGTTGGAGGAACTGACTACGAAAAGATAGAATCCGCCCGACTGCTGAACAGCAATGAATATACCTACAACAGCAGACTGGGGTTCATCTCGCTCAACCAGCCATTGAGCAACGACCAGGTACTGGCTGTAGCATTCCAGTATCAGGTGATAGGCGACACCAACGTATATCAGGTGGGCGAACTCACTACCGACGGAGTAAACGACCCCAATACTCTGGTGGTAAAACTCATCAAAGGTACGGCAACCGACACCAGGAGTACGCTGTGGAAGTTGATGATGAAGAACGTGTATTTCCTGCGCAGCACCCAGCTGAGTTCTGACAAATTCCGACTCAACATACTCTATGAAAATCCAGAAGGAGGCATGGGCATCGGATACTTCACGGAAGGTCCTAAAGAAGGTGTGCCATTAATTGAGGTGTTCGGTATGGACCGGATGGACGCATCCAAAAACTATTACTACTCCGACGGTGTGTTTGACTGGTTCGACAGCGCCGCCTACAAAGGAGGTTTGATTCAAAGCACTACCGGACGACTCTATTTCCCGTATGTAGAGCCTTTCGGCAAAGACCTGAGACAAATTCTGGGCGACGATTCCTTTGCAGATCAGTACTGCTTCGACTCGCTCTACACCATGACCCAGACCCTGGCACGCCAATATGCCGACAAAAACAAATTTTATCTTGAAGGCTACTATACCAGTTCGGTAAGCGGGGAAATTTCTCTGGGGTACAGCGTCACACAAGGGTCAGTAACCGTGACTGCGGGCGGAATGCCTCTGGTGGAAAACGTGGATTATATAGTAGATTACACTATGGGAACCGTGAGGATCATCAACGAAAGCATCCTCAGCAGCGGAACGCCAATTTCGGTAAGCAGCGAGAACAACTCTTTCAGCATGATATCAAAACGAATGCTCGGAGTACACCTGAACTATGAAATTGACCCGACCTTCAACATAGGCGCCACCTGGATGAATCTTTACGAAAAGCCACTCACCCAGAAAAACAACTTCGGAGAAGAGCCTACCAGCAACTCGATATGGGGTGTAGATCTCAACTATCGCCACGAAGCCCCATTCATCACCAAACTGGTGGACCTGCTGCCCGGAATCCAGACCAAAGCACCTTCCAACCTGACTATTCAAGCTGAATTTGCACACTTCATTCCCGGAATGACCAACGTGGGAGGTCAGGAAGGCAGAGTGTCCTATATAGACGATTTTGAAGGAGCAAAAAGCAGCATCGACCTGAGAAGCGTCTTCAACTGGCATCTGGCAAGTACACCACAAGACTTCAGATCTACCAATCCTATGTTCCCGGAGACCGCTATCGGAACCGGTCTGGCATACGGATTTAACCGCGCACGGCTCGCATGGTATAGAATTGACGATATATTCTATGAAGACCGCAACTGTCCCGACAACATCACCGAGGACGACCGATCAAACCCATACGCCCGACGGCTGTCAGAGACAGAAGTATTCCCGAATAAGGAACTCGCCCCTGGAGAACTCACGAGAATCTATGAGTTGAACCTTGCCTATTACCCATCAGACCGGGGTCCATACAACTACGATGTAAACCCCAGCAGTTTCAGCGCAGGTATTGACGAGAACGGAAAACTCAAACGTCCTGAAACCCGATGGGGCGGCATTATGCGCTCACTGGACTATACCGACTTTGAAACCCAGAATATCGAAACCATTGAATTCTGGGTAATGGACCCGTTTATCGACCCGGAAACAGGACAGACCGATGCCACTAAAAAAGGTGGCAAGCTCTACTTTAACCTTGGCGACATATCCGAGGATATTCTGCGCGATGGAAAAAAGATGTTTGAAAACGGATTCAACGCTGACGGATCCAACATGGACACTACCATCTGGGGACGGGTGCCTACCACACAGCCTATAGTAAACGCTTTCGATAATAATGAAACTGAAAGGAAATATCAGGATGTGGGATATGACGGATTGAGCAGTTCCTTTGGAATGACTGACGAACAATCGTTCTTTGCAGACTATCTGAACGAAATTGCACTCAGATACGGAACTTCATCCGAAGCCTACAGACTGGCAAACGAGGACCCCAGCGGTGATGATTTCATGTATTACCGCTGTTCATACTACGATGAACACGACGTAAAAATAAACGAACGATACAAATATTTCAACAATCCCGAAGGCAACTCACCTGTAGATGCTGACAACACAGAATCCTACCCCACCTCCGCCTCAAACCTGCCCAACGTGGAAGACATCAACCACGACAACACCCTCAGCGAAGCAGAGAATTACTACCAATACGAAATTGATCTCGTACCATCCAAGATGGTCATCGGAGAGAACCACATTGTAGATATTCAAGAGGCCTCCAACATACAACTCCCCAATGGCAAAATCACCTCCTGCAAATGGTATCAATTCCGCATTCCCATCCGAGAGCCCGACAAAA
The DNA here is from genome assembly GCA_045640985.1 of Bacteroidales bacterium. Lineage (GTDB taxonomy): Bacteria > Bacteroidota > Bacteroidia > Bacteroidales > P3 > Colimorpha. The sequence goes on from JAZUFZ010000013.1 coordinate 69,384, forward strand.
AGGTGGGAAAAATCAACGGTTTCCAATCCATCCGTTTCATCAGAATGTTCCTGAACCAGTTTGAGGAGCCTGTCATCCTGAGGTTCGCTACACTGGAACTGGTATATGGCACCTGGAGAAAATATACCGAAGACCTCATGCAACCCGGAGACTACCCCACCGGAACCGGCGCAAGCACCTCCTTCTCCATTTCCACCGTTAATATTGAAGAAAACGGCAGCCGCGAACCTGTGCCATACGTACTTCCCGACGGTATCGAACGAGAACAATGGTACACTTCTTCCTCACAATACACCCAGATGAACGAACAGTCTCTCTCCCTGGATGTAACAGACCTTTCCTCCGGTGATGCCCGCGCTGTTTATCGGAGCACCTCCTATGATCTCCGCTACTATGGCAAGATGAAAATGTTCGTTCACGCCGAAAAGAAAAACCTCAACGACCAGCTGGACGATGACGACCTGAGCCTCTTCGTCAGACTCGGCAGCGACTACACAAACAATTACTATGAATATGAAGTGCCGCTGAAACTCACCCCTTGGCATACCGGGAAAGAAGCCCCGAACCTTATATGGCCAGAAGAAAACAACGTTGAAATTGACCTTCAGCGACTGGTAGAACTCAAAACCAGCCGCAATACAGAAATGCGTGCCGGAAACAGCGACTACAGCACAACACAGATTTATTCAGAATACAACAGTGGAAGGAAATATTCTGTATTGGGAACTCCAAATCTGGGTAAGGTAAAAGTCATTATGATCGGTGTGAGGAATCCCCGTAAACAAAGTGTTACCGATGGAAACGATATGGAGCCCAAATCCGCCATCATCTGGGTAAACGAGCTCCGTCTATCCGACTATACCAATAAAGGTGGATGGACCGCTATGGCGTTAGCCAGAACCAACCTCGCAGATATAGGTAACCTCTCGTTATATGGAGCCTACACCACCGCAGGATTTGGCAACCTTGAAGACAACCTCACCAATCTTGAGCTGGTCAACAATCTCAACACCCAGGCCACCCTCGACCTGGAATTAGGAAAGTTCCTTCCTGAAAAATGGAGTGTTCACATCCCCTTCTATCTCGACTACAACAACGAGATAGGATCCCCCGAATACAATCCCCTCGACCCAGATGTGCTTCTTGCGGATGACCTCAAGACCTATCAGACCCAGGCAGAACAGGATTCCATCAAACTTGCCACCCAGGAGCGGCACTCCACTACCAACCTTACCCTCACCAACATACGCAAAGAACGGACAGGTAAAGCCGCACTCAATCCACACTTCTACGACCTCGCAAACTTTTCCCTCTCTTACGCCTACTCCAGAGAACGCTCTTCCGATGACGAAATCCAGTATTTCAACAAAGACCTGCACCGGGGAACCCTCAACTACAGCTTCAACACCACCCCTAAGGAGGTCAAGCCCTTTAGCAATATAAAGCTCTTCCAGAACAAAAACCTCAAGTTCATCAAAGACTTCAATTTCTACTACCAGCCAAAGAACCTTACCTTCTCCACCGAGATTTACCGCGACTATGAGGAGACCCAGCTTCGCAACAAATCGGCTGCACTTATCATCATGAACCCGACCTACTTCAAGCAGTTTACCTGGCGAAGAGACTACGGATTCAATTATGACCTCGCACGCAGTATCAAACTTGAATACACCGCAGGGGCAAACGCCCGCATCGATGAACCAATCGGACGCATTGACCAGGAAGGTTATAAAGACTCTATCATGAATTCCATCATGAATGGAGGTACAATGCAAAATTTCCAACAGAACGTTAAAATTACCTGGAACGTACCCATTAATAAACTTCCTTACATGGATTTCCTACAAACTCCTATCGTTTATCGTACCAGCTATAACTACGAAGGAACAACCCAGGCACTTGCCTCCATGGGATCTACCATTCAGAATGCGACACAGATCCAGGCCAGCGCTTCCGCAAATATGAGTACGCTATACAACAAATTCCCTTTCATCAAGAAAGCCCAAGCCCCCAAAAGTTCCAATACCCCACCCCAACGCGGAAAAAAGCCAGGTCTTCAGCCTGTCAAGAAATCCATTCCAGACAGCTTGCTTACCCAATCCCAGAAAGACTCCATCCACCGCGAAAAGATTCACGAAGCACTCCGTGAAGTACTCTATTTCGGTGTACGATTCATTACCGGAATCAAAACCGCCAACCTCCAATACTCCGTATCTTCAGGCGCCATCATTCCCGGATTTATGGGAGAGGCCACCTTCTTCGGTATGGATCCCAACTACGCCTGGAACCCAGGACCCGGATTTGTGTTCGGTACCAATACATCAATCGTGGAAACCCTTCGCAATCAAGACCTGCTCTCTATTGACACACTCCTCAACGCCCCGCACCAGAACTCTACCAACAAAGTACTCTCATATCAAGCCACCCTCGAACCCATACGCGACTTCCGGATTGAAATCAACGGAAGCCAGAACTACGCCTCCCGCGAAGAATACTATTATAAGTATAACTCAGTTATGGACATGATTGACGGTCCCCTATCCTACGTTATGACTGGTTCCTACACGACCACCTGCTGGACCATGGGCTCCGCCTTTACAGATAACGAAGAACTCTACCAGACATTCCTCAATAACCGCATGGCCGTGGCGACCCAACTCGCTAACCTCAATCCTGACCCATACAGCGACCAGTTCATACAGGACACCGTAACCGGACAATACTACCCAGCCGGATATTCTGGAAACCAGCAGACCGTACTGCTCACCTCGTTCCTCAACACCTACATGGGTGGAAAATCAGTTCAAGGATTCTCTCCATTCGCCAAAATGCCACTACCCAACTGGTCAGTCAATTATACGGGCCTCAACAAAATCAAGTTCCTCAAGAAATGGTTCACGAATATCTCTATCGCCCATAAATACTCCTCCACATACAGCATCAGCAACTTCTATACCGATGCCGCCATCTCAGGAACCCGGAATTATGACTACGGATCCGAAACCGTACTCAACGGCTCTGGAGATTATATCGCCCCTGTCAGCATGGAAGGCGTACAGATTTCAGAACAGTTCAGCCCTCTTCTCCGACTCTCATTCAGTATGGTAAACAGCTTCCAGTTCAACTTCTCTGTCCAGAAAAGCCGACTGCTTGCCCTCAGTTTCAGCAACAACCAACTCACAGAAACTACCCGCGACGGAGTAACCGTAGGAACTGGATACCGGTTCAAAGACGTAGAAATCAACATCAAGACCGCTGATAAAATCCACAATCTCAAAAGCGATGTTGTGCTTCAGCTCAACCTCACATATAACAGCAACAAGACCGAAATCCGCAAAATCAACCAATACCCTAACGCAAACTCCAGCCAGATATCCGCAGGAAGCGGCTCCTGGATGGCAGAAATTTCCGGAGAATACCAGCTCTCCTCAACCATGACTCTCAAAGCCTTCTTCCGAACCAACATCAACAATCCCTATATCTACAACTCCTACCCCAACTCTACCACCAAAGGCGGACTTACACTCCGTTTCAGTTTCTAACCTTCGTGCAGGTAAGGCCGTGGTATCTCCCTTATAAGTACGGCTTATCCGTGTGTACAGAACCTGGAATTGTTGAAAATCCTGTGAACAAATATTTGCCTTACCACGTCTTTATTCAAAAAATACTTCGTATCTTTGTACTATCATTTTGGGTGCCATCACCCAGTTATTCTTATTGAGAATTAGTTGATTATGGAAACTGACAGATTTAGAAATTACGATTCCGAGGTTCGAGATCTCGTCCTGGAGTTTGAAAAAATGTGTCAAAACCAGACGCAACAATTCTTTGATGTAGAGGAACTGGAAATTATCATCGACTATTACCTCGAAAACGAAGACATTTCCAATATGAAAAAAGCTGTTGATTTTGCGCTTTCGCTCTACCCTCACTCCAACGAAATCAATCTCCGGCAGGCTCAGCTTCTTTCGGTTGACGGCCATTACGATTCCGCTCTATCGATTCTCAAGGAACTGGAAGCCATCGAACCAGACAACACCGACATCAAATATACCTTAGGTGCTGTCTATAGTTCACTTTCCCAACCACGCGAGGCTATCCGGTATCTTCAGGAAGCTTCTGCCGACGGATTTGAACTCAATATCATCTATTCCAACATGGCAGAAGAATATACCAAACTTGAGGATTTTGACTCTGCCAAACGATACTATAAGAAAGCGCTTGACATTGAGCCTTCCGATTCGCAGGTAATCAATAACCTCTATATCACCTACGACCGGCTGGAGCAGTACGATGAAGCGATAACCTACTTCGACGAGTTCGTTACACGCCACCCCTATTCTGAATGGGGATGGAACAGTCTCGGTCTTGCCTACTCTTCGATAGGGCTCTACGAAAAAGCCATTGATGCCTTTGAATATGTTCTTGTAATCAACCCTGATAACCTTCCGGCCTACCACAACCTTTCCTCGTGCTACCTGAATCTCGGCAACCCATCCAAGGCCGTTTCCTATCTCCGCGAAGGACTCGAATATGACCCGAATCCAGCCCTATCGCTGTTCTTTATCGGTCAGATATATCAGGACAACCACAATTTCCAGTCGGCTGTAATTTACTATAAGAAGGCACTCAACAGCGACCCGCTTTTTGCGGAAGCCTGGATGGCTGCCAGCGAATGTTACTGTGGTCTCCACGACTACAGCACCGCAATTGACCATGCCAACCATGCCATGGCAATCAACCCAGAATCGCCAGACTTCGCATGCCGGACGGCCTACATCCATCATTATTTCGACCATCCCGATGAGGCTGAGCCACTATATATATGTGCCATTAAGTTGGACCCCACTCAGGAAGGTTTCTGGCTTGATTATAGTGATTTGATGATTGATTCGGAACGTTACGAAGAAGCTGCAGAACTGCTTCAGGAAGGTGTGATTAATGCTGACAACACATTTCCCTTCTATCTCCGGATGGCGCTGTGCTTTTACCGAATGGGACTCCGCAACCGATTGTTTAACGTAGTGAGGGCCTGTATGACCAACGCTCCCGAACGCATCAACGAACTCTTTGAACTCTGCCCCGAAATGGGCTCAGATATTGATGTTATGAATATTATTAACAGCGATTAATACCAATATGAAACACAAAATATTCTTACTGCTGATGATCTTCGCTCTGGGGGGACACACATTCGCCCAGAATGTAGCGGAGCAAGTGCACGGTTCCGATAGTGCCACTTCTGGATTTGTTTCAAAGGCATTGCAATTGTACGATGCCAATATGAATTATACTGCCGTGGGAATACTCATGACCATTGAAAGTTCCTTTATACCTTTCCCGTCAGAAGTAGTCATTCCGCCAGCCGTTTATGTTGCCTCCAACCCCGAAAGTGCTGGCTCCATGAAGATATGGCTTATTGTACTTGTTGGTACGCTGGGAGCCATGCTCGGTGCTTTCATCAACTATTTTCTTTCTCGTTCGCTGGGACGTAAGATTATCTATGACTTTATTGACTCTAAGTTAGGACATCTTTGCATGCTTAGCGCAGAGAAGATGCAGAAAGCCGAGGATTATTTCAACAAACACGGTAATATATCCACACTTATCGGCCGGCTGGTGCCTGTGGTGCGACAGCTCATTTCCATTCCTGCCGGTCTCTCCAAGATGAACGTGGGTAGTTTTGCCCTGTTTACCTTTATCGGAGCTTTCGCCTGGAACTGCATTCTCGCCCTGCTGGGCTATCTTGCCTATCAGGCAGCTGATCCTTCTGTAATCGCACAATACAGCAAACAGCTCTCTACCATCATTCTGATACTTGCGGGTGCTGGTGTCATCTTTATCATAATCAAAGCCGTCTTAAAAAAATACAGAAAATGAGTTGGAACCGATTTGATTTGCAAAGCCAGACCACCCCAAAAAAGGGATGTTCTATAGCATTCTACATTATGCTGATTGCTCTTCTGGTAATCGTTCTAATCATGTTCATCCAATACAAGGCCACCCAACAATAATTGTTTCCGACATGGATATACGCAATCAATTCCCAATCCTGAATACCCGGATTTACGGTCACCCGCTGGTATATTTCGATAATGCGGCCACCACACAGAAGCCTCTCAGCGTCATCGAGGCGCTCTCCAACTACTATCTGACCCAAAACGCGAATATCCACCGAGGAGCGCATTATCTTGCCTCTGCGGCTACCGAACAGTTTGAGAACGTCCGCCGTCAGGTGTGCAAGTTCATCAACGCAGCTCATTCCCACGAAATCATCTTTACCAGAGGCACCACCGAAAGCATCAATCTCGTAGCCTCATCCTTTGGCCGGAAATATATCCATCCAGGAGACGAAGTAATCGTGTCCGAAATGGAACACCACTCCGATATTGTTCCCTGGCAACTCACCGGAGCGACCCTCAAGGTAATTCCTTTCAGCGAAGAAGGAGTTCTCGACCTGGAAGCCTGCGAACGGCTCTTCACTCCCCGAACACGCCTGCTTGCCGTAAACCATGTATCCAACACCCTTGGAACCATTAACCCCGTTGCGCAACTTGTCCGTATGGCACATACCCACAACGTTCCAGTACTAATTGACGGAGCCCAGTCTATTTCTCATATTCCTGTTGATGTACAGGCACTCGATTGCGACTTCTATTGTTTTAGCGGTCACAAAATGTATGGTCCTATGGGAGTGGGCGTTCTCTATGGCAAGGAGGCATTACTCAATGAAATTCCACCTTACCACGGTGGTGGTGAAATGATCAAGACTGTCACCTTCGAACATACCACATTCAACGAACTTCCATTCAAGTTCGAGGCTGGCACTCCTTCTGTTGGGGACGTGATTGCCTTTGGAAAAGCTATCGAATTTATGCAATCTGTCGGAATACAGAACCTCTTCAACCACGAGACAGACCTCCTGAAATATGCCATGGCTCAACTTACCGACATTCCCAACATACGCTTCTTCGGCTCAGCCCCGGAAAAGACTTCCGTTATTTCTTTCCTTGTAGGCAACGCCCATCCATACGATGTGGGAACGCTCCTCGACAAACTCGGCATCGCTGTCCGCACAGGACACCATTGCACTCAGCCTATTATGGATCACTTTCATATTCCAGGTACTGTCCGTGCCTCTTTCGCCATCTATAACACCACGGAAGAAATCGACCGTTTTATCGAAGCCCTTCATCGCATACTTCCCCTTCTTGACTAACCTAATGTTGCTGTTATGATTCGCACACTTCATATTGAAAACTACGCACTCATCCAGGAAAGCGACATTCTTTTCAATGACGGATTTGTGGCTATTACGGGCGAGACGGGTGCTGGAAAATCCATTCTTCTCGGTGCGCTCGGGCTATTGCTTGGACAACGTGCCGACCTACAGGTACTGGGTAATGCAGAACGCAAATGCGTAGTGGAAGCTGAGTGGGACATTCACGAACTGGATCTTGAAAAATTCTTTCTCGACAACGACCTGGACTATGATCCAGTCTCGCTCCTTCTGCGCCGCGAAATTCTCCCTACTGGAAAATCCAGAGCCTTCATCAACGATGTACCCACACAACTTTCCGTTCTCAAGGATCTTGGGACTCGCCTTATCGATATTCACTCACAACATCAAACCCTTACTCTCACCGACTCACAATTTCAGCGGGCACTTCTTGATCAGCTTTCCGACACGCCAGAACTGATTCCGCAATATACCGAAGCCTTTCATCAGTATATCCAGCTCAAGCACCAGCTCGAAACCCTCGTTTCTCAGACCAATAACGCGCGCCAGAACGCAGATTACCTCCAGTTCCAGCTTCAGGAACTGGATCAGGCAAAACTTATTGAAGGCGAACAGGAAGAACTTGAAGCAGAACAAATACTGCTTTCACATTCTGAGACCCTCACGGAGACTCTCACCAGCGTCCTACAGATCTCATCACTTAACGACACAGCCGCTTTGCCGTCACTCAACCTTTCACATTCTCAACTTTCCAAAATACTTCCCTACTGTCCTGAACTTGAACCACTATCGGAACGGCTCAACTCCTCTATTATTGAACTTACCGACATCTTTGCAGACATCGAGCACTTCTATTCCCGACTTCAGTTCTCACCCGAACGGTTACAGCAGGTATCGGAGCGCCTTGACCTTATATATCACCTTGAGCAGAAGCACCATCTCCCCGACCTTCCTTCCCTTATCAACTTCAGGGAGGATACTCGGGCGAAACTGGCTCTTATTGAATCCAACGATGACCAGATTCAGGCCGTTATGGAACAGGTTGATAAAGCATTCCAGAAAGTCCAACTCCTCGCTCAGAAACTCACCTCTTCCCGCAAAAAATCCGCCCGCCTCATTGAACAGCAGGTACGTCCTATTCTTGCAAATGTCGGAATGCCTCATGCCCAACTTCAGGTCTCCATCGTTCCCGCAGCCGACTATTCACCCAATGGTCACGACTCCATCGCCTTCCTTTTCAATGCCAATCAGGGAGGAACGCTCAGGGAACTTTCCAAAGTCGCTTCGGGGGGAGAACTCTCCCGACTGATGCTTGCCATCAAATCGCTCATCATCAACCGCGGACTGCTGCCCACCATCATCTTTGACGAAATCGACACGGGTATTTCGGGCGACATCTCCGCTGCTGTAGGCGATATCATGCGGGCTATGAGCCAATCCATGCAGGTCATCACCATCACCCACATGCCACAGATTGCCGCACAGGCCTCACAGCATCTGAAAGTCTATAAACAAGACGCTTCCGGAGCCACCACCAGTCACATCAGACCGCTTTCCCAAGAGGAACGAGAAACCGAAATTGCTGTCATGCTGAGCACCAATCCTCCTACGGCTGCCGCGTTACAGACAGCCCGAGAATTGCTCGCCCGAGAATAGGAAGTCTTCTGAAATTTCCTTTTCAGAATGCCTAACTTATCGGCATTCTTCTATCGAGACCGAAGGTACACGGAGATACTTTCAACTGAGGCGCGAACTGAAGGCGTTTCCATTCGTTGATTTTCACCTTACGCAGCACCTTAGCCACCAGTTCTGCATCAAATCCCTCTTCTACAATCTCTTCTGCACACATCTGTTCTTCGAGAAGCAAGTTCAGTATCTGATCCAGCACACCATAGTCAGGCAGACTGTCACTATCCTTCTGTCCCGGCCGCAACTCTGCCGAAGGAGCTTTTACGATGGAATTATGAGGAATCCGTTCCCCGTCGTGGTTGATATATTCTGAAAGTTCATAAACCTCGGTCTTGTAAAGATCCCCTATCACCGCCAATGCACCACAGGAGTCTCCGTACAACGTACCGTATCCCATGGCCGCTTCGCTCTTGTTGGTGGTATTCAGAGCCAGCGCACCGAACTTATTGGCATAACTCATCACGATAAGTCCCCTGATACGTGCCTGCATATTTTCTTCCGTCACATCCTCCGCCATGTTTCCAAACACCGGCCGCATCGTCTCTCTTAGCTGGTCGAACATCGGTTTAATAGGTACGATATCATACGACATCCCGAGATTATGTGCCAGATCCTCAGCATCTTTCACTGAATGATCGGTACTATACTGACTCGGCATCAATATACCGTGTACATTCTCCGGGCCCAGCGCATCTACCGCCAGTGCAGCCACCAGTGCCGAGTCAATGCCTCCGCTCAATCCCAGAACTGCACGTGTCTGATGATTCTTCACAAAATATTCTCTTATACCCATTACCAGAGCCTTATAGACCAGCTCCACAGCTTCGGGCTTTTCGTCCTCCATGGTATCAAGAAGCTGCAGATCAACACTCGCGCTGCGTTTTTCAAAATATGGCAGTTGCATCAGTACTCCGCCGGCAGCATTCATCGCCAGAGAACCGCCTGCGTACAGGAACGGACCTTCGCCTCCGGTACGGTTTACAAACACCAATGACGCATTCAGATTTTCCACTATCTTGCGCATTCTGTAACGAATACGGTAAGGCTTGTTGTAGTCAAACACATTACAACCGCAGCACACCACCACGTCGGGCTGTTCGATATGCGATTTTCCAAGTTCCTTCAAGTCCTCATAGAAGCCGATAGCCAGCTGCTGATTCTGATACTGAATCACTTGCACACCTTCTCCTCTTACGAAATATTTCTGCTCGTCCGGAGCAAGATACTTCTTGGTCACAATAGCTCTTATGGCACAGTTCTGCACAAACACGATGGCATTGCACAAGCCCTTGTCCTGAATCTGCAACGGCATACCCACCAGAAATGCCCTATGCTCCGACTGCTGTACCAATTCCTGAAGTACCGCCTGAGTACGTTTCTGAAGGTCAGTATAAGCGGCGGCGGCAAACAGCGGATATCCGCACAGCGAACAGGCGGGGAACACCGTCAGCAACGCATCCTTCGACTCCTGGGTATCCAACTCTTCAAGAATCCATTTCAGGTTTTCTTCCGGCTCAGCCGTCACCACATTATGTTGTACAAGATGAATCTGCATATCTCTTTGTATTTCGTTATTATTTCATTCTACTGATTTTGAACCGTTCCCGCCCGTTCTCATCCGCGCGGAAGTAGTGCAAAGATACACATTTTTTTTGATATATACCCACTTCCCACATATTTTTTTGTTATTATACACCAGATTTCTTCGCACATTTTTTCCATATCGTTGTAATGTTCGGCCAAGTTGCACGTTATTACCTCCAAACGACATAACATATTCCTCTAACCTATGCCCCATGCAAGGCCTGATCTTCGGTGTCGTTTTGCTGTCCCACAGAGAGCCGGAAGAGGGAGTTACCAGAGAGATACCCCAGAGTTACCAGCCAGACATCGGCGGTATTAAGCCGCGAAAAAGATAGCTTTCAGGTTGAAACTGAATGGACAGATTCGAGTTTAGTACTAATGTGCACTTATGACTTTCGTGCGGATCATCCTCTACAGACAAAAATCATACTGGAAATATCACAAACTATATCGGACCCCATCCTCCAGAAAGGACTATCTTATGTATTCCACATCACTTAACAACTTGTCTATCACCCGTATAAAGTTATGTTTGAAATCTTTGCTCTGTTGGTATTCCTTGTAGAGCGACAAGTCGCCTTTGCGCTGCTTCCTCATGATGCGGTCAACAATAGCAATCATAGCCTCAGTCACCGCCTGCTGGTCAGGGTTGCCCACCACCAGAGTCTGGTAGTCTTCATCGGCAGCTACGGCTTTTGCCACGTTTATCAGTTTGGCTTTTTGGTCGTCGGGGGTGGCGTCCCAGCCCTTGAACCACCGCTCGTTGAATTCTTTCAGAATCTGCTCCAGCGGGTCTTTCTCGGGTTCGTCGTCTCCTCCGGCATGGACCATCACAGGTTTCAGCGGATCCAATGTAGTCTCTGCTGCATCAAGTGCAATAGGTTCGTTCAGCGCGGTGCGGCGCAGTCCGTATGTGTTCAGGTCCACTGAGTCCAGCAGATCCTTCATCTGGTCAGCATCCGGGCCGTTCACTATCAGGCTGGGTATCAGGAATCGCAAGAACCAGAACAATTTCTCCCAATCGGCCACTTCGTATTCCATAATGGCGGCCACGCGGGAATAGATTCTCACGAACTGCTTGCACTTCATCTTGAAATCGGCCTTGCCGTTTTCTGCCCATTCTATCTCTGTGTTGAACCGTTGTGCTGCAGTGTCAAGTATCGGAGCCCATTTGTCGGCGGGTGCGCCATGAATGTACAGGTCGATGAACTCGTTCACCTCATCCATGTCAAATACACCGAATCCCAGCAATGTGGATTTCAACTGATGGAGGATGTTCACATCTGTAGGCTCAGACAGCGTGGTGGCAGTATAGAAGGGGTCGAAGGCATCTTTCATCCCCTCTTTGGTATTGTAGAAATCCAGCACAAACAAGTCCTCGCTCAGTTTCTCCAAATCGGGAGCGGCTCTGTTCAATCGTGACAAAGCCTGCACAGCCAGCACACCGTCCAAAGGCTTGTCGATATACATGGCGCAGAGCTTGGGCTGGTCGAAACCTGTCAGGTATTTGTTGGCCACCACCAGTATGCGGTAATCGTCCGAATCAAATTTCTCTGCCGTTTGACTTTCGGGAAAACCATTCAGACCAGCCTCGGTATAGATTATTTTGTAGGCAGATTCGCCTTCTGCTGCCATTGAGACTGATGGCTCGTGGTCTGGTGCGCTCTTGACCAGCTGTTTCTCACCGCTGAAGGCTATCAGTATGCCGTAGGGCAAGGCTTTTTCTGAAGCCAGTTTTTTGAGTGCGAGATAATACTCAATGGCACATTGTATGTCCTTGGTCACCACCATAGCCTTGGCCTTGCCTTTCAGCTTGTGGCTGCGGAACAGTTTGCTGTCGAAATGGCTCAGCATCACCTCGGCCTTGGCCGCTATGGTCTTGGGTTCGCGCTCCACGTATGCGCGCAGTTTCTTTTGCGCCTTCTCGTTGTTGTACAGCGGATTTTCCTCGGTGCTCTTGGTCAACTCATAGTAGCTGCGATAGGTGGTGTAGTTGGTCAGCACATCCAAAATAAAACCCTCCTCGATGGCCTGCTTCATACTATACAGGTGGTAAGGGTGGTATTTTCCATCCGCATCTTGGGTGCCGAAACGTTCCAACGTTTCCTTCTTCGGAGTGGCGGTGAAGGCAAAATAAGAGCAGTTGGCACTCATCTTGCGGTCCTTCATCAGCTTCTCCAGCAATGCGTCGGTGTCGCTGCCATCGGTATCGGCATCTTTCTGTACGGTGGCGTTGAGCTTGTCAGCAGCAATGCCCGACTGCGAGCTGTGAGCCTCGTCGATGATGATGGCAAAGTTGTGGTCGCTCACGTCGCTGATGGCATCGCAGACGAACGGAAACTTCTGTATTGTGGTGATGATAATGCGCTTGTTTGTTTCGATAGCGGTCTTCAGTCCGCGCGAGTTGTCGGCATGTGCCACAATCTTCTCGCTCTGTCCGAAAGCACGTATGTTGTCGGTGATCTGCTTGTCCAGCAGTCGGCGGTCGGTCACCACTATCACCGAGTTATACAATGGCACATCCACCCCCTTGGCACGCTTGGCCTCCATTGAAGTGGGGCATACTTTGATGAGCTTGTATGCCAGCCAGGTGAGTGAGTTCGATTTGCCCGAGCCTGCCGAATGTTCTATCAGATAGGTATTGCCCACGCCTTCCCGCGCCACATCCTGCTCCAGCTTTGTCACCACGTCCAATTGGTGGAAGCGGGGGAATATCAGTCGTTTGGCATTCTTCATGATGTGCGGCACCTTCTTCTGGGTCTTGGCCTCGCCATAGTCAAACATCACATAGTTCATCACGATGTCGGCCACCGAGTCGCGTTGCAGCACCTGCTCCCAGAGGTAGGCGGTCTTGTAGCCGCCTTGGTCGTTCACGGGGTTACCTGCGCCCTGCCCGTTCTTCTGACCCTTGTTGAATGGCATGAAGAATGTCTTTGATAGGTTCAGGCGGGTGGTAAAATACACCTCGTCTTTGTCCAAGGTGAAGTGGGCCAGGCAGCGGCCATAGTTCAGCAACGGTTCCTTGGGGTTGCGCTCGGCCGATTTGTACTGCTTCTGTCCGTCGTATTTTGCAGTTTGATGTGTCCAGGGGTTCTTCAGTTCAATGGTGAACAGTGGAATGCCGTTTACATACAGCACCATGTCGATTTCCAGCCCGGGGTTGGCAATGGCGAAGGTCTGCTGGCGGGTGACAGAGAACTGATTCTGCGCATATTTCTGTTTCGAGGCCTCGCTGTCGGCAGACGTGGGCTTGGGGTAGAACAGCGAGAGGTGTATGTTGTCGATGTCCACACCCTTGCGCAGCACCTCAATCACACCGAAGGTCTCTATCGCTTTGGCAATCTGGCCGGGGATGGCCGTTTTGAGGTCCTTACCCTTGTAGTCGGCCAGCACATCCGACTGCGAGGCTTCTAGGAACGACCATAGTCGGCGAAGGTCCAGAGCCGTCTTCTTGTCAAAATCCTTGGGGCTGCCCCAGTAGTATTTCCCTGCTTCGGGCTGCTGCGCTTCGATGTCCGTCAGACACTGTGTTTTGCGTTCCTCGGCAGAAGTGCCCACCAAGGCTTTCTCTATCAGTCGTTCAAATGCTTGCTCGTTGGTGTTGGATGTGATCATGATGCAGTAAATAATTATTCGTTGCTATTTGTTGTTATCTCCCAGTGGCCTCCACGATTGGCACCCACACGAACTATCACACCTTCGTTAACTAGTTGGTTGATGTGCTTTTGTGCGTTCCTTTTATTCATTCCCATGGCTTCGGCCATTTGCTCTATGGTCACCTTGGCATCAGCGGATATTAATTCAAGAACAATATCTTTTGGTGTCTTTTTTGGTGTCTTTTTTGGTGTCACAATTTCATCAATGGTATTCATGATGCATTGAAGCATGAATAATATGAATGCCGAGCTATTCCCTGCTTTGTCGCTGGAGGCGATGGCATCGTAGTATTCTTGCTGATGTTCTTTCACCATCGATTCAATGGGCATCCAAGCAAAGATCGGTCGCCATTGAGCCAACAAAGCCGTTTGCCACAATCTGCCCATTCTTCCATTGCCATCGGCAAAGGGGTGGATGAATTCAAACTCATAATGAAACACGCACGAACTGATCAGTGGGTGTGTCTTGGTTTTCTTCACCCAGTCAAATAGGTCGCCCATCAACTCAGGTACCCTCATTGCAGGAGGGGCGAGGTGCACACAGCCTTGCTCTCCAAACACGCCCACGCCGCCTGTGCGCCAACGTCCGGATTCCTTAACCAACCCTTCCATCATCACGCCATGAGCCTTCAGCAAATCTTTATGATTCAAAGGGTCGATGTCCATCAGCAAGTCGTATGCAGCGATAGCTCCTTTCACTTCTTGAATCTCATTCGGTGGCCCCAGCACACGCTTGCCTTCCACGATGGCGGTCACTTGTTCTATGCTTAGTGTGTTGTTTTCTATTGCCAAAGAGGACTGGATTGTTTTGATCCGGTTCTGTTTGCGCAACAGCGGATGTGGCTGCTGGTTGTTCATCATCGTGGTCAAACTACCTATCCTTTCGGATATTTCGGCCACAAGTGACAACATTTCATCTGATATGTTGAATGGCGGTTGGTACATAATTGCTTTTTATGGTGCTACCAATAGTAATAACGGCAAAATCGCTCTTTTATTTGCTTCAGCTTATTAATTATTTTATATTAAGGGGTTTCCGTCCAAGGTGGTGCAGCGTTCTTTGTTGACCACTCGTTTTTTCATTTGTTCTTTATGTACTGGGTGTTATTGCTCTGCTGTAGGCGGAAGAGTTCTTTTTCGCGCTCTATTTCCAGTTTCAGCTGCTCTTTGGTGGGAACGTAAAGCATGTATTTGGACTGGAAGATATGGTCGTTGCCGCTCAGTTCGGAGTATCGGGCAATGTCTTCGTCTGTGTCGGCACAAAGTATGATTCCGAAGGTGGGGTTGTGGCCCTCGGGGCGGTACTTCTCATCAAACATCTGGCGGTACATATTCATCTGCCCCACATCCTGATAGCTTATCTTGTCGGTCTTCAAATCCACTAGCACAAAACAACGTAGGATATAGTTATAGAACACCAAGTCGATATAATAGTCATTCTTTTCTGTGGGGATGTGCATCTGTCGGTCAACAAGGGCGAACCCCTTACCCATTTCCATGAGGAATTTTTCAATATGGGCAATGATGGCGTTCTCCAAATCCGACTCCATGAAATCACGACTCGGTTTCAACCCCAAGAACTCAGCCACCACGGGATTCTTGATAAACTCCAATTTGTTGTCGTCGGTGTTCTGCTTGGCGTTGATGTCCACCACCTCGGCAGCTTTGTCTTGCTGGTTGGCAAGCAGCCGGTGATAGTACTGGGTGTGGATGTTGCGTTCCAACTCACGAGTACTCCAAAGCTGGGTGGCGGCCTCGTTCATATACCATAGACGAACCTTCTCTTCGTCTATACGGAGGAGATGGCGGAAATGAGTCCATGTGAGATTTGGCACTCGCGAGTGCCAAATCTCTAAATTATTGAAATATAAATAGAATTGACGATAATCTCGCAGGCGTCTTTCAGTGAAATTGTCGCCATAGTCCTTCAGTTCAGAGGCCAAGAACCCAAGCAGATTCTTGCCATATTCGGCTCTGGCTTCGCCGTGTTGTTCTTCCTCCACTATGCGCCTGCCGATGTTCCAATAGGTGACAATCATAGAGGTGTTCACTGAGGCATAAGCTTGCCTGCGCCCGGATTCAATGATTTGGCGTATATCGCCAATCAGCATGTTCTGATTTATTAAATCTCTGCTCATGATACTTTTACTTTTCCTGTTACTACGTCGTTGATGATGATTTGCTTGCGTTCTTGGAGGAGGGTGATTTGTTTACGTATAACACTAATTTCAGAGTCAATGATGCCAACCTTGTCGTTTAGATATTCAACAATGTTACCTTGCTCTGTTGTATCTGGCAATGCTACGAAAAGTCTTCTTACTGCATTTGCATATATATGTACGACAATCTCACCTTTAGACTCTTTATAGCGGAAATCTTTAGCATAGCTACTATTCAGCACATAAGATAAGAATGTGCTATTATTTTCATTTTGTTTAAAAATAATAACATCACCACCTGCATACGCCTTGTCACCGAGAAAAACAACGGTTTTGCCGATATCCTCTTTCGTCTCGCCAGAACCCGTCATCAACAATTCATTTTTATGTACTTCAATGGACTCTAATGCTACTTTTTGTGGTATATGATTCTCAATATCTTTCGCAAAATAATTGTACTTTGTATAAATGTCACCATATAAAATAGCAGGTTCTCCTTCTTCTTGCAAGTTATCTCTTGAGATACCACCACCTTTTGAGAAATATCCTAAAGATGCCATTCGACGAACACTCCATCCTTCTGGTATCATGCCTATGTATTCCACACCACTATCTTTCATTTTGGCGTTGGGGTTGAGGCCTTTGGTGACGGCGTTGTTGATGATGATTTGTTTGCGTTCGTTTAATAAATCAATCATCTTTTGCTGTTGGGCAATGGCTTCGTCAATTTTTGCTGTGGCTGTGTCAAGATAGGATGCTATGGCTTGCTGCTCTTCAATTGGAGGTAACAATGTCAGCACTTCACCAAAGTCATCCGAATACATTCTCCATCTAGAAGGGACAATACCCGAAGAACGTCTAGCAAATTCGGATAGGTACATTGGCGTACGATACAGATAGTGCAGAAAATATGGATTCTGCTTGCTGATAAGTTTATATACGCAATAGGCTGGGCTAACGAGACCTTCATATTTTGAGACACCAAGACCTCCCAACCAAGCAAGCATTATGTTTATAACAAGTTCACTCTGTTTTACTAATTTGTATCCTTTTAATGATTCGCTTCTTGAGTCGGATTTGGATTCTCTAACCCCATCATATTGAGAAACCGATAGTAATTGTTCTGAGCCATTTTCAGAGCGAGTGTCAGTTTCTCGCCAAATATATTTGGTCCGTTGCATTCCCCAATGGCTCGGAATCTCTCCCAGCCATTGAATGCCGCTGTCTTTGTATGAGTCGTATCTTTGCATGGTGTTGTCTCAAGGGTTATTGGTTTGTGGAATGGTTTGCCAGCGAACTTTCACCGAAGGATCGTCGAAGGATCA